>JAFGRD010000015.1 GCA_016935315.1 Pirellulales bacterium
GTTGGCGAATAATCATGGGTCCGATGGCAGGGCATGCAGCGATACGAAGTCGAAATTGAGGGAAACGCGGCTGCGCCGCCTTCCCCCAATTTGTAGGCCTAAGTGCCGTTTTTTCAGAAAGTGCAGTCTTTACCTTACTCGGCCAATACCTGGTTGTCAACGGATCGCTAACGAGCTCGCACCCGCCGAGTATTGTACCGGCGGCGGTAGTCTCTGGTCTTGTCGTTGTCCGGATAGTGCTCGTCGGGGCCGTACGGATAGCCGCTCATCGCGTGGAACGGCAGCGGCTCGACGGTGTCGGGGTGGGCCGTGTAGAGGTCCATGTCCTTGCAGAAGCTGTCGGTTTTCAACAGCAGCGATCGCTGGCATCCCGGGGGCACGGGCCCAAGGCCTTCGGCCGGGAAGCACAGCGTCAGCTCCTCGCCGCGACCGATGATTACGAAGCAATCGTCGGCCGCTTCGAGCAACTCGCCCACCTCGCCGTAACGTGTGTAGTCGCCGCCCATCAGCTTCCAGGCCGTGGCTCCATCGACGTTGCCGTAATCGTACAGGTTCGGATGGCGGCCGTCGGGCGAATACTCGCGCGGATAGCCGCGAAAATGCAGGTCGGCGCTTCCGGCAGCCACTTCGCTGACGCGAAGCTCCGTCTCGGCGAGGTGCCTGGCCAGGAAGATCCGGTCCCAGTAGATCTCCATGTTGCTCGAGATGCGGATGCGCCGGTCGCCGGGCAAGAGCTTTCCGGTCACTTCGAGCGTCATCACGTGCTGCAGTCCGGCCGGATAGCCGACCTCGCGGAACAGCTCGACCCAGCGGCCGTTGCGCCAGACCTCGATGCTCGGCGCCTCGGCGCGGACGCCGGCCTGAAAGGCAGCGAAATTCGTCGAGGAGTAGCCGTACTCTACCCACCCGTACAACAGCAGAATCAGCCGGGAATCGGCCGCGAGGCCGTCGAGCCGGTCGCCGAAGTCGAGCTCGACGAAATGATCCTCGGCGATCCCCGCAAAACGCGGGTCCAACTCGGCCGCGCCTGCGTAACGCCGATCAATGCGGCGTAACGGCTCGGTGACGTCGACGCCGCGATGGTCCACGGCCCGGACCGGCTCGATCGTCTCCCGGTAGCAGAAGACCTCGAAACGCGGCGGCGGGACGCTGATCGCCATCATCTCACTGGGCACGATCCGCGTGCCGGCCGGATGATCGACGGCGATCAGCTTCGCTTCGTCGAAGTAGGTTACCTCCTCCAACCGCGTCAGCGTCTGGAGGACGTATTGGCCGCCCTCCGGTTGCATCCGCGGTAGGGGCAGGTATTCCGTCGGATCAGGCGGGGCGTAAACACCGGGCGCCAGAAAGTATCCCAAGCCTCCCACGCCCCCGAAATCGCTCACGAACTCGAACCGCGAGCCGTCAAACGCGAACAGCAGCGGGCACGACGACGTCTTGCGCGCCAACTCGGTGACAGCCGTTACCCGATCGGCGGCCAGCTCGAGCTCGGCCTGCAACACGGCGTCGGGCCAGAAGATCCGTAGCCAGTCGACCTTGGGATTGCTGCCCAAGCCTGCGTGGATCCTCAGCGGCGGCATGGCCACCGGGCCGCAAGGCACACCCACCGTGAACTGCTGAAACACCGTGCCCGTCTTGATTTCCACCCGGGCGCCGATCGCCGAGTTGTTCGAGCGCGATTTGCCGTCCTTCTCCCGGGTGCCCTGCAAATCGAGCTGGATCCAGTGGCCGCCGGGCGTGAGGTTCTCCAGCAGCAGCGGCTTCTCGCCGGTCGGGGCCAGCAGCAGATCGCAACGCCCGTTGCCCGTGAAATCGCCCACCACGCAACTCGCGCCGCCCGGCGTGGTCACCGCGGCCGGCAGGAACCCGGGGTC
The DNA here is from genome assembly GCA_016935315.1 of Pirellulales bacterium. Lineage (GTDB taxonomy): Bacteria > Planctomycetota > Planctomycetia > Pirellulales > Thermoguttaceae > JAFGRD01. The sequence goes on from JAFGRD010000015.1 coordinate 1,875, forward strand.
CAACTCGGCGGCGTCGAGAAAACGGCCGCGGGGCAGATCGTTGACCAGCAACACGGGGCCGCGGGTGCCGTCGCGTCGGTGCGCGTCGGCAATTACTACGTCCAGGTCGCCGTCGTTGTCCACGTCGGCGAACTGCCCGCCGGTGCCCCCCAGCGGCCCGAAATGCTCGGCGAATCCCCGATCCGCCTCGAACCGAAACCCCCCCCGGTTCACGTACAGGTGGACCGCCTTGCCCGTAAACACCAGCAGGTCGCGCTTGCCGTCCTTGTTCGGATCGCCGGAGGTGGCCGCGACAACGCCTTGGGCCGCAAGGTGGGTGGCCTCCGCCGCGAGCAGCCGGTATTTCCACACCCGGTCGTTGACCCAGGCGAGCGGCCCGTTGCCTCCGGCGGGAAAGACCATCAGATCCAGGTCCCGGTCATCGTCGAAATCGTCGTAGACCACCGCCGCCACCGGCTGCTCGGAGAACTCGAGGCCCAGCTTCACCGCCAGATCCGTCATCGAGCCGTCCCGGTTGTTGTTGTAGACGCTGCTTGCCGCGGGCCGAAGCTGCCCGGCAACCGGCACCGAGCCGGCCGCCAGACGCAACGCCAACAGATCGAGATCGCCGTCGCTATCGACGTCCAGCAACCGGGCACACGTGGTGCAATGGTCGGGTCCGGCGAGACCTTCGACGGCCGTCGGGCGGAAGGCCCCGTGGCCGTCGTTCTCCAGCAGGACGTCCGGGCCGGCGCACCCCAGCCAAAGATCCAGATCGCCGTCGTTATCCACGTCGCCGAAACAGGGCGAAACGGCATGGCTGGCCAACATGGGACCCAAGCGGAACCGGCCGGCGCCGTCGTTCAGCCAAAGCGACGCGGTACCTTGCTCGTCCTGGGCCGTCAGGCAGAGATCCTGGTCGCCGTCGCCGTCGACGTCGCCGGCGGCGATGCCGGGCAGGTTCACCGATCCGCCCGCCCACTTCCACGGCACCGAGCGCGTCGGCAGCGTGATCGTCTCCGGCGAGAAAACGATTCGCGGCCGCTCGGTGGTCCCGGGCGGCACCAGCGGCAGGCTGTCGGCGCCCAGTGCCAGGTAGTACTTGCCCGCCGTGGCATAGGTCTTCTGGACAATGAAACTGCCACCGGTCAGCTCGGCCGTCTTCAGATCGCGGAAGCGCTCGAACAGGGGCAGCGCCAGATCGCGCCGCCCCGAGCGCGTGTACTGGATCGCCAGCCGATAGACGGCCGAAATGAAACCGGGATCCAGCGCAACGACCTTCTCCAAGACCTTGGTGCCCTCCTCGTTGCGCCCCAGACCGATCAGCGTCTCGGCGTATTTGTAGGCCGCGTGCGGGTCGCTGGGATCACCCTCGTGAACCGCCCGAAAGTGCTCCAGGGCCGCTTCGTTGTCGCCGAGGTGTTGGTAGTGAAGCCCCAGGCAGAACCGGGCGTGAAGGTGATCCGGCTGCGACGCGAGAACCGCCAGAAAGGCGTCTCGCGACGCGTTGAGGTAGTCCTGGGCCCCTTGCTTGCCGTGCATGTTGAAATGGGCCACGCCCAGGTTAAAACGCGCGGCGATCCAGTCGGGAGCAAACTTCAGCGCCGCCTCGAAGGCCGCGGCGGCGTCGGAGTATTGATACTGTTCCATCAGCGCGGCGCCGCGATTGAACTCGGCCAGTGCCTTGCCGAGCGCGTCGGGAATCGTCGCCGGCGACTGCGCCGTGACGCCGCTCGTGTCGTTGGTGGCGGAGGGCGTTGTGTCTTGCGCCCGCGCCCCAATCGCACAAACGGCACCCACGGCAACGCCCAGCAGCCACACCGACGGGCGGCGCAATCGCGGCGAAATCGCGATTCTTGCCGCAGGCACAAACCTTCGTTCTGACCCGATACGCATGGAGGTCTCCTTGATCATGCTTCCCGACTCGATGATTGCCCCAGGGTCCGCCGCGCAGGCCCGCCCCCGTGCCCAACTTGTTTCCTGACAGGCCCCGACAATGCGCCCAAGTCGTGACAAGACGGCAGCTTGGGGCTGCCCCCCCTCTGCCTATGGTAGCACGTTCGCGTCGCCCGTCTAGTACTACGGCTGCCACGGCAAACCGCCCTCCCGCGCGTCTTCAACGCAGCACCCGAAATTTGCATTCCGCGCAAGTATCGGTCATAATGATTCTGAAGGTTAGGGGGGGGTACTGGGGATATCTCAGGACAAAGGTCGTTTGACGGGGAGAGCCTATTGACGTTTGCGCAGTCAATGCGCGAGGGCGACCAACGGAAGCCCGGTTTTTCCGGCCTCCCGGTGGTCGGCCTTGATCATTCGCAATGCAAACATCAATAATGCCCTGCCATGGTGCAGACCATGGAAGGGCGGGCTTTCTCCCCGTCTCTGCGGGGTGTGTGTTTCTTCTGTGCGAAATCATCTCTGCGGGCGTCTTGCCCGCACCGGCGACTGCTCGCCGGACCATCCAGTTCAACGCTGTCGTCGCCGTTGGGGAACAGAAGCATGATCAACAAAAGACGATACGGGAAATGCTCGCGCCGAGAGGGGCGTTCCAACACGAAGCAACCGTTGTCGCGCCGGTCCGGTAGCGGGCTCCGGCCTCGCACCAACCGCCCCACCGCGGACCGGTTCTTCCGCCCGCGCCTGGAACCACTGGAAGACCGCTGTCTGTTGGCGGCAATGATCGAGGTCGGCGATCATGTGCTCGACCCCGATACGCCCGACCAGGAAATCGGAATCTACATCACCGGCGACGAGCAGGTCACCGGCATGAATCTCTTCGTGCAGGTCGGTGACGGCGGACCCGAGGTCGGCGGAACCGACGGACCCGCCATCACCGGCGCCGACATGATCACCGGCACCATCTTCGAGGAAGACTCCGTTGGGGGTGCAAACCCTGCCGCTCCTCAGATCTATATCAGCTATATCTATCTGGAAACCGAAAACAGTACCGTCACCTCTGACGGGCTCCTGGTCACGTTGACGATCGACACCACCGGCTTTCTTGCCTCTGACGTCAACAATCCCTGGGATCTGAGGATGACCGATACCCTGGATCTGCCGACCCAGTTGCTGGACAACAGCCCCGATCCCCAGCCGGTTCCCCTCACGATCATCAACGGCACGATCACCATCGCAGACACACCGAACCAACCGCCCACGGCCGACGCCGACGGGCCCTACCTGCTGGATACGGGCGAGGACCTGCCCTTGGACGGCTCGGCTTCCTTCGACCCGGACA
>JAFGRD010000016.1 GCA_016935315.1 Pirellulales bacterium
CCATTTCAACAGCCAGACGTTCTCGTCCGGATGCGGCAGCCGCACGGCCCCGCCGGTCACGCGGCTGAACTGTCGCACCAGGGTGCCGAACGTGAACCAGGAAGGCTTTTCGGTGAAATCGTCCCGCAACAGGCCGGAGCAGGCGTGCATGGAAGGCGTTGAGCCGGATTCGCGATAGACGAAGACCTTGTCGACACCGAAGGCCAGGCAGAGCATCACCACCCGCGGCAGCCGCGCCGCCTGGATGGTCTCCGTCGTGCCGAACGGCCCCGCCGAATCGTAGCCCGTCTCGGTCATCCAGATCGGCATCCCCGGGGCGTACTGATCGCGCCAGGCCGTCAACTCCATCAGGTCCTGCGCGAAAGTCGTGCCGCTGGTGACCTTGGCATTGCCGTCTTCCCGGGCCGTCTCGGGCGGGACCTGGCCCGAGTAGTAGTGCACGTTGATCACCTCGACGAAATCGAGCGGACACTTGCCGTCGGGATACTGGTAGGTCCGCAGCCGATTGACGATCTCGGCCTGCATCCCGGCGTAGCCGGCGCTGGTGACCGTGGCGGTCGGGTCGGCCTTCTTGACGGCCTCGGCCCCATACCGCATCATCTTGTAGTACTCGTCGAGCGGAGCCGACCAGCCGCCCCAGGCGGCGGTGGGCTGGGGATTCAGGTTCGGCTCGTTCCACATCTCGTAGCAATGCACCAGGCCCAGGCCCGACTTCTTGTCGGCGGTGAGCAGGGCCTCGGCCGAATGCCGGGTGTTGCCGTAACGGGCGGCCACCTGAAAACAGAACTCGCCGAACAGCGCGGGGTCCTTCGGCGGAAACGTGATGATCCGGTCTGGCTTGGCCTCCGGCGGCGCGCTGGACGCCCACTGAGGCGTGAGGAACATGTAGCTCAGCACGTTCAGCCCGTTGCGGCGATAGCCCTCGAAGATCGCGTCGGTGCTGACCTGCCAGGGCTTCACGGCTCCGTCAAAGGCATACTGATGGGGCTCGGACGAGACGAAGGGCCACTTCATGTTCTCGAACCGCACCCAGCCGATGCCCAGGTGGCGAAGTTTCGGCGCCAGGGGGCTGTGCGCCGTGTTCAGCCCGAAACGCGAATCGGCCGAAACCAGCGACGGGTCGTCTTTCAGGGCGGCGAAGATGTGCCGACAGACCATGGTCCGCCGGCCCGGCCAGACGGCCTCTATTCCGGCCAGACAGACGCCCGAATCGAGTGTCGCCGGGTTAGTCGTGGTCGGGTCGGGCAGACTCACCAGACGGAACGACCGGGCCGGGACGCTCACGTGGACGCTGTCCTCGGCCAGGACCGGCCCCACTCGCGGCAACGCGATGCGCTCGTCGTCCACGCCGTCGTAGAGCCCCAACTCGCAGGGAAACCGAATCGCCGGGACTTTCTTCTGCGGATCGCCGGTGTGGTAGCGGAAACGAATCACCTTGGCCTCGAACGGCGACGCGAGCGGGTATTCCCGCCAGCCCCACTTCTGGTAATGGTCGACGCGCTGCAGGCCTTCGACCGGCGCGAATGTCTGCCCGTCGCGCGAGACCTCCACATCCACCAGCCAGGTGTGGTTGGCATCGCCCGACAGCCAGGTCATCTTCGTAATCCGGCGGACCTTGTCCAACGCCACATATTGCAAGGCCTCGCTGAAGTGATCGGTTTTGTAGTCTGTGCCGGCGTCGGTCCAAGGCTGGCCGTCGGTCAAGGAGCCCTCCTCGATCGTCTCGCCGTCGGCGACGGTCCGACTCCTCAGCCCCGCCGCGTGATTCGATCCGTAAACCGGATCGGGCAACGGTTTCGAGTAGAGCGCCGGATCTTCCTGCAGCAGACAGGTGAGATCGACCGCGATCGGTTTGCCTGAATAGTTGGCCAACTGGATGCTGATATCCAGCGGCCGCCCGGGCCCGACGATCGTGGGAGCGTGCATGTCGACTGCCAGGTTTTCCTCGCCGCCAAGCCCGCTTCGATCGACCAGCGCCACCATGCCGTCGACAGTCAATCGTGTAGCACCGGGGGCCTTGGCGAACCAGACCACGTTCTGGCTCCGCAGCGGCTGATCGATCGACCCGTTCTTGTCCGGCTGTGGATAGGACTGCCGCACGCGGTCTCCGGTAGTGGCAAACTCGATCCACTTCCAGCCGGCAAAGTCGGCCGGAACAAGCACCATCAGCGCTTCGCCCTGGGAATCGTAGACCTGGATGCCGAGCTTGTCGACGTTGGCGTCCTCGCGGAGGCAGACCCAGAGGCCGAGTGCGCTGGTTTCGCCGGGCAACTGGCCATGAACCGTGAAATCACCCTTGGCGCCGGCAATCTCCGCCTCGGCCACGAAGTCCAGGGCTCCCCGGCCGATCTTCGGCGGCGCGTCTTCGGCGGTCTTGACCAAGTAATCCTTCATCCGCCAGCCGCCGGTGCCAATCGTGTCGCCGGGCTCCATGGCGCCGATCAGCATGCGTTGCAGGTCATGCTCATTTTTGCCGATCAGGCTTCCGTCCGGCACGGCCGACTCTTGGGCCTTTGCAAGCGACCCAACCGTCAGCAACAGGATTGCGGCAATCCCGGATAAACTCGCTCGTCTCTTCATTGTCATGGTTTGCGGTTCCGTAGCGTGGTGTCAAGGTGTCTCTGGCTGGTATCCAACATCGGCGTGCTCTCGCGAGGCCCATCGGCTCTGCTCGGGCGACGCACGGACGCCGGACGTTCTCTTTGCGAATCCGGACTTTCCAGGAGCCGACCCAGCATTCGCGATGCAGATCCCGACAAGACTTCGATTGTAGCAGCGGCCTGGCGACGTGGCAAATTGCCTGGGGGAAAGCGTCGGGCCCCGTTGTCTGTTTCACACGGCCGACCGCCTGCTATAATGCCCCACACGACTATCTCGACTCACCGTCTTCCATGCCTTCGGAGTGATCTGCCATGAACGCACCGCTGAATCGTCGTCGGTTCCTCGAGGCGGCGGCCGCCGCCGCCCTCGCTGCCGCGGCTCCCTCGGCCGTCCGCTGCGCGACGCAGCCGAAGCGCAAGGACGGCCTCAATGTGCTGTTTCTGATGACCGACGAGCAGCATTACCGCTCGCTCTCGCTGACAGGCAACCCCTACATCGAAACGCCGCACATGGACCGCATCGGCCGGGAAGGGGCCCGTTTCGAGAACGCCACTTGCGTAACGCCCTACTGCTCGCCGTCGCGGGCGTCGATCCTTACGGGGCTCTATCCCCACACACACGGCATCCTCACCAACATCAGCGGCCGGCGGGGCGGGCAGCCCCCGCTACAACAGGACGCGTTCGCCAACACCGAGAGCATTCTGCACCGCCAGGGCTACGCCACCGGCCACCGCGGCAAGTGGCACCTTGGTGACAAGGGGGATTTCGACTGCTACGAGTCCTGGGCCTATGCGGGCAAGACGGCCGCTGGCTATCGCACTTTCCTGGCGGAACACCTTCCCGCGTCGGAGTTTGGCGATCACCCCAGCCCCGCCAAGTACCTGGCCCGGCCCGTGGAGATGACGCCGGCCGTGGAAAAGGGCTACCACGACTTCCATGCGCTGCCCGACAACCGGTTGGCCTATATCTCGATCATCGGCCGTAGCCTGGTTCCGCCCCGGCTGCTGCCCGAGACGCAAATCACCGACCAGGTGCTCGGCCTGTTGGAGCAGAACGCCGAGAAGCGTTTCATGCTCACGGCGTCCTGGAGCCCGCCGCACGACCTGTGGGTTATCCCCGAGCCGTACTACAGCCTCGTGGACCGCGACCGGGTCAAGCTGCCCGGCAGCACCGAGATGCCCGAGTGGGACCGTCGCGGCGCGAGCAAGCGGCTGGGCGACATCATGGGGCCGGCCGGCGTTCGGGAATATGCGGCAATCTACCACGGCATGGTCAAGTACATCGACGATCAGGTGGGCCGTGTGCTCGGGAAGCTCGACGAGTTGGGGTTGGCCGACAACACGCTAGTCCTGTTCACGACCGATCACGGCGACATGGCGGGCGCCCACGGGTGCGTCGGCAAATCGATCTTCAGCTTCTACGACGATCTAGTGCGTATACCCCTGGTGATGCGTCTGCCCGGCCGCATCGCCTCCGGAACGGTCGTCCGCCAACCCGTCAGCCAGATCGACTTCATGCCGACCCTCCTGGATTACCTGGGACAACCGGTGCCGGGGCCGATCCATGGCCGCTCGATGCGGCCGCTCTTGGAGGGTCGGCAGGTTGCCTGGCGCGACCACGCCTTCTGCCAGCGGGCCAACGCGGGACGCATGCTGCGGACGGGACGCTATAAGTACTTCTGCCGCCCGCAGCCCCGGGCGGTGGCATTGTACGACCTGGAGAACGATCCGCACGAGGACCACAATCTGGCCGACGACCCCGCCGCGGCCAAGACGGTCCGGCAGATGCACCAGCGCCTGCTCGAAGTGATGGCGGCCGACGGGGATCCCATGCACGGCCGCTACGGCTTCGATCCGCTCGGTTAGGCCAGCGGCCCCACTTTTTCTGACGATAAGCTCGCGTTCTAGCGACGTGTCGGGCATAATGGCGGCGCGGGGTTTTGGCGGTGGCCCCGGCCGGGCGAGCGCGGTCGAGTCCGCGCTTCTCCCGCGTGAGGTCCAGGGTCTCCCGTCCCCCCTTGGCGGTGGCGAGGAGGTAGCGAGACGAAGGCACAGGGGAGGGCGTTGTGGTGCACCACTTCAACAACCGATTCAACAACCGAACGGCGCCGGGGCGGAACCTCTGGTGCTTTCGTCACACCACACGTGCCGGCCGACGCTCCACCAGATTCGCCGGCCCAAAACACACCGCCCATAGCCGCCTGAAGTTCGAGCCGCTCGAGCCGCGCCTGGTCCTGGACGCCGGCCCGGTGCAGATCAGCGAATTCCTGGCCAACAACGACAGCACGCTGGCCGACGAGGACGGCGTCTTCTCCGACTGGCTCGAGATCCACAACTCCAGCCAGACGCCCGTCCGGCTTGCGGGCTGGTATCTGACCGATGACGCCCAGAACCTGACGAAGTGGCAGTTTCCCGACGTCACGCTCGATCCGGCGGTCGACGACGGGTATCTGATCGTCTTTGCCTCGGGCAACAACCGCCGAGATCCATTCGGCGAGTTGCACACGAATTTCAAGCTCGACGCCGGTGGCGAGAGCATTGCACTGGTCATGCCCGACGGCGTGACAGTCGCCCACGCGTACTGGGATTTCCCGCGGCAGTTGGAGGACATGTCGTACGGCCTGCCCGACAGCACCACGGTTTGGGACACGCTGGTGGCCTCGGGCGCGGCCGCCCGCTACCACGTGCCGTCGCCCGGCGAAGACGTGTTCGCCTGGACGGCCCCGGACTACGACGACTCGGCCTGGACCGACACGGTCAGTCTGCCGACGCCCGATCTGGTCGTTACCGAGGTCGAGGCCGGCGAGGTCGACTGGCTGGAGGTCCAGAACGTCTCGGCCCAGCCGATCGACACCACCGGTTGGCTGGTGGCGGTCAACGACACGTCGGGCGACGACATCAACGCGGTGCACGAGGCTGTCTGGGACCTGCCTGCTTCGATCGCCGGCGGCGAGGTGCTCTACCGCACCGACAACGCGGCCGACCACTATTGGGGCAGCGATATCGCCTGGGAGACCGGCTCCGGCTGGGTGATGATCGTCGACGACGCCGGCCAGGTGGTCGATTTTGTCGCCTGGGGATACGACGAAGCGGAGATCGCGTCGGTGCAGGTCAGCGTCGGTCCGTGGACCGGCCTTTCCGTCGGCAGCCAATGGAGCGGCAGGGGCGTCCCCGGCGGCGCCGGCCAGGTGGAGTTGGTCGGCATCGAGCAGAACTGGGCGTACGAAGAGTCGAACACGGCCCTGGCGGTCGAGTGGCGCGGCGTGGGCTACGATGATTCCCCCTGGGACCGCGGCGATGCGCTGCTGTACGTCGAGGGTTCGGCCCTGCCGGCGCCGAAGAACACGCCATTGACCCTGGGGGCGACGACCTACTACTTCCGCTCGCACTTCCAGCTCGACGCCAACCCGGCCAGCGTCGCGCAGCTCGATCTTCGCCCGGTGATCGACGACGGCGCGATCGTCTATCTCAACGGCGTGGAAGTCTTCCGTCTCGGCATGGACCCGGGGCCCTTCGATCATTTCACCTTTACCAACCGGTCAGTCGGCGACGCCGTCTACGAGGGGCCGTTCACACTTCCGACCGGCGCCTTGGTGACGGGCGACAACGTTCTGGCCGTCGAGGTCCACCAGACCAACGCCGGCAGCAGCGACGTGGTGATGGGCTTGGAGCTGGAAGCGGCCGTGCTCGAGCCGGCGCTCCAGCGCGTGGGCAATTCGGACGTGAACGACTCGGGCAACTTCGCCCTGCCGGCGGCGCCCAGCAAGGGCGTGCAGAACCCGGGGCTGAGTGTGCCGTTTGTGCCGGGCACCGTTCCCGCCCGGACCGGCGTCGGCTACAGCGACGACGGCGATTTCGACGACGCCGTAAGGACCGACGTTGCCGCGTCGATGCACGAGCTTGGCAGCTCACTCTGGTCGCGGATCGAGTTTCCCGCGGGCGATACGACGCACTTCGACGTGTTGACGCTGGCGATGCAGTATGACGACGGCTTCGTGGCCTATCTCAACGGCGTGGAGGTCGCCCGGCGCAACGCACCCGAGTTGCTGGCAGCCGATTCGGCCGCTACCGCCGAGCATCCGGACGCCCAGGCCGTCGTCTTCGAGGAGATCAACATCAGCGACGATTTGGGGACCTTGCGCCCAGCCGCCACGAACGTGCTGGCCCTGCACGGCCTGAACCTCAGCCCCGACGACGGCGATTTCTTGATGCTGCCCGAACTGATTGCCAAGAGTGATCTCGACGGGCCGCAATACATGACCACGCCCACGCCGCGCGGGGCGAACGTCGCCGGCACCCTCGGGTTGGTCGCGGACACGCAATTCAGCGCCGACCGCGGCTTCTACGACGAGCCGTTTACGGTGGAGATCGCCTGCGACACGCTGGCGGCCGAGATCCGCTACACCCGCGACAGCAGCGCCCCGACCGCCGCCACGGGAACAGTTTACAGCGGCCCGATCTCCATTCACGAGACGACCACGCTGCGGGCGGCGGCGTTCAAGCCGGGCTATATCTCCTCGAACGTCGACACGCAGACCTACGTCTTTCTCGCCGAGATTCTCGAACAGCCATCCTTGCTCGTCGGCTTCCCCGACAACTGGGGCCGCGAGCCTGCCGACTACGAAATGGACCCGGAAATCGTCGACAACCCCCTCTACACCGACCGGCTGATGGACGACATGCTTTCGATCCCCACGATGTCGCTGGTGATGGATCCGGAGGACGTGTTCGGGGCCACGGGTATCTATGCGAACCCGAACGGCGAGGGGGCCGGCTGGGAGCGGGCCGGGTCGATCGAGATGTTCTATCCCGACGGCTACGACGCCCTGGATAACGGCTTCCAGGTCGACTGCGGCGTGCGGATCTACGGCGGCGTGGGACGCAACCCCGGATACAAGAAGCACTCGTTCCGGCTGCTGTTCAAGGACGACTACGGCCCCACGAAGCTCAACTACCCGTTGTTTGGCGACGACGCGGCCGACCGCTTCGATACGATCATTCTCCGCCACAACTTCAACGACGGCTACGTTTGGGGCGGGGCCAACTCACAGTACGTCCGCGACGAGTACGTGCGGCAGTTGCAGTTGGCCCTGGGCGATCCGTCCGCGCACGGCACGTTCGTCCACCTCTACGTCAACGGCCTCTACTGGGGCCTGTACAACCCGGCAGAACGGCCCGAGGCCTCCTTCTCGGCCACCTATTTCGGCGGCGAGAAGGAACAGTGGGACGCGATCAACTCGGGTGCCGCCACCGGCGACAGCAGCACGGCCTCGTGGAACGCCTTGCTGAGCCTGGTTCGCCAGGGCGTGGAGACCCAGGAACAATACCAGCGGCTCCAGGGCAACAACGCCGACGGCACCAACGACCCGGCCTACGAGGCCTACCTCGACGTCGAAAACTACGCCCACTACATGCTGCTGAACTTCTTTGTCGGCAACCAGGACTGGCCCGGCCACAATTGGTACGCCGCCCGCCAACGCGGCGCGGAGAGCACCGGTTTCAAGTCCTTCGCCTGGGACTCGGAATGGGTCATCGGGATGAACTCCGGCTTGACCAGCAATCGAACCGGGGTGGGCAACAGCCTGGGCGAACCTTACGCCTATCTGCGGCAGAATGAGGAGTTCTGCATGCTCTTCGCCGATCTGGCCCATCGGGCGCTGTTTGCCGGCGGACCACTTTACGTCGATCCCGACAACCCCCAGTGGGACCCGGCCCATCCCGAGCGCAACCGGCCCGCGGCGCTCTACGCCGCGCTGGCCGACCAGGTCGAAGGCGCGATCGTCTGCGAATCGGCACGGTGGGGCGACGTCGCCAGCGGCTCGCCCTATACCCTGACCCAGTGGCAAAGCCAGCGCGACTGGATCCTTAACACGTACATGCCGCAGCGGTCGGCGATCGTGCTGCAGCAACTGCGCGACGCCGGGCTTTATCCCTTGGTGTCTGCCCCGGTGCTCAGCCGGCACGGCGGCCAGGTCGATCCCGGTTTTGGGCTTGAAATGACCGTCACCGTCGTGCCCACCTATCAGGACACGGTCGTTGTGCCCGAGTTCACGCAGGCCGATTACTTCGTTCCCGCCAACGACGACCTGGGCACGACATGGACCCAGTGGGCATTCGACACCGCCGGCTGGAGCTCCGGCATGACCGGCCTGGGATACGAAGATTCCTCGGGCTACGAGGCCATGATCCGGACCGAGGTGCGGCCACACGCGGCGGCTGACGGCTCGACGTCGATCCTGCTGCGAATCCCCTTCACTATCGACAACCTGGACGATGTCGACCGGCTCCTGCTGCGCATGAAGTACGACGACGGGTTTGTGGCCTATCTCAACGGCCAGGAGGTGGCCCGCCGCGGCATCAGCGGCACCCCGAGCTGGAATTCCCAGGCGTCGAACCACGAGGCCAGCGGCTTCGAGGATATCGACGTCTCAGCCCACCTCGGGGCACTGGTTCTCGGGGGGCAGAACGTGCTGGCGATCCATGCCATCAACCAGTCGACCGGCAGCAGCGACATGATCGTCCTGCCCGAGTTGGTGATCGGAACGCTCATCGAGGATCCCGACGGGCCGGATCTCTACTACACGCTCGACGGCAGTGACCCCCGGCTGGTCGGCGGCGGCGTCTCGCCGTCGGCCCTGTTGTACGACGGCACACCGATTGCGATGACCCACTCCGCCGTGCTCAAGACGCGGACGCATCAGAGCGGGCAATGGTCGGCGCTGAACGAGGCGGAGTTCTTCGTCGGCCCCCAGGCCACGGCCGAACACCTCGTCGTCAGCGAGATCAATTACAACCCCTACCCGCCAACCCCCGAGGAAACGGCGGCCGGATACACCGACAACAACGCCTTCGAATTCGTCGAACTGGTCAACCGAAGCGGCGAGACGATCGATCTGGCGGGGCTGGCCTTCGTCGACGGCATCCAGTTCGACTTCGCCGCCGCAGAGGTGACCGAACTGGGGCCCGGCGAATATCTCGTCGTGGTGGCCGACCCGGCGGCCTTTGCCCTGCGATACGAGACAGCCGGGATGCGGATCGCCGGACAGTACACGGGCGCGCTGGACAACGCCGGCGAGACCGTCGAGCTGATCGATTGGCGCGGAGAGGCCGTGGTCGCCTTCGCCTACGACGATTCCGGCGCGTGGCCGGGCCGGGCCGACGGCAACGGCTCTTCCCTGGAGATGATCGACCCGGCAGCCGTGCCGACGGAAGCCGCCGGGCGGACTCTCTATCTCGAAGACGGCGACCACTGGCGGTCGAGCGGCGGCTACGGCGGGTCGCCGGGATCGCCGGGTGAGGGCCTCCGGAGCGACGTCCTGATCAACGAAGTCCTCTCGCATACCGATGATCCCTTGACCGATTCGATCGAGCTCTACAATTCCACCGCCGCCGCGATCGAGCTGGGCGGCTGGTATCTGAGCGACTCCGGTGACAGCTACCTGAAGTTCCGTATCGCCGACGGCACCACGATTCCGGCCGGCGGCTACCTGATCTTCGACGAGGACGATTTCAATCCCACGCCCCTGAGCCCGGGGCCCGGTGATTTCGCCCTGGACGGTGCCCATGGCGACGACGTCTGGCTGATGGAGGCCGACGCGGCCGGCAAGCCGGTACGATTCGTCGATCATGTTGACTTTCCCGCCGCCCCCAACGGCGAGTCGTTCGGTCGCTGGCCCAACGGCCGGGGCACCTTGTATCCCATGCGCACCCGGACGCTCGATCCGCTAGCCGGCGAGAACAGCGGGCCGCGCATCGGGCCTGTCGTTATCAGCGAAGTGCACTACAACCCCGGCCAGCTTCCCGGCGCCGACGATCTGGAATTCGTCGAGATCTACAACGCCACGTCGACCCCGGTCGATCTGACGAACTGGCGGATTCGCAAGGGGGTTGACTACGAATTCCCCGACGGCACCCTGCTCGAATCGCACACGGTGCTGGTCGTCGTGCCCTTCGATCCGGACGACGCCGACAAGCTGCCGGCTTTCCGGACGCACTACGGCCTGGACGAATCGGTGACGCTGCTGGGCGGATATCGCGGGCGGTTGGACGACGGCGTCGAGCGGGTGCAACTGCAGCGTCCCGACGCGCCGCCGCCGGACGAGCCCGACTTCATCCCCCGCCTGCTGGAAGACGAGGTCTGCTACGACGATCAGCTTCCCTGGCCGTTGGAGGCCGACGGCACCGGCAGCTCGCTGCAGCGCCTGGCGGCCGACGCGTGGGGCAACGACGGCTCTCAGTGGGCCCCTGCCCCGCCGACCCCCGGGGCGGTGCCGTTCACACCCGCGACGGAAGTCGCCGGCCGCTACGTCTTCTACAACCACTCGGCTTTCGACGGCAACGACGCGGCGCCTAACGCGCTGGATGATGGTGCGATTGCCCCTGACAAGACGGCACTGCTTCCCGGCCGGACCGCCAGCTTCGCCAACTACACCGGCTACAGTCGCGGGATCAACGGGATCATGATCGATCTGGCCCACTTGCCCGACGGCGCCGTGCCCGGACCGGCCGACTTTCGCTTTCGCGTGGGCAACAGCAACGATCCGCAAACGTGGGCCGACGCCCCGGCCCCGTCGAGCATCACGCTCCGCGACGGTCCCAACGACACGGCTCGCGTGACGATCGTCTTCGACGACTACATCGTCTTGAAGCAGTGGCTGCAAGTCACCGTCTGGGCGACGGGGAACACCGGGCTGGCCGGGGCGGACGTGTTCTATTTCGGCAACGCCGTCGGCGAGGCAGGCAACTCCGACGTCGACGCCAAGGTCAACGCCGTCGACATGCTCCTGGCCCGCAACAACCCCCGCAGCTTCATCAACCCTGCCCCGATCGATTTCCCTTGCGACCTCAATCGCGACGCCCGGGTCAATGCCACCGACATGCTGTTGGCGAGGAACAACCAGACGCACTTTCTCAACGCGCTGCAACTGATCAGCGTGCCGTTGTGCAAGGCGGTGGCAGACGGGCCGGCCCGTCCGTCGAGCGACTTGCCCGAGACGCCGGCGTGGCTCTACGAGCTTGCTTTGGCCAATCTCCAAGACCGTCCGCGCAAGGCCGACTACCGGGACGAAGACGCCCTCGACAAGTTGCTGGCCGGCGACTGGCCGTGACAGGCCGCGGGCATCGCCCGCGTGCGGACGAGAGAGGGCACGGCCGCGTCGTGACTTCTGCAACCCGTTGCTGGACCAATCGTTACGGCGCCCGCCGTCGTTGTGGTCGTTGCGCCTCGGTGCCAAGGCCCCGGATGGGGCCTGCCCCACCGCCGAGCGGCCGTTCTCTGCCCGGATGCTTGACAAGTCTCCCCGGTTATACGTATAGTGAAGGTGGTGCTGGATCGTCGGATTCTCCCGACGCGATCGGTCGGCTGGGATACTCTGCCTCGCGCGAATCAACATAGGAAAACAGGGGAGGTATTGTCATGGGACGTGTCAAAGCAAATCAATGCCCGCTCGGGATGAGGATATTCGCCTGTGGTGCGGCCCTGGCGCTGTTGGGGTCGCTGGTGCTTCCGGCGACTTCGTTGGCCGTGGCATTGATCGTCAACGAGTACAACTGCGTCAGCTCTGGAAGATACCTGGACGGGGGAGACTACCGGGACGCTCCCGATCGAGAAGACACGTACTTCAAGCCAATTCTCGACCTGGCCGACGACGGCGTGCTCAATGACAGCAACAACGGCCGGATCGAAGGCAACGGCGGAAACTGGATCGAGCTGGTCGTGGTCGAAGATCATCTCGATCTGCGCGGCTGGGAGCTGCGGTGGGCCGAGACCGACGCGACCGGCGTCCAGACCCCTGCCTTCGACCCCTGGTACGGGGATCCCAGCATCGAACAGGGGATCATTGCCTTCAGCCCCACCTCGGCCGTCTGGGCCGATCTGCGGGCGGGCACGATCATCACCATCAGCGAGCGCGACTTCATCGACGTCGATACCGACTGGGACGGCGGCGGCGATGATCGCAACTTCACCGACGGACTCGATCCGGGCGAGGCCGACGTGACCATCGACCTGTCGACCGACACCAGCTACGATCCGGCCGGCAACGACTGGTGGATCCACGTCAGCTCCCGCCAGGAGCAGCTCGCGGCGAACCCCTTGATCACGACCGTCACGAACGTCGACGGGGACGCCCCCGGCGATTTCTCCGTCGGGCCCGACGACTGGCAACTCTCGGTCTACAATCTCGGGGGAACGCTGGATTTCGGGCCGATCGGCGAAGACATTACCGATTTCGGCAATTTTCCGGGCGGGCTCAGTGATTCGGAAGCGGCTCGCTTGGAGGCGGATCCCGGCCCCGGCTTAGACAACGACAATTACGACGATGTCACCTCCACCACGTTCAGCCAGCCAAACGAGTGGGGCGGCGTCTTTCAGGACTTCACCGGCATCCGCCCGACCACCGTCACATTGACCAGCGTCGGCTCCGGCAATTGGAGCGCGCCGACCACCTGGGACGACGGTACGCTAACGCCCACGGCGGAAACCGAAACGGTTGTCCTCGGCAGTCACACCGTGCAAGTCACCGCCGACGGCAGCGCGTCGTCGCTGTCGATCAACGGCCCCGCGGCCGCCGTGGTGGTCTCCCCCAGCCGAACCTTGACGGTCGGACGCGACGTGGAGTTGGCCTCCGGCAGCCTGGGCTTCTATCCCGCCGGCACGCTGGACGTCGGGCGGAACTTCATCATGAGCCGCAACACGATGATGCTGTTCTTCCTCGACGCCGCCAGCTACCCGGTCAATCCCGGCGATCCGATGGTCGCCGTGGCCGGCAACGCCGAGTTGTACAACAGCACGACCTTGGCGCTTTCCGCCGAGATGCTCTCCGGCCCCTTGGGCGACCTGAACGCCCGCGACTGGGGCCCGAAACCCTTGACGATCGTCTCGGCCGTCGGCCAGCTCACCGGCACCTTCACCAACGTGATGACCGACCCGGCCGGCCCGCACTTGGGCTACGGCGTGTTCTACGAAGGGATGTCCTATACGTCCAACACGGCCGTGATGGACCTTTTCCAGGCGGCCCCCGGCGACACGAACGGTAACCACTACATCAACGGCATCGACATCCAGAACATCCTGGCGGCCAACAAGTTCGGCATTGACGTCGACGCCGACTGGTCTGAAGGCGACTTCGACGGCAACGCCCGGGTCAACGGCATCGACATCCAGGCCATCCTTGCGGCGAACCTCTTTGGTCTCCCCGACCCCTATGCCGCCGCAGATTCCAGCGAACCCGCCGAGGGCGTCCTCGACCTGGTCGTGGTGCCCGGCGAAGGGGTCTACCTTGACACCAAGGGCTTGACGGTCAACAGCTACGTGCTCACGTCGACCGCGGGCGTGTTCACCGGGGAGCCGGCTGCAAACCTGGGCCTTTTCAAGGAGGACAGCGATTCCCGCGTCAGCGGCAGCTTCGCCTTCACGCTCAACGGCGAACACTTTCTGGGCAACATCGTCGGGCCGGAATTTCCGGCGCGCGGTGGCCCGGTCGACCTTTACGAAGACCTCTACCTGACCTACACCGTCGACGGTGCCAAGGGTACGTACGAGGCCCGTCTGATCGTGGTTCCCGAGCCGGGCACGCTCACCATGCTCGCGGCCGTGGTCGTCGCCGCGCTGCTGGCGGTTGTCCGGCGCCGGCGCAGATCCTGACCGCCGGGTAACCCCGGGACCCGCCCGTGCGAGTCCCGGACAAGCAACGGATCCAGGGGCAATTGCGTTCTCGGGCCGCAAGAGAGAGCGTCGGCCGTGTGTTATGCCTCGGCCGGCGCTCTGGCTTTTTGCACGGCCGCACGCGCCGCGGCTCTCAATAGGGCTGGTACACGCCGGGCACCGGCACGGGGTAGTTGCCCCCTGCGTCGGGCAGCACCGGCGGCTCGGCGCTGAAGGCAAGCGCTTTCGGCATCTCGTCCGGTCCCTTCTCGACCGCCTCGTCCCACGCCACCACCTTACCGCTGTAGGTGGCCATCCGGCCCAGCACGGCCGTCATGCTGCTGGTCGCACCGAACCAGCCCTCGTTGTACTTCAGGTCCTTCCGCAACGCCTCGATCAGATCGACGTGCTCCTGCTGATGCCCGCTGACCTTCGGGCCGGTATACTGCCAGGGACGCTTGCCGCTGATCGTGCCGTTGGTGGCGGCTACGCCATCCGGACCGTGGGCGAACGTGCCGGCCCGGTTGGCGCAGCCGGCGATGTGCCGACACTGGCTGAACATCTTCGACCCGTCGGCGTAGGTGTATTCCACGAAGTGGTGATCGAAAATCTGTCCGTGGTCCTTGCCCTTGCGGACCTCGCGCCCGCCCATCCCGTTGGCCTCCACCGGATGATCCTGCTTCAGCCAGTTGGCCAAATCGATCAGATGGACGTGTTGCTCGACGATCAGGTCGCCACAGAGCCAGACGAAGTAGTACCAGTTGCGCATCTGGTACTCCATTTCGGTCTGCGCGGGCGTGCGGGGCCGCACCCAAACGCCGGGGTTGTTGCCGTAGGCCCGCTCGAAGAGAATCTCTCCCACGGCGCCGTCGTGCACCCGCTTCACCGTTTCGACGCAGGGCGGCGTATGCCGCGAGTTGAGCCCCACAGCCACCTTCAAGTTCTTCTGGTCGGCCGCCCGGTTGGTCTCCATCACCGAGCGGAAGCCGGGCGCGTCGACACAGACCGGCTTCTCCATGAAGACGTGTTTGCCGGCTTCCACCGCCGCCTTGTACTGCATGGGGCGAAAGCCCGGCGGCGTCACCAGCAGCACCAGGTCCGCGCCGCTGTCGATGGCCCCGCGATAAGCATCGAACCCGACGAAGACCCGCTCCTCGGGCACGTCCACCTTCCCGCCAAATCGCGTCTGCAACTGCTGCAGCGCCGCCTTGGCCCGGTCCTCGAAGGCGTCGGCCACGGCCACCAGCTTGAGGTTGTCTTCGACCGACAGACAGTTGACCGCCGCACCGGTGCCACGCCCACCGCAGCCGACCAGCGCGATCTTGATCTCGTCGCCTCCGGCCGCATGGGCCGTTCGGGCAATGCTCAAACCTCCGACCAACGCCGTCGAAGCCAGAGCCGCCGTCGATCCCTTGAGAAACTCGCGACGGCTGGGTTGTTTTGTCTCGCTCATCGTCTTGTCTCCTTGGTTTGCGAGGGCTCAACAGGGAGTACACCGTCGGCCCACGGGCCGGCGCCCGAACCATCATACCACGACCCCGGCCCACTGCGAACCGCCACGCACCGGATCGCTACATGGCCTCGACCCGGATATCCTCCGCGCCGTGTTGCACGCTCTGCGGCTCCAGACGCGCGGGCAACAACTGCTTGAGATTCTCTCCGGCGGCCGCGATGCCGAGTTTCACGGCGTCGACGATCCCGCGCCCCTCGCGCACCGCCCAGGCGATGGCCGCGGCCATGCAGTCGCCGCAGGCGATCGGGTTGACGATCTCTTCGGCCGGCGGCGGCTCGAACCGGTAGACCTCCGACTGCGAGGTCGCCCACACCGGGGCACTGCCCTGCGTAATCACCACCCACTGGGCCCCCAGCCGATTGAGCGACTGCATGGCCAGGCGCAATTCCGCGTCGTCCTCCAGCGGGCGACCGACCGTTTGCGCCAGCTCCTCCCGGTTGGGCTTGACCACCAGGGGCTTTAGGTCCAGCAGCGACAGCAGCCCCTTGCCGCGGAAGTCGAGCACCATCGGGCAGGGTGTGCTCTCGGCCAGGTCGCGATAGAACGACTCGGGTGTCCCCTCGGGCAGCGAGCCAATCAGCACGGCGACATCGGCCCTGGCTGCCTCTTCGGCATAGGCCCGGCGAAACGCGTCCAGCTCGTGCCACGTCAGCGGCCGGCCGTTCTCGACCAGCTCGGTCATCGTGCGCGTGGGGCGATCGAGGATCGTCGTGCACACGCGGGTGGCCGCTTCCGTCTCGATCCAGCGATGGGGCACGCCCAAGCCATCGAACTCGCGGGTAATCTGTTCCAGCGGCGGGCCGCCGACCGTGGCCAAGGTGAGACTTGGACCGCCCAGATGATGGGCCGCAATGCCCGCGTTGAAGACCTTGCCCGAAGCACACCAACGGGCCTCCGCCGCCCGGTTCACTTCGCCGTAGCGGAAGCCGTCGAATACCAGAATCTGTTGCCACGCGGGCGTCAGGCCGGCGGTCAGAATCACAGCAGTTCCTCCAACAGTTGCGTCAGCTCTTGATCCGTAAGCTCGCGGGGATTGCCGCTCATGCTGCTGCCGCGGGAGTCGCGGACCAAGGCAGGAATCTGCTCGCGTTTGACTCCCACCTCGCCCAGTCGCCGGGGCACGCCCACCCGATCGCAGAGCTGCTCAATCCTCTCGATCAACGTCTCCACGGCTTCCTCAGGCGGGGTGGACGGGCCGCATTCGAACAGCAAACGGGCCAGCGTTGCCAACTCCTCGCGACGCACTCCGGCGTTGACCCGCAGCGCCGTCGGCAGCATCAGCGCACAGGCCACGCCGTGCGGCACGCGGCAGTTGGTTCCCAACGCCGGCGCCACGCCGTGGGCCATGCCCAGCCCCGAGTTGGCCAGCGCCATGCCGGAAAGCAGCGCCGCGTGCGACATCATTTCCCGCGCGTCGCGCGACGTGCCGTCTTCGACCGCCTCGGCAATCGCCGGCACGGCCAGCTTCAGCCCCTGGACCGCCAGGGCCCGCGGGATCGGCCGGGCCTTGCGCGAAATATAGCTCTCGATCAATTGCGTGATCGCGTCCATGCCGCTGGCGGCGGTTACCATCGGCGACACGCTGACGCACAGCTCCGGATCCAGCAGCGCGATCCGCGGCATCAGCCGCCCGTCACGCAGGCTCTTCTTGAACGGCGGATCGTACGACGAGATGACCGCGTTCTTGGTGGCCTCGGCGCCGGTGCCGGCGGTGGTGGGCATGGCCAGGACGGGCAGCGGATCGCGCGCAAGCTTCAGCCCCCGGCCCACGCCCTCCAAGTAGTCTCTGATTGTGGGACTCTCGTCGTGGACGGCCATCGCCGCCACGGCCTTGGCCAGGTCGATGGCCGCCCCGCCCCCGACGGCCAGCAGAAAATCGCCGTCGGCGATGTGGCGTTGCCGCAGTTCGGCCGCCGCGCGATCCACGTCGGCCACTTCCGGCTCGTGCGTAATCGTCTCCACCAGAACGGCCTCAACACCCTCGCTTCGCAGCGTCTCGGCGATCTCCTGGACCACCGCCGCCGCGCCGGACGGCAGGCCGCAAACCACAAACGCCCGGCGGCCCAGCGTCCGCGCCAGCGTGCCGACTTCGTGCCGACGTCCCCATCCGAAGACAATCTGCCGGGGAGACAGGAAATCGTAGGTCATCGGCTCAGACATGAAGTAGCTCCTGGAAGATTCGCTCGTGTTCGCGCACCGCCTGTGAGTCCTCGAACAGAACGGCGCTGGCGCGCCCGATCCGCTGCTCGACCTCGGCCCGATAGGTGGCATCGGTGGCCAGTTGCACGGCCTTCTGGACGTAATCCTCGGGGTCCGTCGCCACGCAGTCGGCGATGCCCATCTTCCGATAGCAGCCCAGCGTATATCGCCCCCGATGGAACGCCGACGGCAAGGTGACGATCGGCCGGTTCAGCGAAAAGGCGTCGTAGGTGGTGTTCACGCCTCCGAAGTAGAGCGGATCGAGCAGCACGTCGGCCGCCGCGATCAGACTCAGGTAATCGGCATAAGACTGGCGGGGCAACAGCACGATCCGGTTGCCAACTTCGGGAATCGTCGCCGCCAGGCGGCGGCGGAGCTTCGCGGCAAGGTATCCGCCGCGGTCTGCCGTCAGCACGACCACGCCCCGGTCGTCTCGCTGAAGAATGGCTGCCAGCGTCGGGTCGAAGTCGGGATGGAGCTTGCCCAGGTGTTGGGCACAGAGGTAGAGATGCCGGTCGTCGCCGAACCCGAGCTGCCCGCGGGTCTTCGGGGTCTCGGGCAGTGCCGCGCGGTACTGATACGTCAACAGGGTATCGGCCAGCACCAGCGCTTCGCTGTAGTGGTCGGCCGCGTCGGGTCCCTCGACCGACGCGCTGGACAGATAGTAGTCCATTGCCGGGATGCCCGTGGTTACCTGGATTCCCCAGGAAGTACACTGCACCGGCGCCGGGCGACAGAAAGGCAGGAAGTAGTTGATCGCGTCGGTGCCCACCTCCCAGTAGTGCAACAGGTCGAATCGCGCCTCGCGTATCGTCTCGACGATCTGGTCAAACGGCTCGCAGACGGGCAGGACCTCGATGGGGTCGTCGGCCAGCGCCTGGCGAATCCGCGTATACCCGCTGCGATGGCACACCACGGTCAACTCGAACAACCCGGCAGTAATGTGCTTCAGCACGCCGCGCATCGACCGCAGAAAAATGCCTTCGTGCCGCTGGGTCACCACGAAGCCGATCCGCGGCAAGCGGCCTTTGCGAGGCAACGGCGGGCGCATCGGCAGCGCTCCGCGGAACAGGCGTGCGTAGGCTTCCTTGACGGGGCGGACGTCGCCGGGAATGAACTGCAACGCCGCGGGCGGCTCGGCGCCGGACGTGGAGATCTCTGTGCAGACTTCCCCGAGATCGATGCGCAGTGGCCGCCCGCCGAAACGCTCGATCTCGGCCAGTAACCTAGCGAGATACGCGTCGATCTGTTGCCGGCCGTCGAAGACGGTCGGGCAAAGGGCAACCGCGCGCAGTTCCCACAGCGGATGTGCCGGCTGCAGTTCCAGTGCCCGGCCGTAGGCCGCCGCGGCCTCGCCGAGCCGGTCCTGTTCTTTCAAGGCGTTGCCCAGGCCGTTGTGCGCTTCAGCGCAGTCGGGATGCAACTCGACTGCCTGGCGATAGGCGGCAACGGCCGCCTCCAGGTCGCCCTGGCTCTTCAACACACTGCCGAGGTTCATCCGGGCCTCGGCGTAGTCCGGCCGGAGGCTCAGCGCCCGGCGATATTGGTCTATCGCCTCGTCGATTCGGCCCTGTCGGGCCAGGACATTGCCCAGATTCAAGTGCGCTCCCGCGTGGTTCGGCGCGATGCGAAGAACCTGCTGATAGCTGTCCGCCGCTTCGTCGAGCCGGTCTTGGTCGGTCAAGGCGTTGCCGAGGCCCCAAAGGGCGTCGACGGACCGGGGCTCGATTTCTACTGCCCGTCGAAGACTCGCCACCGCCTGGTCGAGCTTTCCCTGCGCCCGCAGGGCGAGCCCCAGGTTCCGATGCGCCGCGGCGAAGTCGGCCCGAACGGCCACGGCCCGCTGGTAGCTTCGCACGGCCGCTTCGAGTTGGCCCGAGTCTTGCAGGGCGTTGCCCAGGTTGCCGTGGGCCTCGGCATAATCCGGCCTAATCGCCACCGCCTGGCGGTAATTTGCCACTGCCTGATCGTATCTCCCCTGACTGGCCAGGCTGTTGCCCAGATTGAAATAGGCCTCGGCGAATTGCGGATCGAGCTGCACCGCCCGCGTCGAGGCAGCCACCGCCTCGTCGGCCCGATTGGCGGCCAGGCACGCGGCACCGAGGTTGTTGTGAAACTGGGGCGCGTTCGGTCTCAGTTCCGCCGCGTGTCGAAAGCAGTCGATCGCCGTCTCGTGCCTGCCAAGACGATGGGTGAGCACGCCCAGCAAGTGCCAGGTCTCGACGTGCTGCGGATCGACCCGCAGGATCTCCTGGTACACGTCCGCGGCCTGCCGCCAGCGTCCGGCCCGGTGGTGCTCGACGGCGATCGCCAGTGCTTCGGGGATTGTAGCCATGCCTTCTGATCGAAAGATACCGCGAACCTTATTGACACTTGCACAATCCATGCGCGAGGGCGACCAACGGGAGCCCGATTCTGCCGGCCTCCCGTTGGTCGGCCTGGATCATTCGCAATGCAGACATCAATAACAACATCTTAAGCCGGCCCGCCGTGAAACAGCAAGGCCGCTGTGTGGCCTTCCTCGTTCGCGGAAGCTCAACTTGTCTGTCGACGGCTCCTCAGACGGTTCGCCGCTGTTCGGCGGCACGAAGGAAGAACTCCTCAAGCTGTCGCACGGCGGCGGCGTCTTCAAACAGCGTTTCGGCGGCCTCGCCGACCTTCGAGCGGACCGTTTCTCGATAGTCCGCATCGGTGCCGAGCTTCAGGGCGATCTTCACATAGTCGTCCCGGTCGGCTGCCACGCAGTCGGCGACGCCCATCTTCCGGTAACATGCGGCGGTGACCCGGCCCCGCATGAACTCAGACGGCAAGGTCACGATCGGCACGCCGCGGGAGAAGGCCTCGTAGGTCGTGTTGCCGCCGCCGAAATGCAGCGGATCGAGCAACACATCGGCCAGCCCCAGAAGGGCCACGAAGTCGGATCGGCTCTGACGCGAGACGAAACGGACGCGGTCGAGCCCCTCGGGCATGGTCCGGCGCAGCCGCCGTTGCAGCGACCGCGTGACGTGTTCGCGACTGGCTTCCACCAAGACGATCTCGCCCTGCGGATCGCCCCGCAGGATCTCCGCCATCGGGCGATCGAAGTCGGGGTGGAACTTGTACAGATTGTGGGGACACAGGTAAAGGTGCCGATCGTCGGGCAGGCCGAAGTCCGCACGGGTTCTGGCCCCTTGCCCGGCCGCGGACCGGTAGTAGTAGGTCGGCAGGGTCGCCAGCCTGACCAGCTCTTCCGAATAGTGTTCCGCCGCCGCGTCGGTCTCCAGCAGCTCGCTGGAGAGGTAGTGGTCCATCTGCGGAATGCCCGAGGTGACGGGAATTCCCCAGGAAGTACACTGCACCGGGGCCGGGCGGAAGAAGGGCAGGAAGTAGTTGATCGCGTCGGTGCCGACTTCCCAGTAGTACAAGACGTCGATGCCGGCCCGGCCGATCGCCTCTACGATGTGGTCCAGCCGCTCGGAAATCGTCAACAGGCTCACCGCGTCGCTGCGGAT
This sequence comes from Pirellulales bacterium, assembly GCA_016935315.1. GTDB lineage: Bacteria > Planctomycetota > Planctomycetia > Pirellulales > Thermoguttaceae > JAFGRD01. The sequence goes on from JAFGRD010000016.1 coordinate 21,448, forward strand.
TGCCGCGCGAAGCTCGGCGGCCCCGGCCCGCGAACAGACCACGACCGGCTCGATCCGCTCGGGGTCGAAATGCTCCAGAGTTCCTTGCATGAACCGCAGGAAAATGCCCTCGTGGCCGTGGGTCACCAGAAAGCCGACGCGCGGGCGTTGCCCACCCACCGATCTGTTTGCTTCGGGAAAGCGGCCGCGAAAGATCTCGGCATAGGCCTCCTTGATCGGGCGGTCGTTCTTGCCCTGGTATTGCAGGCCGAACGGCGGCACGCCACCAAAAACGGAAAGCCTGGCCGGATCAATGTGCAGGTCTTTCTTGCGAAACCGGCCGAAGTCCTCGACGAGCCGTCGACGATACGCTTCGATTGCCTGGGTGTCGTCGAACACGGGCGGGCAGAAGAGCGTGGCGATGCGCAACTCCCAGAGCGATTCCTTCGGGCGGATCTCCAGGGCTCGGCCAAACGACGCCTTGGCCTCCTCGAAACACCCCTGTTCGTACAGCGCACCGGCCAGATTGTTGTGGACTTCGGCCACGGCCGGATCGATCTCCAACGCCTTGCGGAAGTAGGCCACTGCCTCGTCGAGCTTCTCCTGCTCCCGGCAAATGGCCCCCAGGTTGCTCAACGCTTCGACAAAATCCGGCCGGATTTGCAGCGCCCGCTGGAAAGTGCCGGCCGCCTGGTCAAGCCGGCCCATGGCCTTCAGGGCGTGGCCCAGATTGTTGACGGCCTCAGCGTAGTCGGACTGGATTTGCACGGCGCGTTGGAAGCAGGTGACCGCTTCGTCGAGGGCTGCCTGGCTGAGCAGGGCCTGGCCGAGGTTGTTGTGGGCTTCGGCGTAGCCGGGACGGATTTGCAGTGCCTGCCCAAAGGCCGCCACCGCTTCGTCGGTCTTTCCCTGGTCTTGCAGCGCCATGGCCAGGTTGTTGTGGATCTCGGCGAAGTCGGGCCGGATCTCCAGCGCCCGGCGGTAGCTGGCCACCGCCTCGTCGAGCCTGCCCTGATCCTTCAGCGCGTTGGCCAGATTGTTGTGGGCCTCGACGTACTCGGGCCGGTATCTCAGCGCCCGGCGAAAGTGCTCCTCCGCCTCCTCGGGTTTGCCGATGTGCTGGAAGGCGCTGCCGAGGTTGTTCAGCGCCTCGACGTAGTCGGGCCGGACTCGCAGCGCCCGGCGATACGCCTCGGCCGCGTCCTTCAGTTTGCCCTGGGTCTGGTAGGCGAGCCCCAGGTTGTTGAGGCCCTCGACGTAGTCGGGCTTGATCTGCAACGCCCGCTGGCAGCTTTCGACTGCTTCGTCCAGTCTGTCCAGCGCCTGATACACGGTTGCCAAGGTGCTGTGGAAGGCCGGCCGGGTCGGCTCGGCCGCGATGGCATTGCGGATCAATTCGACCGCAACCTCGTTGTTGCCCACCTGGTGGGCCAGCGCCCCGAGCAGGTGCAGCGCGTCGGGCTGCCGGGGGTTCTCCTGGAGGATCTGCCGGTAAAGCTGCTCGGCCTGCTGCAACTGGCCGGCCTGATGGTGTCGCACGGCGGCCGCCAGGGCGTCGGAAATCGTTGACATGGAGCCTTTCTTGTTTCGGGGAGTCAAGTCGCCAGCCTACCCGAATTCCCCGATCGACGCGAGGGCGCCCGAAGGCTGGTTGCCCGAGCCGCCGGCAGCCCGTATATTGGCCCTGTTTGAAGACCTCCGCTGCTGAGATTGCGCTTTCTGGAAAGGCGGCACTCAGGCCTTCACGAACGAGGAAGGGAGGACGCGCAGTGAGACCCCAGGCCGGAAACACCGAGCAGCGATTCGCCTTGCCACCCGAGGTGTGCCGCCACAAGACCCCAGACACCCGACGTTGCCCTGTTTGACTGCCATGCGAGTTCTCCACAACTTGTTGCTCGCGTTGATTCTCGTGACCGTTTCGCACTGGACGGCGTACGGGGCCGAAATCAACACGCTGTTGAAAACGCTGAAATCGGTCGGCCCGCAAGCCGCGGGAAATCGACAGGCCGCCCCCGCCTGGACGGAGCTGATCAAGGCCGATGCCGGGCAGTTACCGGCGATTCTGGCGGGCCTCGACGACGCCAACCCCTTGGCGGCCAACTGGATCCGCACCGCGGTGGACACGGTCGCCGAACGCCGGTTCCGCCGCGACGGGACGCTGCCGGCGGCCGAATTGGAGCGGTTCGTGCTCGACACCAGCCACGCCCCCCGGGCAAGGCGCCTGGCCTACGAATGGCTCTGCCACGTGGATCGCTCGGCCCCCGAGCGGCTGCTGCCCGGGATGCTTGACGATCCGAGCCTCGAGATGCGCCGCGACGCCGTGGCCCGACGGATCGACGAGGCCGCCAGGCTGGTCCAAGCCCGGGAGACCGACCAGGCAGTGCCGCTGTATCAAGAGGCACTGACCGCTGCCCGCGACGCCGACCAGGTTGCCCTGTTGGCCGATCGCCTGCGCGAGTTGGGTCGGGAAGTCAACCTGCCACGGCACTTTGGGTTCGTGCTCCGCTGGAACGTGATCGGGCCGTTCGACAACACCGACGGCAGAGGATTCGCCGCGGTCTATCCGCCCGAACGAGGGATCGATCTGCAGGCCTCGTACGACGGAAAGCACGGGAAGGTCCAGTGGCTTGAGCACATCGCCAAGGACGAGTATGCAACGGTCGATTTCAATAGGGCTCTCCAGCACGAGAAGGCGGTCGTCGGCTACGCAACCAGCGAGTTCGTTTCCCGGCGGCGACAGGAGGTCGACCTGCGGGTAACGTCGCTCAACGCGGTGAAAGTGTGGCTCAACGGGCAGTTGGTGGCTCGCCACGAGGTCTATCACGCCGGCTCGCAGATGGACCAGTACACCAACCACGTGATCATGCAGCCGGGGCGCAACACGATCCTGGTGAAGGTTTGCCAGAACGCCATCACGCCGGAGTGGGCCGATCCGTGGGGATTCCAGCTCCGCGTTTGCGACACCAACGGGACGGCTGTGCTTTCGGCCGATCGCAATCCATGAACGAGCCGAGCGGGCACTGATCCGAGCAGTATTCACGGGGAATCGATGCGAACGCTTTTGACGCCTGTCCGAAAACGCCTCACGCCCGGCCCCTCTCCCCGCAAGCGAGGCCAGCGGAGATTGCACTCGCCCAGGCGCTCCGCCGGCCGGCTGGCGGTCGCCGCAGCGATCGTCTTTGCCGCTGGGGCCGATTGGACGCACTTCCGGGGCAACGACACCAACAGTGTCTCACAGCAGAGGAACCTGCCGGTTGCCCTGGAACGGCACGACTACGTCGCCTGGAAAACCCCTTTGCCCGGCCGCGGACCGTCCAGCCCGATCGTGGTCGCCGGCCGCGTGGTCGTGACGTGTTCGAGCGGGCCGCGGGAAGACCGGCTGCACGTGCTCTGTATCGACGCCCAGTCTGGCAAGCTCCATTGGCAGCGGCAGCTTTGGGCGACCGGCCACACGGTCGCCCATCCCTTCGGGGCCGTCGGCGCGCCCACGCCCGCCAGCGACGGCCAACGTGTTTTCGCCTTCTTCTCCTCCAACGATCTGGCCTGCTTCGATCTTCAGGGGAACCTCAAGTGGTTTCGCGGGCTGGCCTACGACGATCCGAGCGTGCGGAACGATGTCGGCATGGCCTCCTCGCCTCTGGTGCTCGGCGCGACGTTGATCGTGCAGCTCGATACGCCGGCCGATTCGTTCGTGGCCGGCCTCGACGTCGCGACGGGTGAAACGCGATGGCGGCTGCCGCGCGATAAAGGGGCGATCTGGGCGTCGCCGACCGTGCTGCGGGGCAAGGGCCCGGAGGAAGACCTCGTGCTGCTGCAAAGCCGCACCCGGCTGACCGCCCACGATCCGCAGACCGGCCGCCAGTTGTGGGACTACGAAGCGTCGTGCCACACGATCGCGTCGGCGACCACTTGCGACGGCGTCGCCTATCTGCCCGCCAACGGGCTGCACGCTCTGCGCTACGATCCGCAGCGGCGTGCAACGGAACTGCTCTGGCACGAGCCGCGGCTCCGCTCGACCAACGCCAGTCCCGTCGTCCACGACGGCCGGGCCTACGTGATCAAGTCGCCCGCCATCCTCGCCTGCGGCGACGCGACCGACGGCAGAATCCTCTGGCAGCTCCGCCTGGAAGGCCCGACCTGGGCGTCGCCCGTGCTTGCCGACGGCCATCTTTACTTCGTCAGCCACAAGGGGCTGGTCCAGGTCGTGCGGCTCGGCGAGCGCGACGCCGAAGTAGTCGGCACGCTGCAAATCGATCCGGGCGTGCTGGCCACGCCCGCAGTGGCCGACGGAGCGGTCTACTTCCGCACCGACCAGAACCTCTGGAAGCTTGCCAAAGACTGACACCAGCGGCCGACGAAAGCGTCGCCCAGTAGAAACCGTGACCGACACGATCGAAATCCGGCCGACCGGCCCCCTGCACGGCTCGATCCGCCCGCCGGGGTCGAAGAGCATCACCAACCGGGCGCTGGTGTGCGCGGCCCTGGCCGATGGATCGTCCACGCTGGCCGGCGCCCTGGACAGCGAAGACACCCGCGTGATGATCGAAGCCCTGCGGCAGCTCGGCCTGACGGTCGATCACGATCCGCAGACCGGCACGATTCGCATCACCGGCTGCGGAGGCCGCATCCCGGTCGGCGAAGCCGAGTTGTACGTGGCCAACAGCGGCACGACCGTCCGCTTTCTGACGGCCATGGCCACCACCGGCGACGGCGTCTTTCGGCTCGACGGCACGCCCCGGATGCGCCAGCGCCCCATCGGTGATCTGCTCGATGCGCTCGGGCAACTCGGGGCCGACGCCGCCAGCGAAGCAGGCAACGGATGCCCGCCGGTGGTCGTCCGCGCCGCCGGGTTGCCGGGCGGAGAAGCCACCGTGGCCGGCGACATTTCCAGCCAGTTTCTCAGCGGGCTGTTGATGGCCGCGCCGGCGGCTGTCGGCCCGGTCCAACTGAACGTCCGCGGCGAGTTGGTCTCCCAGCCCTACATCGAGATGACCCTGGCGGTGATGTCTGCCTTCGGCGTTACCGTCGAGGCCGAGCAACTCCGCCGCTTCCTCATCGCTCCCGGCCCACGGTATCGCGCGTGTCGCTACGAAATCGAGCCCGACGCCTCGGCGGCCAGTTACTTCTTCGCCGCCGCGGCCGTCACCGGCGGTGAGGTGACCGTCGAGGGCCTTTCCCGACACAGCCTCCAGGGTGACGTGGCCTTCTGCGAATGTCTTCGGCAGATGGGCTGCGAGGTGCGGTACGCGGCCGATGCGATCACCGTGGCGGGCAGACCGCTACGGGGAATCCGCGTCAACATGAACGCCATCAGCGACACGGTGCAAACGTTGGCCGCCGTGGCCCTGTTTGCCGAGGGGCCCACCGAGGTGTTCGACGTGGCCAACATCCGCTTCAAGGAGACCGATCGTCTGCGGGCGCTGTGCACCGAGCTGCGGAAGTTCGGGGCCGATGTTCAGGAGCATCAGGACGGTTTGAGGATCGTCCCCGGCCCGTGCCATGGGGCCGAGATCGACACCTACGACGACCATCGCATGGCCATGAGCATGGCCCTGGTCGGGCTGGGTACCCCCGGCGTGGTCATCCGCGATCCCGGCTGCACGGCCAAGACCTACCCGGGCTTCTTCGACGACCTGGCGCGGCTGGGAAAGGCCTAACAGGCTGGCGTCAGGCCGGAGCCGAGGGCTCATAAAAGCCCCCCATGCGTGTGCCAGTCTTCTTCGCACGGAGCTTTCACTGACGGTCGGTTCCCGCTATAATGAGGGTGTGGCTGTCCGTGCCCCCGCGGTGCGTCGTGCATCGCGACGACGCTTATCGTTTCTGTCCGGCCGATGCCACTCCGGGCAGAATCCGATCTATTGACGTTTGCACAGTCAATGCGTGAGGGCGACCAACGGGAGCCCGATTTTTCCGGCCTCCCGTTGGTCGGCCTTGATCATTCGCAATGCAAACATCGATAATCCAATCATCGGTCCGTCTTACCCAGGCGAAACAGGAGCAGAAGTCATGCACAACTCGACACACATTCGGCCGCCGCAGGTGCGACGCCGGCCCGCGGCGTTCACGCTGGTGGAGCTGCTGGTGGTGATCGCCATTATCGGCATCCTGATCGCGATGCTGGTGCCGGCGGTCCAGGCAGCCCGGGAAGCGGCTCGGCGGGCCACCTGCGTCAACAACCTCAAGCAGATCGGCATCGCGTTGCAGGCCCACCACGAGGCCCATCTGTGTTTTCCGCCTGGGCTGCCGAGCTGCACGGGCGATACCTGGATTACCGGCGGGCGCCAGGCCGGCGCGGTCTGCGAGGGCCCGAACTGGGCCTTGGCCATCCTCGACCAGATGGGCGAGACAAAGCTGTTCGAGAACGTTTCCGAGGCCTGTCTAGCCGACGATAACATGGCCGACCGCGTCGAGCATCACGGCGTGGGCGAGGTCACGCCTTCAGCCTACATCTGCCCGAGTGCCGACAGAATGGTGCAACCGTTGGGCGGCACCGACGCTTGGGAGCACGAGCACGTCAGCAAGGGAAACTACGCCGCCTGTCTCGGCTCCGACACGTATATCTCCTACCTGCCCGTTGACCGCGGGGGCAAGGGGCTGCCCAAAACGGCCGGGGCGTTCCCCGTTGTCCTCGTTCCCGGATGGGAGAAGACGACCCAGACCATGGGCGACCCCTCGCTGCGGGGACTGTGGAAAATGGGTAGCCGCTGGGGCATCAGCGACGCGATGATCACCGACGGGGCATCCAACACGCTGGCCGTCAGCGAAGTGATCGGCTACGAGAGTGCGGACGATGCCCGCGGCGTCTGGGTGCTGGCCGCGCCGGGCTCCTCGACGTTTACGGCCCACACCAAGCCCAACGCCTACCGCGGCTACGCGGGGACCCCGGTGTACGATGCGGCGCCCGACGAGAACTACGACCACATTTCGATCTGCGCCGACACGATCGCCTCCGCCACGCGGCTTCACTGCAAGGAAAACCGCAGCGACGGCGAGCTCTGGGCGGCGGCCCGCAGCCGGCACTCGGGCGGGGTGAACGCGTCGCTGTGCGACGGCTCGGTGCGGTTCGTTGCCGACGAGATCAGTCTCGACGTATGGCGGGCCGCGGCCACCCGGTCCGGCGGCGAGTCGGAGCAGTTGCCCGAGTAGCCACCCGATGCCGCGCGGAATCGCCGCGCCCCTGGCGGGCAGAGGATCTTTGTGTGTGCGCTGGTTGGGGGTTGTGTATCGGCCCCGGTTGTGCGCTTTCGCTACACGTTACCTACCGAAAGTGCGGCCCCGGAAGTTATCCGCGGAAATACAGGTACGCCGCGAGGATCGCCAGCAACACCACGGCCGAGGCAGCCACGTCGGCAAAACCCCAACTGCCGCGCGACGCCCGGCGGTGGGCCTCGGTCGTTGTGCCATAGGTCAGGCCGGAGATCTTCTCGTAGTCGGGCTGCCTGGTCATGAAACTGACGCCGATCATCACGGCCGCGCAGACCGCCAGGATCAGGATGCTGTAATACTGGAAGAACATGTGGTTGACGATCCACAGCAGCGAGCCTTCCGGATAGCCGACGGCGTTGCCGGCCGCGTCCACCCCGAACCACTCCAGTTTTACCGGCGTGTCGACGCCCAAACGGAACAGCCCCATGATGAAGCCGACGATCAGCGCCGCCAGGCAGCCGGCGCTGTTGAGCCGTTTCCAGAACACGCCCAGGAAGAACACCACGAAGATCGGCGGCGCCAGGTACGCCTGGACGCCCTGTAGGTAGTCGTAGAGCCCTTTGCCGCCCTGAATGACCGGGATCCACGCCAGCCCGATGAGCACCATCACCGTGGTGGCGATCCGGCCGATCCAAACGAGTTGATGCTGGGACGTGCTCGGCCGCAGCCGGGAATAGAAGTCCATGGTAAACAGCGTGGCCGAGGCGTTGAACACGCCGGCCAGCGAGCTCATCAGCGCCGCCAGCAGACCGGCCACAACGATGCCCCGCACGCCCGGCGGCAGCACGGTCGCCACCAGCAGCGGGAACGCCTTCTGTGCCTCGTCGCGGATGATATGCCCGTTCTCGTCAACCATTACCTGCTGGATGCCTTCGGCGCCGCCGCTACTCGCCAGGGCGAAGCAGATCATGCCCGGGATGATGAAGATGAACACCGGCAATAGCTTCAGAAACGAGGCGAAGATGGAGCCGCGACGGGCCTCTCGCTCGTCGGGGGCGCCCAAGGTTCGCTGCACGATGTACTGGTCGGTGCACCAGTACCAGAGACCGATGACCGGCGCGCAGAACAGCATGCTCAGCCAGGGATAGTTGTCGTTGAAGTACCACGCTTCCCGCGCGATTTCTCCGGCCGCATTCGTCTCGATCACCGGTGACCAGGTAAAGATGTCTCCGCGATACAGCGGCTTCCAGAGGTTGAACATCTCCGAGCCGCAGATTTCTCGCAACTGGTCCCAGCCGCCCAGCGCCCGCAGCCCGAAGATCGTCACCAGAATCGACCCGATGACCAACACCAGCGTCTGCACGGCCTCGGTATAGGCCACGGCCCTCAGCCCGCCGAGGATCGTATACGCCCCCGTCAGCACGATCACCAGGATCGAGCCGATCCAGAAGCTGTCCAGCGGGCCGACGCGCAGTTCCGGCAAGAGCACCGAGAAGACGATTCCCCCGGCGAAAATGCCGACCGCGATCTTCGTGAGCACGTAGGCCACCAGCGAGATGACCGAAAGGACCCATCGGCTGGTCGGGCTGAAGCGCCGTTCGAGAAACTCGGGCATGGTGAACACTTTCGAGCGCATGTAGAAGGGCACCAGCACCCAGCCGAGCACCAACAGGCACCAGGCGTGCAACTCGTAGTGGGCCATGGCCACGCCGTCGGTACAGCCCGAGCCCGCCAGGCCGACCAGGTGCTCCGACCCGATGTTCGAGGCGAAGATCGATGCGCCGACGATCCACCAGCTCAGATTGCGCCCGGCGAGAAAATAGTCGTCCGCCGTGTCCCGGTTCTTCAGAATCACCCACCAGGCGATCCCCAGCAGCAACACGAAGTAGCCGGCGATCACGGCCCAGTCCACCGGCACCAACCGACCGGCGTCCTCGGCGGCGGGCACCGCGGCCACTCCCGCTTCGGTATCCAACCCAAAGGCCACGCCGGGGCCGACGATCGCCACCGTAACCAGCAGCAGAGCCAACGCAAACAAAGACGTGCGGCCGAGCATCAATACGCCTCCTGTTTTCTCACAAAAAGGGGGGAACGTGGGGTGGATCGAGGTGCCAGCCCCGCAGTTCATCTTGGTTCAAAACGGCACCCGCGGCGTGTAGAGTCCCGGCGTGTCCTGCGTGGCATGGTAGACGTTCATGCCCAAGTAGTTGCCGAAGGCCTCCCACAGCACGTTGCCGACGTGCGTTTGCGTGATGGCCACGTGGTGGGGAAACTGCCGCAGGAGCACGTCGCGGTAGAGCCGCTGCAAGTTGGGGATCCGACACCAGCCATAGCCGCCGAACGTGACCGCCGGGTTGTCCTCGAACGCGCCCTCGGCGACGGCCGCGTGCCAGCCGCAATCGGGGTCCTGGGTGACGCGGAAAAGCGTCAGCGGCGACGGCCTGGCCACGAACTCGATCGTCGCTTGGGAATCGTCGTAGCTGGCGGCGCCGCTGGAGGCGATAATCTCCTGTACCCCCAGCCTCGGCGGCGTCTTGGCAAACGACGCGGGAAACACCCCGCAGTGCCAGATATTGGCCAGCTCATCGTCCTCGTTGTGCAGGTTGTTCCAATCGGCCAGGCCGGCCGGCGAGCCGCTGGCCAGCATCGCCGCGTGCATCGAGAGCGTGCCCATGATGTCCGACTCGCAGGCGCAGGGCGTGCCCTCGTCGCCCAGCCGGCTCATGGTCGTGCAACTGCACACGCCGTAGTTCGCTTGGATCGACGTCCAGCACTGAATGCCGAAGGCGTCGATCCCGTTGGTTTCCTGGAAGCGGCGCAGGAACAGCTCGAGCTTGGCGCTGCGCACCACGCTCTGCGGCTTCACCGCCGAAACGTCGGCGTAGCATCCGATCGCCGCTACCAGCTTCTCGACCTCCGGGTCGTCGTCGGCCAGGGCGTTGGCGCCGGCAATCGCCTCCGACAGATCCATTACCACCGCCGTCGCTCCCAGCCGTTGAAGCTGCTTCTCGTTGTAGCGGCAGGTCCAGAAGGCGTCGGGCCGGGCGCCGATCTGCGCGTACCGGGCGTTCTTCACGCCCGTGACCACGCGGCAGACGCGCACGAACCAGTCCAGATCGGCCGCGAACGCCTCGTCGGACGGGAAGCAGATCGGACGCCGAGCGACCGTGTACTTCACGTCGATCTGTCGCAGCACGTCGCCGATCGACAGCAGCCCGCAGAACGCGTCGCGCCGCGGCGTGCTCATCGTCAGCACTTCTTCTTCCTGGCAGCCGAAGATCAGCACCGGCACGTCCAGGCCGGCCTTGCGGATCGTCCACGCCACCGACTGCTCGTCGCCAAAGTTGACCGCGCCGACCACGATCCCCCGGACGTTCTTCTCGCGGAACAGCCGGGCACAAAGCTCGGCTTCCTGAAGCGATTGGACGCAGCCGACCTCGGTCTGATCCTCGCCGGGCACCACCACGTCGATGCCCGACTTCTCCATGGCTGCCACGGTCTGCTTCCGCATCTTGGCGGCCAGCTCGGAGCTGAAGAAGCCGCGGTTGGCGGGTATAAACCCTAGTGTTATCCTATCGGCCAATGCGCTCATCGGGATATCTCCAGTCCGTCTCGTGGTTCGGTGAAAAAAGTCCTGAGGGAAGGTCTATTGACACTTGCACAGTCCATGCGCGAGGGCGACCAACGGAAGCCCGATTTTTCCGGCCTCCCGTTGGTCGGCCTGGATCATTCACAATGCAAACATCAATAGGGTGTTTGTCCATAGTAGGCATCGGCGCCGTGCTTGCGCCGGTAGTGCTTGTTAAGAACGTACGGCTCCAGCGGCGGGGCGTCGCCGCGGATCGTCAGCGTGCCGAGCGCCATCTCGGCCACCGCTTCCAGCGCCACCGCGTTGTTGACCGACGCCGCGGCGTCCGGGCCCCACGTAAACGGCGCATGGCCCGCGACCAGCACCGCGGGCCTCTCCAGAGGGTGAAGCCCCGCGAACCGCTCCACGATCACCTGCCCGGTGTTCGCTTCGTACGCCTCCTCGACCTCCCGCGGCGAGAGCGGTCGCGTCACGGGAACCGGGCCGAAAAAATGATCCGCGTGGGTCGTCCCCAAACAGGGAATCTCCAAGCGGGCCTGGGCGAAGATCGTGGCACACCGGCTGTGCGTGTGGGTGATTCCCCCAATCCCCTCGAAGTGCCGATAGAGCAACACGTGGCTGGGCGTGTCGGACGAAGGGCGCAGATCGCCCTCGACCCGATTCCCCTCCAGGTCCACCACGACCATCTGCTCGGGGCTGAGTGCTTCGTAAGGCACGCCGCTGGGCTTGATCACCACCAGACTGCGATCGGCCGAAATGCCGCTCACGTTGCCCCAAGTCAGCGTGACCAGACCCGTCTCGGCCAGCAGCCGGTTGGCGCGACAGACGTCGTTGCGAAGCTCGTCCAGGTTCATCCTCGGCCTTCTTCGTCAGGACCCGCCGGAAGACAAGTTGGGGTCTATTTCTTGCGGAGTCCCTTCCGTACCCGATCGCGCATCGCGATCAGGTCTTTCATCACGCGATCCAGCCTGCCGCTGAATCCGGCGGTGCCGAAGGCGTCGTGCAGGGTGCGGTAGAGCCCGTATAATTCGGCGTAGACCTTCGCGGCTGCCTTGCGGGGTCGGTAGACCGTGGGCTTGACGCCGGTCATCTTCTTCTGCGCCTGCTCGGTCTTCTTGTAAGCGCCGCCCACGACCGCCCCGAAAATGGCCGACCCCAGGGCACAGGTTTGGGCCGAGCGGCTGACTTTCATCGGCCGGTCGCAGACGTCGGCGTAGATCTGCATCACGAAGGCGTTCTTCTCGGCGATGCCTCCGCAATTGACCACCTCCCGGACCCCCACGCCGTACTCTTCGAACCGCTTGATGATCGTCAGCGCGCCGAAGGCCGTCGCCTCGACCAGCGCCCGGTAGACCTCTGGGGCCGTCGTGTGCAAGGTCTGCCCCACCAGCATGCCGCTCAGCAGCGGATCGACCAGGATCGTCCGGTTTCCGTTGTTCCAATCCAGGGCCAGCAGGCCGCTCTCGCCCGGCTTCAGCTTGTCGGCCTCCTTGGTGAGGTTCACGTGCGGATCGCCCTTGGCCGTGTACTTCGCCGGGGCAAGGTGCGAAACGAACCAGTTGAAGATGTCGCCCACGGCCGATTGCCCCGCCTCGAGCCCGTACATGCCGGGAATAATCGAGCCGGGCACAATGCCGCACAGTCCGGGAATGTCGGGCAGCTCGGTCTCCATCGGCGCGACCATCATGTCGCAGGTGCTGGTGCCGATGATCTTCACCAGCGTGCCCGGCTTGATACCCGCTCCGACCGCACCCGTATGGGCGTCGAAAGCCCCAACGGCCACGGGCAGCCCCGGCGGCAAGCCCACTTTCTTGGCCACCTCGGCGGTCAGTTCACCGGCCTTCTGGTCGGCCGGAACGGCTCCGGCCGAGTAGTGGTCGCGAACGCGGCCCAATCCGCTGCCCAGTTTCGCCAAAAAGCCCTTGCTCGGCAAACCCCCCCATTGTTCGTGGTACATGGCCTTGTGGCCGGCCGCACAGATGCCGCGGGGTAGTGTATCGGGATCGAGGTTTCCGGTGAGGAAGGCGGGGATGAAGTCGGCCAACTCGACCCAGGCGTAGGCGGCGTCGAAGACCTTCGGCGCGGTCCGCTTGCAGTGGAGAATCTTCGACCAATACCATTCAGAACTGTAGGTGCCGCCGCACTTCGACAGGTAGTTCTCCCGGCTGCCGGCGGCCTTGGCTGTGATCTCGGCCGCTTCGGCATGGCCCGTGTGATCCTTCCACAGCCAGGCATGGGCCGCCAGGTTCTTTTCGAAGGCCGGCTTCATCGCCAGCGGGGTCCCTTCGCGGTCGACGGGGATCGGCGTCGAGCCGGTCGTATCGATGCCAATGCCGATCACATTTTCGGGTCGGAAGCCGGGCTTCCTCTTGGCGGCCGCAACCGCCGCCCGCACCGAGCGGTAGAAGCCCTCGATGTAGTCGGCCGGGTTCTGCCGTGCCAGGTTCGGGTCTTTCGGGTCGAGCAGGATGCCGTCCTTGCCGCTGGGATAGTCATAGACATCGGTGGCGACCTCCGTACCGTCGGCCACGTCGACAATCAACGCCCGGACGCTGTTCGTCCCATAATCCACGCCAATCGCAAACCGCCTCACTGTAGATTTGGCCATTTTGTCCGCCCTTTGGAGTCCTGGAGTCCGAGACCTGGGTGCCTGTGGATGTCTGCACTGCCGATGCGCAGGCGTCGGCAGAATTCGTCATTTGACCCGATTCGATGCAGAGTTCAACCCCCCCCGGTCGGCCCGACTTGACGTTGCCGCTGCTAATGTCTATTCCAGTTTGGCGAGGGCCTCGCAGCCGTCAAGCGAATTCCGCGCAAACGATCCTGAACTTTGCGCAAAGTCGAATACTCTGCGCAAACTTGATAAACTGTTGCGCGAAGTTGGCTGGCATGAACACGACGGGTCGCGTAGGATGGAATGCCCGCGTTCGGAAACACTCCCGCGTTCGGAAACACTGCTGAACTACCAATCGAAAGGAACCAAGCATGCAACGTCACACGCTTCTGCCGATCATGCTCGTTTTGCTCGCGGCGCTGTTGTGGCCGGCCGCTGCTACCGGGGCCGCGACCGACGACCAAGACAAACAGGCCGACAACCTCTTACCCAATCCGTCGTTCGAGCAAGAGGCCGATCGCAAGCCGGCCGAATGGAAGACCGAGGGCTGGGGCGGCAAGGGGACCTTCACCTACGCCACGGCCGGACGAACCGGAAGGCGCAGCCTGATGATCACCTCCGAAGAAGGGGCCGACATCGCCTGGTGCGCCACGGTGCCGGTCGAGCCCCACACCACCTATCGGCTTTCGGGCTGGATCAAGACGGAGAACGTCCGGGGCGCCAAGGGGGCGTTGCTGAACCTACACAATATCCAGCCCGCCCAGACGGATGCCGTCTCGGGTACCCACGATTGGACGCAAGTCGAAGTGCTCTTCGACACGGGCGGCAACGACAGCGTGCAGGTCAACTGCCTGCTGGGTGGTTGGGGCCAGGCCACCGGTAAAGCCTGGTACGACGACGTCTGTCTGGAGAAGCTCTCCATGGCCGACTGGAAGCCCGAGGTGGCGATCGACGCCGCTAAGATCGGCGAACCGATCTCCAAGTACATCTACGGCCAGTTCATCGAGCACCTCGGCCGCTGCATCTACGGCGGCATCTGGGCCGAGATGCTCGAGGACCGCAAGTTCTACTTCCCCGTCACGGCAGACTACGCCCCCTATCGGTCGCTGCAGAACACGGACTTTCCGGTGGTGGGAGCCTCGCCTTGGCAGATCATCGGAGACGGTGATTCCGTGGGCATGGTGCGGGAGGATTCGTTCGTCGGGGAGCACACCCCGTCGGCGGAGCCGGGAAGCGGCATCCGCCAACGTGACCTGGCCCTGGTCAAAGGCAAGCAGTACGTCGGCTACGTCTGGGTGAAACCGGCCCGGGACAGCACGACGGTGCAAGTCGTGGTGCGCTGGGGCGAAGGGTCTGCCGACATGTTCCGGCATACCTTCACCAACGCCGCCGACCGCTATCAGAAGTCGTCCTTCCGCTTCACGGCGGGTGCCGACACGGACAAGGGCGTTCTGGAGATTCAAGTATCCGACGGCGGGCCATGCCTGGTGGGAACGGCTTCGCTGATGCCGGCCGACAACGTCGACGGGATGCGGGCCGACACGCTGAAGCTGCTCAAAGAGCTGAACTCGCCCGTGTATCGCTGGCCCGGCGGCAATTTTGTCAGCGGCTACGACTGGAAAGACGGCATCGGCGATCGCGACCGCCGGCCACCGCGGAAGAACCCGGCCTGGACCGGCGTCGAGCAGAACGACTTCGGGCTCGACGAGTTCATCCACTTCTGCCGCGTGTTGGATACCGAGCCGTATATTGCCGTCAACAGCGGCCAGGGCGGGGTGGAAAACGCCGTGGCGGAGCTGCAATACGCCAACGGTGACCCCGACACGCCCATGGGCAAGCTCCGCGCGAAAAACGGCCATGCCGAGCCCTATCGGGTCAAGTGGTGGGGGATCGGCAACGAAATGTACGGCGGCTGGCAGCTTGGCCATATGCCATTGGAAGACTACATCAAGAAGCATAACGTGTTTGCCGAGGCTTTTCGCGCGGAAGACCCCTCGATCAAGCTGGTGGCCGTCGGCGACGCGGGCCGCTGGAGCGAGGGCATGATGCAGCACTGCGCCGATCACATGGACCTGATCAGCGAGCACTTCTATCGCGGGGAAAGCCCCGGGCTGGCCTCCCACGTCCGCCAGATTCCCGAAGCGGTCCGCGGCAAGGCTGACGCCCATCGCCGCTATCGCCGGCAGTTCGATTCGCTGGCGGGCAAAGACATCCGCATCGCCCTGGACGAGTGGAACTTCTGGTACGGGCCGCATGCCTTCGGCGAGTTGGGCACCCGCTATTTCCTTAAAGACGCCCTGGGGATTGCTGCCGGGCTGAACGAATACGCCCGCCAGAGCGACATCATGTTCATGGCCAATTACGCTCAGACGGTCAACGTCATCGGCTGCATCAAAACCAGCAAGACGGCGGCCGCCTTTGCCACGACCGGCCTGGTGCTGAAGCTCTACCGCGAGCATTTCGGCGTGCTGCCGCTGGCCGTGACCACCACGCAGCCGTTGGACGTGATGGCGGCCCTGACCGAGGACCACAAGACGCTTACCGTGGCGATCGTCAACCCCACGATGAAGCAGCTCGACATTCCGCTGACCCTCGACGGTGTGAAACTCGTCGGCACCGGCCGCCGCTGGCAGATCGCCGGCGACGACCCGATGGCCTACAACGAGCCGGGCAAGCCGCCCAAGGTCGCCATCGAAGAGCAGGCGGTTTCCGGCGTGCAAAACGCGCTCTCGGTTGCCCCGTGCAGCGTGACGCTGTACGCGTTGCCGGTCGAGTGAAGGCGAGCCAACGGAACGAGGCCCGCAAGTTTCGACCTGCGGGCCTCGTGACGTCTGTTTCCGCTGCCGGGCCGACAGCGGCCGGCAGCCGGGCTGCAGTTAGAAAACGCCCAGTGCCGTGAGGCTGTAGCGGACGATCAATCCGGCCGCGACCACGCTGACCATGCTCATCAACTTGATGAGGATATTCAGGCTTGGGCCGCTGGTGTCTTTGAACGGATCGCCCACCGTGTCGCCGACCACGGCTGCCTTGTGGGCGTCGGTTCCTTTGCCGCCGTGGGCGCCGGCCTCGATGTACTTCTTGGCGTTGTCCCAGGCCCCGCCGGCATTGGCCATGAACACGGCCACGCAGAAGCCGCAGGTCAGCGCTCCAACCAGCAGGCCCATCACGCCGGCCACGCCCAACACCAGGCCGGCGGCCACGGGAGTGGCCAGCCCCAACAGCGACGGGATGATCATTTCCCTCTGGGCAGCCTTGGTGCTGATGGCCACGGGGGTAGCGTAGTCGGGCTTCTCGCTGTAGTCCATGATGCCCGGCTTCTCGCGGAACTGCCGCCGCACCTCCTCCACCATGCCGAACGCCGCCCGGCCGACGGCCTTCATGGTCATCGAGCAGAAGACGAACGTGGCCATGGCACCCAGGAACACGCCCACCAGGACCTTCGGGTTCATCAGGTCGCAGCGGTAGTACGTCATCCAGTCGAGCATCGACGCGTCTTCGACGCGGATCAGCGGGGCGTCGGTGACTTTGAGCCTTGCCGCCGTTGCATCGCCCGTGATGGCCAACTCGGCTCTCACCGGCCCGGCCTCGGTCTTGAGCTTATCCCACACCTGCTCTGCCTGAGGATCGCGGATGTCTTCCGGCATGATCAGGTACCCTTGCACCTCGTGGATGGGATTGCCTTCGCGGTCCTTCTTCTCGCCGGAAGAGACGTAGGCGGTGAACTGCTCGTTCAGTTTGTACCAACCGGGTTCACTCTGCTCGACCGCCGATTCTCCCCAGTGGCGGAATCCCATCCGCACCTCCTCCACGTAGGCGGCCAGCAGGGCCAAGGCGGTCAGCGCCGCCGAGCCGATCGCGAAGCCCTTGCCCGTGGCGGCCGTGGTGTTGCCCAGGCTGTCCAGGGCGTCGGTCCGCTGGCGGACGATCGGTTCCAGTCCGGCCATCTCCGCGTTGCCGCCGGCGTTGTCGGCGATCGGGCCGTAGGCGTCGGTGGCCAGCGTGATGCCCAGCGTGCTGAGCATTCCCACGGCGGCAATGCCCACGCCGTAGAGGCCCAGAGCGAAATGCGCCACGTCGTTGAATTCCCAACCGGCAGCGAAACCGAAAGCCAAGACCATGGCCACACTCACGACGATTACGGGGAACCAGACGCTCTTCATCCCGTCGGCGATGCCGCCGATGATGATCGTGGCCGGACCGGTCAACGCCTGGTCGGCCAGCTTCCTCGTGGGGTTGAACTCGTCGCTGGTCGAGTATTCGGTCCACTTTCCGATCAACCAGCCAGCCACCAGGCCGACCACCACGCTCATGGCGATCATGATGAACTGGATCGGCAGCAGCAGGTAGGTCAGCCCGAACGCCGCCGCCACGATCAGCAAGCTGGAGAGGTTCACCCCCCGGGCCAGCGCCTTCAGGAGCGTCTTCTGGTCGGCCTGCTCCTCGGTGCGGACCATGAAGATGCCGAAGACCGAGAGCACGATGCCCACGCCGGCCATCACCATCGGCAAAAACAGCGCAGCAATCTGCATGTCGGCGGCCGTTCTCCCGACCTGCTCGGCCAAGGTTCCGTTGGCAAAGGCCGCCACACCCAACGCGGCGGTGGCCAGGATCGAGCCGCAGTACGATTCGTAAAGGTCGGCGCCCATGCCCGCCACGTCGCCGACGTTGTCGCCGACGTTGTCGGCGATGGTCGCCGGATTCCGCTTGTCGTCTTCCGGGATGCCGGCTTCGACTTTCCCGACCAGGTCGGCCCCGACGTCGGCCGCCTTGGTGAAGATGCCGCCGCCGACGCGGGCGAACAGTGCCTGGCTGCTGGCCCCCATGCCGAAGCAGAGCATGGTCACGGTAATATCGACCAGGCTCCATTCAACATCGAAGAGCATCGGCGAGATCCAGTACAGGGCGGCGAACCAGAGCGTGATATCCAGCAGGCCCAGGCCGACCACGGTCAGCCCCATCACGGCCCCGCTGCGAAACGCCACCTGTAGCCCCTGGTTCAACGACTTCTGGGCCCCGGCCGCGGTTCGGCTGCTGGCCCAGGTGGCCGTCTTCATCCCGCACCAGCCCGCCAAACCGGAGAAGAATCCGCCGGTAAGGAAGGCAAACGGCACCATCACGTTCTGCACGTGCAACCCGAAGGCCAAGTAGGCCAACAGGATGAAAATCACCACGAAGAAGCAGAACACGATCTTGTACTGCTGCCAGAGGTAGGCGTTTGCCCCAACGCGAACGTGCTGGGCGATTTCGATCATCTCCTCGTTGCCTTCGTCGGTCGCCATCATGCCTTTGAAGAAGATGTAGGCGAACACCAGCGCCACGATCGACCCGACAAACGGGATGATCCAATAGATCAAGTGGATGAGCGCGATGCCCGCCGCGGCGTCGGTGGGGCTCGCTCCTGCGTCAGGCGATGCCTCCGCGTCCAGGGCGGGAGCGTCTGCCGTTGCAGCCGGAGCCGCCGGGGTGTCTTCCGCGGCTGCCACCAGGCCGTTGCCGACGGCAAACACCAGGATCAACAGCGCGCTAAGCACCGCCAGCCACGCCAGCGGCCGCCGGTGATCCAGCATGAATCGACTTAACTTCATGACTAACCTTTCTCTTGTTTCGAGGAATACCAACAGTCAGGGGGCAGAAGGGACGGGAGCCGACTCGGGCGCCCCATCCGCTGCCGGGCATGAAAACCCGCGCCCTATTGGACCTGCAGAGACCATGGGACCGGCGACCGGCAAACGTATAAGCGGTCTAGTTTACAGAACGGCTTTTCAGCCTGTCAACCATAGCACGCAGCCGGCCACCGCGATTTTCCCGGTGGCCGGGCGACTATGGCCAAAAGCCCGCCCGAGAAAGGCGAATTGGGGAAACCAACCCGCTGGCTGCCGAAGTGGTGGAGCAGCGTTTTCAGTACCAAGGGCGGTGGTGTCTCAGTCGGAAGAGCCGGAGTTGTCGCACCGCCACCGACCGTTCCTCCACAGCCGGAGACAGCGATGTTCCGTTGCCGCTGTCTTCCATTTTGGCCCAAATTAACAATCTCGAAGGGCCCCTGGAGACCCTCTTTGGTGGGGTGCAGCGGGGCCACTCGGAGACCGGCATCACGCCTCGGAGGCTGCCAGGTCACTTCGGCGGTGATCATCGAGAAAAAGCAGTGTTCGACAGCCATTTTCCGCTTGGCATTCTCGCCCACACCGATTATCTTGGAGGAAGGGAAGGTCTGGAGAAGTGGCCGGCGGTTTGCCGCTGCGCTGGAACCGAAACAACCGAACCGGAGGACCTGGAAAATGGCCTTGGGCTTTTCAATTCGAGCAGTGCGGCGACTGGGCCTAGCTGTTGCCGCGATGTTGATCTGCAACGCCGCCTTGGCGGCCGACCGGGGCGGCAAGACGCCGCGCCACGGTGAGTTCAATCCGGACCACGCCGCGGTCGAGATGTTCAGCGCCATCGAAGACGGACAGATCAGCGTCAAGCTGATCCCGAAGGATTCGACGCTATGCCAGGTGTTGATCGAGAACAAGACCGACAAGCCGCTGAACGTCAAGTTGCCCGAAGCCTTTGCCGGAGTACCGGTGCTGGCGCAGAATCTCGGCGGCGGAAACCGGAACAATCGGAATTCCGGCGGCAACCAGGGGTTCGGCGGCGGCATGGGTATGGGCGGCATGGGCATGGGCGGCATGGGCATGGGCATGGGCATGTTCAATGTGCCGGCCGAGAAGGTTGGCAAGTTCAAGGTCACCACCGTCTGTCTCGAACACGGCAAGGACGAGCCTCGGCCTGCCATGAAGTATGAAATCAAGCCCATCCAGGAATTCACCGACAAGCCCGAGGTGCATGAGCTTTGCCGGATGCTCGGCAGCGGAAGACTCGACCAGCGAGCCGCCCAGGTCGCCGCATGGCATCTGAACAATGGGATGAGCTTTCCGGAGTTGGCGGCCAAGCGACTTCGCTTTGCCAATGGCAGCAGCCGGCCCTATTTTTCGTCTCAGCAGCTCCAGGCCGGCTTGCGGATCTCGACCATGGCCACGCAATTGGCCGAGAAACGCCGCAACAGCCCCGGCGAAACCGATTCAGCCCGAATCGACTGAGATACTGGACTTCTGCGTTGGTACCGTGAGACCGATCCTCAGGGCCTGTCAAAGAAGTTGGGCATGACGCAAAGAGCAAGGGCGCATGGCGTCCTTGCTCTTTCATTGCGCCCCCGTGTTGAGACCCCGTTGATCACTTCTTTCCGAGCGGCCCTTGGCTTTTGGCCGCGAATTTGTTACACTCTACGCGTGTGGGGTGGGCTCCCGCCATGGGCAAGGAACCGAGAAGGAGGTGCTCGTCATGCGTCGTTCCCGTCGAGTCGGGCGGCTGCCAGGGGTTGTGGTTTGCGCCGCCGTGTTGTGCAGTGTGATTGTGCTGTGGACTCCAGTTTGGCTGGCGGCCGCGGAAAGCCAACCAGCGGAACCGTTGCCCAAGGGCGATGTGGTCGATCTGTTCCGGGCGATCGAGAAGGGGCAAATCGAGGTTCAACTGATCCCCCGAGATTCGCGGCAGTGTCGGCTGCTGATCGACAATAAGACCGGCCGGCCGCTAAGCGTGCAATTGCCGGCGTCGTTCGGAGCCGTGCCCGTGCTGGCCCAGCAGTTTCCCAACCCCGGCCGAAACGGTCTGCAGCAGGGCAACGCGTCGCAGCAATTGGGGGTCGGCCCAGGGTTTCCGCCCATGCGCCCGGGAATCATGAACGTCGGTCCCAATCAGGGCTTTCCCAATCAGGGCTTTCCCAATCAGGGCTTTCCCAATCAGGGCTTTCCCAATCAGGGCTTTCCCAATCAGGGCGTCCCAAACCGGCCCGGTCCCAACCCGTTTCAGTTTCCCGGACCGATCTTCAGTGTGCCGGCCGAAAAGGTCGGCAAGTTCAGGCTCCCCTCGGTCTGCCTTGAATACGGCAAGGCCGAGCCGCGGCCGCGACTGAAGTACCAGATCAAGCCGATCGATCAGGTCACCGAGAAACCAGGCGTGGCCGAACTCTGCGAGATGCTGGGCCAGGGCCAGATCAGCCAGCGCGCGGCCCAACTGGCCGCGTGGCATCTGAACAACGACATGAGTTGGGAGGAGCTGGCAAAAGTCCGCCAAAAGATGGCCCTTGGAACAAGGCCAGTGTATACGCCAAAGGAACTGAAGTCCGGAAAGAAGGCGGCCGAAGCGGCCACGAAGCTGGCCGAACAGCGACAGCACGCTCGCGACGACAAGGCCGACTCGCTCAGCAGCGGATAGCCCGGCACCGATTCGGGGAACTCTTCAGCCCCGGATTTCGTCTATGTGGTGTACGACGAACAGGCTCGGGCGGGGTCGGCCCCACTACCCGCGGCGGCGTGGGCTCAAAGGGCCGCCCGCCCCGTTTACAAAGGAGGCGGGATTCCCGACGCCTTTTTCCCACACTTCGGTATTTGTCCGAACTACAAGGAGGCCCTGACCATGTCGCGTGCGCTCGCTCGTTGGACGGCGGTGTTGCTGTTTCTGGTTCCGGCGGTTGCCCGCGCCCAGGGTTTGCTGGTCGTGGTGGACCCGCACCAGCAAGCCCGGTTGCCGCGTCCGGTTGTGATCCATCACTATCACCCTCCGATCCCCCATCCTCCGCCGCCCACGCCGCCGACCAGCTACAAGATTCAGGAGTTGGACGTCCACGCCCGGCTGATCGACCAGGTGGCCCAGGTCCAGGTGTCGCAGTCGTTTGTCAACACGGGCAGCCGCCAGATGGAAGTGGCGTTTGTCTTCCCGTTGCCCTACGACGGGGCGATCGAGCAGATGACGCTGCTGGTCGACGGCAAGGAGTATCCGGCCAAGTTGCTCGACGCGAAGGACGCCCGGCAGATGTACGAGGAAATCGTCCGCAAGAACAGGGACCCCGCGTTGCTGGAGTGGATGGGCACGGGGCTGTTCAAGACCAGCGTGTTTCCGGTTCCGCCGGGGGCCAAGCGGACCGTCTCGCTCCGTTATTCGCAGATGTGCCGCAAGCAGGAAGGGCTCACCGATTTCCTCTTCCCCTTGAGCACGGCCAAGTACACGTCCGACGCAGTGGAGAAGGTGAACATCCGGGCGACCATCGAGAGCCAGATCGACATCAAGAATGTCTACAGCCCCTCCCATGCCGTCGAGATTAAGCGTCCCGACGACCGCCACGCCACGGTCACCTTCACCTGCAAGAACGAGGTGCCCTCGACCGATTTCCGGTTGCTCTACGACGTGGGCAAGGGCAAGGTCAGCACGCGGGTGCTCAGCTATCGGCCCGACCGGGGCAGGGACGGCTTTTTCCTGCTGTTGGCCAGCCCCAAGATCAAAGCCCCCGACGAGAAACGCCCGAAGAAGACGGTTGTGTTCGTCGTCGACCGCTCGGGCAGCATGAGCGGCAAGAAGATCGAGCAGGCCCGCGGCGCGCTACAATACGTGTTGAACAACCTTCGCGAGGGCGACCTGTTCAACATCGTGGCCTACGACAGCCAGGTCGAGTCGTTCCGGCCCGAGTTGCAGCGGTTCGACGAGAAGACGCGTAAGGACGCCTTGGGATTCGTCGAAGGTATCTACGCCGGCGGCAGCACGAACATCGACGGGGCCTTGCGGGCGGCCTTGGGCCAATTGCAGGATTCGAGCCGGCCCAACTACGTGCTCTTCCTGACCGACGGGCTGCCGACCGCCGGCGAGACCAACGAAATGAAGATCGTGGCCAACGCCGGGGAGTCGAACAAGGTCCACGCCCGCATCTTCAGCTTCGGCGTCGGATACGACGTGAACAGCCGGCTGTTGGACAAGCTGGTGCGAGCGAACTTCGGCCAGGGCGAGTTCGTTCGCCCCGACGAGGACATCGAGGACCGCGTCAGCCGCCTCTACCGCCGGATCGAATCGCCCGTGCTCACCGGCGTGGAGATCACCTTCGAACTCGACGAACTCCGCAGCGAGGAAGGCAAGCCGATCAACCGCGTCTATCCCAGCGGCTCGTTCGACCTGTTTGCCGGCGAGCAGTTGGTGGTGGTCGGGCGGTACAAGAAGGCGGGCACGGCCAAGGTGATCGTCCGGGGCACCATCGGCGACGAGAAACAGAAGTTCGACTTCCCGGCCAAACTGGTCAACAAGAGCGACGACGAAACCCATGCGTTTATCCAAAAGCTCTGGGCGATTCGCCGCGTCGGCGAGATCCTCGACGAATTGGATCTCAAGGGCAAGAACGATGAGCTGATTACGGAGTTGGTGACGCTGTCGAAGCGACACGGCATCCTCACGCCGTATACTTCGTTCATGGCCGACGAAAACGCGGGCGTCCACGATCTGGCCGGCGATACGCGTCGGGCAGAGGTCCGCCTGCGCGAACTGGGCCAAACGGACGGCGCCGATGCCTTTGGCCAGCGATTGGCCAAACAGATGTACCTCAACGCCGATCGGGCAGCCATGGTCCCCGCCGAGCCGCTGATGGAAGCGGCCAAGGCCGCCGCGCCGGGCTTGGGCACCTACGCCGGGCGCAGCCCCGGCAGCGGTCGCTCGCGATCTGGCGGAGTGTCCGGCTACGGTTTCGAGGGCTCGTCCACGCCGGTCACCGGACCTGCCGCGCGCGGCTCGATCGTCGCCGAGGCGGGCCAGGAGGCCCAGGTCGCCATCCGCACGGTTCGCAACCTGGGCAATCGCACGTTCTATCTCCGCAACGGCCGGTGGGTCGATTCGCTGGTGACCGAACAGCAAGAGGCCAAAGCCCGGCGGGTCAAGCAGTTCAGCGACGCATACTTCGAGTTGGCGGAGACGCACGGCAAGAAGATGTCGCAGTACATGGTCTTCGACGAACCGGTGCTGTTGAGCCTCGGGAGCCAGGCGTATTTGATTGAGCCTTAAGCCTCGATCGACACAGGGGGGGGCAGAGCCCTCTTCGGGTCGCGCAGTTCGCGTACCCGAAGCCTTGGTCGCGTTTCCGGGGGACGACAGCTCGTCTGTGGTTCCCCGGTTCTTCGTTCTTGCACGACAACTTGCACGCGCCGCTGCATCGAGGTTAAGATGGATGTTGTCACATCCGTCTCCCTTGGTCTGATCTTGCAGCCCAGGACCAACGCACCGGTAAGAACGCACGATGACCAGCACCCCGCCGCCCGACGGCCGCATGGCCAAGTGGATCCTGCTGCTGACGCTGCTGATTGCCTTGGCCGCCCGGCTGGCGGTCGGGCAGGAACCCGAGGCCGGCGGGCCGGCCGGCGATCTGTACGAACGGGCCAAGCGGGCGTCGGTCGAAATCCTCGTCGACGATCACCTCGACGGCTCCGGCTGGTTCACCGACGCGGAGGGCCTCCTGTTCACCGCGGCCCACGTGATCGACCGACCCGATCGCCGCATCGAAGTCCTCTCCCCGGCCGTCGGTCGCCTCGATGCCAAAGTGGCGGCGGTCGATCTGGGACACGACCTGGTGCTGCTGCGAGTCGAACCGCGCGAAGGCGGCTACCCCGCGCTGAAGCTGGGCGAAAAGCTCCCGCCGCCCGGCCAGGACGTCTTCTTGCTGGGCGCTCCGCTGTTTCGCCACCACCTGTTGTTGCGCGGCATGGTTGCCAGCGACGAAACGGCTTTCGGATACTATACGGGCAAGTACGTCGAGTCGATCCATCTCGCGGCCACCGTTCAGAGCGGCACGTCGGGCGCGCCGTGGCTGAACCGCTCCGGCGAAGTCGTCGCCTTGCAGTCGGGCGTGATGTCGATGAATTCCATTCCCATCGGCGTCGCCAACGCCATCCCGCTGGCCGCGCTCCGCGCGCTGCTCGAGTCCCGGCGTACTACCGCCACGCCCACCCTGGGAATCGCCGTGGAGGAGCCTTGGCAGCAGGGACGCGATCTGTTGAATCGCTATCCCCCGCGAAGCGAGGGACTGGTGGTCAAGATCCTGCAAGACGACAAGCCGGCTGCCCGGGCCGGCCTGAAACAGTGGGACCTGATCGTCGCCGCTGACGACCAGAAAGTGCGGCTTTCAGGCGAGCTGCTGCGGATTGTCCGCGGCAAGAGGCCGGGCGATCCGCTGAAGCTGACCGTGCTGGGCCCCGACGGCACCGGCCAGCGCGAGGTGACCGTGCCCCTGGGCAAGCTCGAAGTCGCCTGGCCGCCGCCTGAGGATGCCCCCGATTGATGTCTGTATTGAGTGTGCAGACGCCAATAGAGCACCGATCATTCCGGCGGTAGTGACTGGGCCGATTCTGCCTGCGATGACGACTTGCCGCGTCCTCGGGAATCCGGCTTTCCCGCGGCGGCTGGATAAGCTACGTTGTTGATGCGGGCCGACACACCGCCGCGCAACTCTCCCCGGTTGCTCACAGCACACGTTCTCAGGAGCGCGCCGTGGCAAGAAAGAAGAACGACCCTCTCCCCGATCCTGCCAACGACCGTTCGGAAACTGCCGACAATCCCGGCGCCGGGCAGTCGCCGGAAGTGGTCCAGGCGGCCGACGCCGTTCGGCGGGCCGAAGCCGAGCTGAACAGGGCCCGGCAACTCTACCGGCAGGTCCGCCAAGAGGCCACCGGACGCCTGAAGGCCGTCCGTGAGAAGAATCTCGGCGAGTTGATCGACGGCACGCTTTCCGCGGTCAAGAAGCACCCCGGGCCGGGCGTGCTGGTGGCCGCGGCAATCGGCTTCTTCCTCGGGCGGTTGTTCCGGCGGTGAATCTCCATGGGCTCTCGTATCGTCGACGTGAAGCAGGAGGAAACCAAGCGAGATCTGCGGCTGCGGATCGCGCGGCTACGCCGGCAAATCAACGGCCGGATTCGCGTCGCCCAAAACGAAACCCGGCGGCTCTTCTCCTGGCGAACCTACGTCCGGCGGTTTCCCGGCAGCTCGGTCACGGCCGCGCTGGGCGTCGGATTGGCCCTGGCGGCCGGGCTGAGCACGCGACGCTTGTCGCGCTGGGTAGGGATGCGGATGGTGCGTCGCGCGGCCGACCACGTCACCGACCGGATCTGGCGGGAGCTTCGACAAGTCTGGACCGACTCCACGCCCGACCGCGGCACGATGCAGACCGGCGGAGCCGACGATGAGCGAACCTGAGCAGCCGCTGTTGTCCGGACTTCAGGAAGAAATCGGCTCGCTGGCGGCCGACCTGAAGCAGATGGCCACGCTGCGCTGGCAACTGGCGCGGCTGGAGTTGGAAGCCGCCGCCAAGGCGCTCAGGCGGCTGGTGATCACCGGAGTCGTTGTCGGCGTGATGACGCTTAGCGCCTTGCCCATCCTGGCCGTCGCCTTGGCCCAATTGCTGCACGAAACGCAGGGCATTTCGTTTGCCGGCTGGCTGCTGATCCTCGGCGGCGGTCTGTTGTTCGGCGGCATTCTCGGCGGCTATCTGGCCTGGCGCCGGTTCCGCCGCCGCTTTTCCGGAATCGAGCAGACCCTCGAAGAGCTCCGCGAAGACCTGGTTTGGCTCCAGCAGTGGACCGACCGTCAGCGGCCAGGGTGAGGTCGAGGCTCCAACGGTTCGCCGGGTGCAGCGCCGTACAGGACTCCTCCAGCCCGGCAGAGTCATTCTCCGCGAGCATTTCTCGCAGTTCGGACAGATAGAGCGTATTGACCACACCTTTCCCGTTTCGTGGCGTAGGCACACTGTATTCCGCCTCGATGGCGTAAACCGCTTGTTGATGTCTGCATTGCGAATGATCCGGGCCGACCAACGGGAGGCCGGCAGAATCGGGCTCCCGTTGGTCGCCCTCGTGCATTGACTGTGCAAGCGTCAAGAAATGTTCTACAATCTGGTGAGACCGTCACGCGAACCTAACGAAGCCGATCACGCCCCGAGACGTGCGGCGCAAGAAACCTCCCGCCCGGAGTCCGCCGTGGCCGGGCAGTCGCTTTTTCCCTTGGATCTTCCCGCTTGCCTGCCGTGCGTCGTCATCTGATCGGAATTATCGCCCTGTTGCTGCTGGTGGGGGCCGTCTACTTCTGGGTCTGGCCGCCGCAGGGGAGTTTTCAGACGCAGATGGAAGCGGCCTGTTGGCGGGCCGGCGCGCTGGCGCTGGTCATCTGGCTGGCCTACGGCGACGTCCACCGCATGCCCGCCTGGTTTTGGCTTTCGCTGCCGGTGCTGGTGATCGTGCTGGCCAAATGGCCCAAGCGGGTGGTCTACGTGATTCCGATTGTCCTCGCGTTGGCCATCCTGAGGCCCCGGGTGGGTAGAAGGCAACCGAAGAACGGCTCCCGGGTTTGACACCTGAAGTCTTGAGACGTGGACTCAACGCCCGCCACGTCGGCGCGGCGGACGCCCCGACAGCTCGACGCCGTGTTCCTCGGCTCGACGCTGCACGGCGATGACGGCCTCCAACTCGTTCATCTCGCCCAACAATTCCACCAACTCGGAATAGTGCAGCGAGAGAATCCAGCCGACAGGCCATGCGGTCGTCTCCACATCGACGACCTCTTCGAGTCGAACAACGGAGGATTCCAGCAGCGAGCGTGCTGATTCGAGTTGGCCCTGCTCGCGCAAGAGCCGGGCCAGCGTGTACTCCAGCTTGGTCGTCTGCATTCTGTAGGCTAACACTTCAGGGAAACGCTGAGCCAACGAGGACTGCAAATCCAAGGCCCTGCGAAGAAACGCCTCGGCGTCCTCGAACCGTTCCATCAGGCGGGAGGTTTCGGATACCGGAACAGAAACCCGCAGGCCGATCGCCCACCGGGGTAAGGACTCGTCAAGGAATAAGTTGGACGAGTCCCAATCGCCCCTGACTACAGCAGGCCCGCGGCCAGCAACTGGTCAATGCCGTCGGCCGTCTTGCGGGATGGCTTCTGGCTGCTGCCTGCTGTGGCCAGCTCGTAGAGCCACTCCGGCGTGCCTGCCACTATCCGCGTGGCCTCCTTCTGCAAGATACCTTCGCCGATTGCCGTGTCGGCCGCCGGGGCACGGATCAGCTTCAGGGCATTAAGAAAGTGCGTCTGGTTATTGCGGGCCAGGAGCATGTCCGTCGCATCGACGCGGGCGTCGCGGCTCCGCATCTCTGCTGTGGCTTGCGGGGAATCGTCGCTCGGATACACTACTGCGGTCGGGCTTAATTGACGACATGGAAGCTGTGGCTTGCGGGGAATCGTCGCTCGGATACACTTTCCATGGTAGAGCGGTGAAGGCGCTTCCGGGCTGTGGCTTGCGGGGAATCGTCGCTCGGATACACTTCGGATTGATTTCGTTTCCGCTGTTTGTTGCGCTGTGGCTTGCGGGGAATCGTCGCTCGGATACACTCCAACCGATTGCGAGAATCGCGATTGGGACGCTGTGGCTTGCGGGGAATCGTCGCTCGGATACACTTGTTTCGTTTCGTTTCATTTCCCCCACGTCGCTGTGGCTTGCGGGGAATCGTCGCTCGGATACACTGCATATCCCGGAAGGTGTTGAGGTCTGGCGGCTGTGGCTTGCGGGGAATCGTCGCTCGGATACACTGAGGTGGGCCAGGCACTGCTCCTCGTCGGCAGCTGTGGCTTGCGGGGAATCGTCGCTCGGATACACTAGAGAAAAGGTCTTGGCCTAACCATACCACGCTGTGGCTTGCGGGGAATCGTCGCTCGGATACACTGCTGGCCCCGTCGCTGCCGACCCAGGTGGCGCTGTGGCTTGCGGGGAATCGTCGCTCGGATACACTTCTGCCGCAAAGGCCCCACCACCCCGTTGGCTGTGGCTTGCGGGGAATCGTCGCTCGGATACACTAGAAGCCCTAGAGGCCCTAATAGCTCCAGGAGCTGTGGCTTGCGGGGAATCGTCGCTCGGATACACTTAGAGGCAAAAAATGCCGACGGAAGAATTCGCTGTGGCTTGCGGGGAATCGTCGCTCGGATACACTGTCGCCGCCTTGACCAACCCGCCGATGATCGCTGTGGCTTGCGGGGAATCGTCGCTCGGATACACTAATTCACGTTCGGCGGCCATGGGCCGAGTGGCTGTGGCTTGCGGGGAATCGTCGCTCGGATACACTTACGAGGGGAAATACGTCCTCGTCAAACAGTGCTGTGGCTTGCGGGGAATCGTCGCTCGGATACACTCATCGAGACCGTCGAGCGCCAATCCAAAATGCTGTGGCTTGCGGGGAATCGTCGCTCGGATACACTCACCAGCCTTAACCAGCGTAGCCGCATCGCGCTGTGGCTTGCGGGGAATCGTCGCTCGGATACACTTACCACTCGGCAGGGCGGGTTGGCCGGATCGCTGTGGCTTGCGGGGAATCGTCGCTCGGATACACTCTCGAAAGGGCGAACACAATGGCAACCACCGCTGTGGCTTGCGGGGAATCGTCGCTCGGATACACTTGCCGCAGTTCTCGGGGCAGTCGCAACTTTGGCTGTGGCTTGCGGGGAATCGTCGCTCGGATACACTAAATGAGGTTCAGCGCGTGATGCGCACCGATGCTGTGGCTTGCGGGGAATCGTCGCTCGGATACACTGCCGGAGTCCTGAGCCTAGCAGGGATCACGCTGTGGCTTGCGGGGAATCGTCGCTCGGATACACTCGCGGCGGGCGGCTCCGCGGCCCCGCCGGCAGCTGTGGCTTGCGGGGAATCGTCGCTCGGATACACTGCGATAGATCGTCGTCCAGCAGCGATTCTCGCTGTGGCTTGCGGGGAATCGTCGCTCGGATACACTTGCCTTGAGTACTGCCTGAGCCATAGTCAGTGCTGTGGCTTGCGGGGAATCGTCGCTCGGATACACTTTATCGAGAGTCGTTGAATGAAACAGCTTGGCTGTGGCTTGCGGGGAATCGTCGCTCGGATACACTCATCCAACGCCTTCAGATTTCCGCCTAAATGCTGTGGCTTGCGGGGAATCGTCGCTCGGATACACTCTGGAGGCAATCCATCCGGTGTGCATCGTTCGCTGTGGCTTGCGGGGAATCGTCGCTCGGATACACTCGGTGTGCGTACGGTATATCCGATACACGCGCTGTGGCTTGCGGGGAATCGTCGCTCGGATACACTACCCGCTGGTCCAGACCAACGCTCCATTGCCGCTGTGGCTTGCGGGGAATCGTCGCTCGGATACACTTTTTCTCGGTCGCCCTCTTCCCCTTCCCTAGCTGTGGCTTGCGGGGAATCGTCGCTCGGATACACTTTGCTTCGGCGAAATGTAGCTCGTCCGTGGCTGTGGCTTGCGGGGAATCGTCGCTCGGATACACTATACAGCTTATCGGTGTCCTCAATCACGTGCTGTGGCTTGCGGGGAATCGTCGCTCGGATACACTCGCCCTAGTTTTCGCCAAATGGAAAGGACGCTGTGGCTTGCGGGGAATCGTCGCTCGGATACACTGCAAGTATCTCTTGATTCCCGCCACCAAACCGCTGTGGCTTGCGGGGAATCGTCGCTCGGATACACTCATGCAAAAATACCATGAATCTCTTTTGCTGCTGTGGCTTGCGGGGAATCGTCGCTCGGATACACTGGCAACGCAAATCCCACAAGTAGGTTTGTGCTGTGGCTTGCGGGGAATCGTCGCTCGGATACACTTGCGTCTCTGGCATGCCAGCCGGGATAATGGCTGTGGCTTGCGGGGAATCGTCGCTCGGATACACTTTACAGCAATAGTCACCTTGCAGAGATTCCGCTGTGGCTTGCGGGGAATCGTCGCTCGGATACACTGCTAAGCCGTAAGGGACGAGACAAATTTCCGCTGTGGCTTGCGGGGAATCGTCGCTCGGATACACTTTGGTGTCGTTGCTCCAACGTCGTTTCACAGCTGTGGCTTGCGGGGAATCGTCGCTCGGATACACTATCGCCCTCCAAGTTGTGCTACTGCTTTCAGCTGTGGCTTGCGGGGAATCGTCGCTCGGATACACTGCCCGATGGCTGGGTGTCGCTCGATGTCTATCGGCTGTGGCTTGCGGGGAATCGTCGCTCGGATACACTTCCAGCAACCTGGCGGCATACTCTGCGTCCTGCTGTGGCTTGCGGGGAATCGTCGCTCGGATACACTTCCAGCAAACGAAACGGCATCGCCACCACTCCGCTGTGGCTTGCGGGGAATCGTCGCTCGGATACACTTCATAGCTTTTGGCTGGTAGCTTCATGCGTGCTGTGGCTTGCGGGGAATCGTCGCTCGGATACACTTCAGTGTTGGCGATCGCGTAAAAGATCATGCGCTGTGGCTTGCGGGGAATCGTCGCTCGGATACACTTCTTCGATCGCTTCGAGCGCGACGGCCGCGCTGTGGCTTGCGGGGAATCGTCGCTCGGATACACTACAGGCGATCATCCAGCAGTAACTTACCGCTGTGGCTTGCGGGGAATCGTCGCTCGGATACACTCGTGGCGGGAATTGTCCATCGTGTGGAAAGGCTGTGGCTTGCGGGGAATCGTCGCTCGGATACACTCTGACACGTTTTCCATGAAGAGCCATTCGCGCTGTGGCTTGCGGGGAATCGTCGCTCGGATACACTCGCATTGGTTTTGGAGACCAATTCAGTTCCGCTGTGGCTTGCGGGGAATCGTCGCTCGGATACACTCCACATTTGAAAATCGCAGCGTTCATCGATGCTGTGGCTTGCGGGGAATCGTCGCTCGGATACACTGGCGGCGCGCCCCGGTGTAGCTGTACGTGTGCTGTGGCTTGCGGGGAATCGTCGCTCGGATACACTAAGCGTCACCAGCTTGTCTGGTTTGTGAAGGCTGTGGCTTGCGGGGAATCGTCGCTCGGATACACTTGATTTGCACAACGCTTGCGCCCCGATGTTGGCTGTGGCTTGCGGGGAATCGTCGCTCGGATACACTGATCGAGTATGATTTGGAGATACTCGATCGGCTGTGGCTTGCGGGGAATCGTCGCTCGGATACACTTCCGATGCGGTCAACTTCTCCATGACCTAACCGCTGTGGCTTGCGGGGAATCGTCGCTCGGATACACTGAAAGCCTCAAGCGGGGAAAAGAGGAACGCGGGCTGTGGCTTGCGGGGAATCGTCGCTCGGATACACTTTTTTCGGTCGCCCTCTCCCCCTCCACTGGCTGTGGCTTGCGGGGAATCGTCGCTCGGATACACTTGCCGCGGGTGACGCCGTTCGGCAAGCTGTTGCTGTGGCTTGCGGGGAATCGTCGCTCGGATACACTGCCCCGCGGCCGACCCTCCGCACGGGAGGCGCTGTGGCTTGCGGGGAATCGTCGCTCGGATACACTAATCGCAGTCTTGAATCCCGCCCGTGAGACGCTGTGGCTTGCGGGGAATCGTCGCTCGGATACACTACCTCGGGCGCAACCCACGGAGAAGAAACACCTTGCGGCCAATACAGCCTAGAAAAGCGTAAGCTGAGAGGGGGCGTTTTCGGTCGGTTTGGGCGATTTGCCAACGTAGCTCTCCATTTTCCCGAACTGGCGGTCCGTTACCGCAAGGACGCGGACATACCCCTCTGGGGGTAGCGCCGCCCGGATGCGGGCACGGTAGGTGTGTGCCATGTCCTCACCGGCGCAATAGCGTGCATAGACCGAGTATTGCATCATCGAAAAGCCTTCTTCGATCAGCAGCTTGCGGAACTGCGCGTAGCGCTTGCGGGCTTTCTTGGTGGTCACCGGCAGGTCAAACATCGCGAAGATCCACATCCCTCGGTATCCCGACAGCGTGAGTTCTCGCCTGGGCATTCGGTCACCCTCCGGGCAAGTCGAGCCTAGCGGCGTTGCCCAGAAACACGTCGGCCAGCGAGCAGGCCATCCGCGCCACGACGTCGAACAGGGTGCGCTGCTGGCCGTCGATCAGATATCGGCCGGTCATCTGCTCGATCAGGTACTGCTTTGCCGAGGCCTCGACATGGTTACAGATCTCGTGCTCGCCGACGTACTCGGCGACGGCTCGGTCGACCGTGGGGCGAAACGGCTCCATCAGGTCATCGGCCAGGCAGAACGGGTTGGCACGATTGTGGTGGTGGACACCCAGGCAGGGATGCTGCCCGGCTCCACAGATAGCACGAGCAACAACCGCGCGCAATACGGCGTAGCCGTAGTTCAGTAGCAGGTTCTGATCTTCGTTTTCGCGGTGGCGTCGGAAGTCGAGGTCGGCAAACAGCAGGGGCCAATAGCGTCTGGCGGCACGCGCTTCGACGTTCTGCGGATCGCCGGAGCGGACCCGGCCGGCCAGTGCCCGCAACCCCTGGTCGGTGCCGTGCAGGCACAGCAGCGTCTCGGCCTGGGCGGCGATCTTGGCGCGGACGATCTGTTGCCAGACCCGTTTGCGTAGCGGCAGGGGGGCCCGGGCCTGGGCGGCGAAACGTCGGGCCTGGGCATGATGGGCCGCCAGGGGCAAAAACATGCCGACGGGCAGGTTCCTGCGGTTGCAGGCGACAAACGTGCCGCCGGCCTCGGCAAGCCCCGCAAGGACCGCTTGGGTGTAGGTCACCTGGGGATGCGAGACAATCACCACGGCCAGATCGGCCAGGGGCATGGAGACATCGGGCATTTCCCGACGCTCGACGACGAGTTGCCGGAGGTTCACACGCAACCGCGCCGGCAACTCCGAGAAGTCCAGGATACGGTTAGTCATTTGCCGGAAAGACGTTGCCTAGTGGGTCAACGGCAACCTTCCGTGCATCTGCCTTTCGCAGGGATTCTATGCTCCGTCTCACTCTGCCGCTGGAATGTTCGCGCTGCCGCAATAGGGTATCAGGCCGCGCATCGGAATGCAAACGAAATTCCACCTGACCTCCGGAAATCACGCTGACCCGATAAATTTGGCGTTTCCCCCCCTCGTGTTCCATCTCCATGTGTTCCCCCCCTGCCAGGGAGAACTTAAAGCGTTTGCCCTCGCCGTGATCGCGACGGATGACGGG
This sequence comes from Pirellulales bacterium, assembly GCA_016935315.1. Lineage (GTDB taxonomy): Bacteria > Planctomycetota > Planctomycetia > Pirellulales > Thermoguttaceae > JAFGRD01. The sequence continues at coordinate 55,528 of JAFGRD010000016.1, forward strand.
CCCGCCGCGGCGACGGCGCTGGACGGCCTCGAACGTGGTGACGACGTGGCCCTCCCACTTCTTCTCCTCGCCGTTTTTGTCCAACAGGGCAACGATTTCCATGTGGTGGTTGGAGCCGGGGCTGACGTAGCGCCTCTTCGAGCCTGCGCCGACGAACATCGGTTTGCCCCGCGTGCGGATGCGGACCTTGTGGATGGGAATGATGCGGCCGTCGCTGGCTCTGAAATAGGGGTGGTTTTCTCGCTCCTTGAAGACCTTGTCAGGAGTCCCACCGAGGGCCGCGAGCTTCTGCTGGACCAGTTGGCGAACTTTGTCGTCGACGATGGCCTCGACTTCCTTGGCGGAGAGTGCGGCGATCGGCTTGCGGACGTGGTGGGTGGTCGCCGTGTTGCCGTCTTCGTCGCGGACCTCGATCGGCTTGCTGAATATCGTGTCTTTGTGCAGCTTCGCGTTGAGCCGGCGCGTGACGCGGGACGAGACAACGAGCTCATCGACGCGTTGCTGCACGTCTTGGAGGAAGGCGTCCCAAGGCGGCTCGAAGTCGCCGCCCCGGGGGAAGAGGCCATCGAGATACAGCCTTTCGGCCTCTTCGGCGGCGCGGCTCAGCGCGCTGATCTGTCGGGCATCGGTCAGGGCGACGACCAGGGCGTCGATGGCGTGGTGGCGGTGGTCGGCCCGGTCCTTCTGGTCGGGATGTCCCAAGACGGCGTTGAGGTTCCATCGCTGACGGAGGTAATGGGTCACGCGGCCGGGGCTGACGCGGATGCGACGGGTCCGCCCCTCGTCGATCTGTCCGCCGTAGAGCAACCCCAAATAGGCAGTTGCCAAACGCGACATGTAGCGGGTATCGTTAAGCTGCCTTTCGGCGAATTCCTCGGGATCGGGAAGCTTCTCGGTCTGGAACAGGGCCAGCTTCCGGGCGGTCAGGCGTGGGTCGCCCTTGAACCGGCGGACCCGTGCGAGGATTTCGTCCCAGCGGCCGGTCCCGTGGTAGGCCTCGTGGGGCGTCTTGCTTCCCTTGACTTTGCGGTTCTCCTCGTGATAGCAGAGCGTCTTGTTGGCGAACGAGTTGTCCAGGGAGCGGCTGAAGGGGATGATGTGTTCGATATCAAATTGCGGACGGTCGCCGACCAGCGCGTCCATGGCAATGTGCTTACCCGTGTACGGGCACTCCCAATTCGACTCCTCGGCGAGGCGCACCTTCAGCAGGTTCCTTTCAGTACAGTACCGCTCGTCGTTGCCCATCTCCTGAAGGATCTTCTTCTTGGCCTCGTCCTTGGCCGCCTGGTTCCGCTTGTTCTGGTCGCTCATCTCCTTGCGGCGCTTGCGGGCATGCTTCAGATCGCGGGCGAGCTCGATATAGACACGACGCGGCTTGCCGTAGCGGCGAATCAGGGCGTTGACCACCTTGCGCAGCTCGCTCAGCGCGCGGGCGACGGCTGGATTGCGGAGTTGTCGGAGTACGGCAGTCTGGTGATTGGCCGGTAGGAAATCAACGGGAGGGTCGGTCCTCTGCGCCGCGCGATAGATCTCCTCTCGTACCGTGGCAAACGGTTTGCCTTGTCGCATGCCGGGCAGCACCCGGGCCAGCGCCTTGCGCGAAAGGGCGGCGTAGCCGGGTTCGAGGGGCGTCTCCGCGACGGTCCGGGCTTGGGCTTCGCTGAGTCCCCAGCCGTTGACGAGCCGACCCACGAGCGGCTCCTCCGACTCGAAGGAGAGGATCTCGTCGACGAGCCGATTCTGCTGGTCGGGCGTGAGTTCGTGCCAGCGATCGCCCAATGCGGAGACCATCTTGGCCGCCGTCCGGTTGCCCACGAGGTCCTTTTCACCGCCTTCCTCGAAATTGAACGAGTAGTTGCGACCAAACTCGCGAGACCGTTTCATTCCCAAGAGCGTGCGCAGCTTGCCGAAGGTAAGCTTGTCGTGCGCGTGCAGGGCGGCGATCAGCTTCTCGCGATCCTGCTCGTCAAGCGCGCGGATCTCGCCGTCAGGTTGCGTGACCGTCAAGTCGTTGACTCGCTGGAGGATGCGGAACTCCTGAAATGCCAGGCAGGGCGCCGGCGCGCGGCGGCGCTGTGGTTCGAGCTCACACATGCCAATCAGGCCCTTTTGCGATTTCAGCGGCCGCTGAAAGAAGATCGCCTCGCGAAGCCGTTGCTTATGCCGGTCGTCGAGGTCCTGGTGATGCTTGGCTTGAGCGGTCCAGACCTGGTCGAACTCGTCCTGGTACATCCCCCGCGCCGTCCAGCGACCGCGAATACGCTCATGATCTTGCTCCGGATCAAGGCCGGCGAAGAACTCGCCGAGGGTCCGCGCGCCCGACCGATCGATCTCTTCCTTCAACAGTCCGATGCCCTTCTTGACCGTCCCGACGTCCTCATCCTTCTTGGCCGCCTTCAGGTTCGACAGGAAGCCTCGCCGCTGGGCCAGGTGGTACAACGCACGCCCGAACTCGTGGCGGGCAAGCTTCTCGTCCAGTGCCCGCGCGCGCAGCAGATAGGGGAGCTGCCGGTGGGCCAAATGGGAGTCTTGCCCGTCGAAGCGTCCACGGATCTGCCGGTCCAACTCGGCGAGCACGCGGTGGCGCTCGTCATGCGAGTCGTCGGCAGCGGACGGCAGCAGGTCCATCTCTTGCAGGAGCCGGAAGACTTTGCGGAGACGATACTGACGCCGCCAGGCGAGGCGTCGGGGGCCCCGGGCGTCGCGGCGGGCGGTCGCCCGAGATTCGTCCTTGCCGGAGTCGATATCGCCCAGCACGCCTGCTTCAAACCGCCGGACGCCCAGACCGAGCAGGGCCACGGGTGTTTCGTCATTTTCGAGGACAGCGGCCCAGCCGATGGAGCCGGAGCCCATGTCGATCCCCAGTCGGTACTTGCCGTCGGTGGCTTCGCGAGAAACTCCGCCCGTCATGGCCGGACCTCCCTTGACACTAGTGGCCGATTTGGTAAACTGTTGATAGTGTATCCGAGCGACGATTGCCCTGCTTGTCATAGTAAGGGACTTTTGTTCGCGCAAGGCGCTCGCTTTTCTGTGGTTTACCGCAGAGTAAGCAACCTCTTGAAGCCCCCGCGTGGGGCTTTTTTCGTCGCTCACGGCGCGATACCCCGGCCCCTCACACGGGCCAGGATACACTACTGGATGCGCGTACACAAGCACAAGAGGTTCCCATAATACAGGCCCAGCCCACGAATCCGGCCGGGGAGGCTCTCTCGGAAGGTGCGGGCTCGGCGATGTCTGCCTGCGCCGAGCGGGATCAGGTCTCGGTGTCCGAGACGTTGTCCCAGGTGAGCCCGATCTTGCGGGCGGCGTAGCCCACTTCGCGGAGATAGTCGCCGTAGACCATCATCCAGTGGGAATCGCGGGTTTCGGCAATCAGGCGTTTCCAGTTGCCCTCGATTTCCACGTCCTGCTGGCTGCGGCAGATGGCCAGCTCGGGATTGTCGCGCACCACCGCCTTGATGCCGACCCAGCGGCCGCTGGCGTATTCCGGGCTGATCGCGCAGACCGGCTGGCCAAGGGGCATCTCGACCTTCGGCGCGGCGCCGAAATCCGATTCGTAGTGCGTCATGATCCGCACCGGCTCGTAGCGCCGACCGTCCATCCGTCGTGGGGCCGTGCAGTGGGCGCAGGTGACGATCGCCTTGTGGGGGAACGTCGAGTTGTGCATGAAAACCGGCTTGCCGGCCACGTAGTGCAGCAGAATCCCCGCGGGCACCACCACGAAATCCGATTCGCACAGGGCGATCTGCCCCTCGTCGTTCAGCCAACTCAGCGGCATGCAGGCCGTGGTGTCCGACATGGAGATGATCGTGCCCATGCAGGCGTTGATCGTGATCGCCGGGGCCTGGTGCTCGCGGAGCCATTGCTTGAACACCACGTACAACGCAAAGGCCTTGTGGACGAACTGTTTCCGGGTCTCAAGTCGCGTGTTGGGCAGCGCCAGGTAACGATCGGTCCAGGCGGCACACTGCTGCTGGAGCTTCGCGTCGGCGGCCACCGCCCGGAGCCGGGCCGCCAGCTCGTCGTAGGCCAGCTCGACGATTTCCAAGTGGAATCGCTTGCGGGCCACTTCCGGGGCGGTGCCGTCGTACTTCCCCTGGGCGCCGCCGAGGGCCAGTACCCGTTGGCCCACGAAGTTCTTCAGCCCGTAAAGGGCCCGCAGCCGCCAGAGGACCTCGTCGTAGTCGTCGACCACGACGTCGTCGAGCGTTACCGGGCCGTGGCTTTCGGCGGTGTTGCCCTGCCACAGTTCCGGCGAAGGGATCTGAAAAAACCGCACGCCCAGACACTCGTAGCCGTAGTAGGTTGGCCCGGACTTGTGGCGAACGAACACGATCGTGTCGCGCCGCGGGTCGGCAGCGCAGCAGGGACGAAACAGGCCCGCGTTGGACGCGGCATAAAGCAGCACCACGTCGAAATCGCCCCGCTGCACGCTGGCCGCCTGCTCTGCGGTGGTGACCTTGGCCGGCGGCAACATCTCCAACGGAAAATCGGCCCGGGCCGAAAGGGCCGTCAGTTCGCCGCCGATCCGCCGCATCTCCTCGGCCGCCGCCGGCTCGTTGACGATCTCGCTCCAGGACCGCCAGGAGCTCTTCTCTCGCGGCGTGCAGATGCCGTGCGCCAGGATCGGCTGCACGCGCAACGCCCGTCCGGTCACCAGTGGCGGCGTGTCGGGGTTCCATGGTTCGACGGCCGCCGTGTCGGCCGCCGTTGCCGAGGAGAGTCCCAACGCGGTGCCGGTCAGCCCGGCGGTGGTCATCGCCGCAAACTGCCTGCGATTCATGCAGTGGTCACACATAGTGAATCCCCTTTCTGCTTGGCATGATGGGACTGCCCGGCATGTCTGCCTCGGACTTGTAAGAGAACAAGTTGGACGTTTTCATGGGTGGAGAGGCGGTGCCGCCGGCTTCCGCGCGTAGAGGAACATCCGCTCGTAGATCCCGCTGGCGCCGAACACGTCGATGTTGCACAAGACCCGCACGGTGATCCGGTTCTTCTCGCCAGGCTGCAGCAGCCGGCCGACCTCGAGGTCGAGCTCCTGCGGCCGGAACCAGGGCAGCTTGTAGGGGAGATGGCCGGCGTAGCGGCCGTTGACCCAGACCCAGGCCTCGTTGACCACGGCGGGTCCGCAAAGGAAGACCCCCGGCGGCACGGCGGCGCCCGGCACGTCGTCGCCCGGCACGTCGTCGCCCGGCACGTTGTCGCCCGGCACTTCGACGTCGAACTGGTACCAGGCGACGCCCTTGTACGAGTGGCCCTGTTCGTCCTGAAAGCCCTGGACCTCCCAACCGGCCGTGCTCCGGACGGCCTTCCACCGCGAGACGTCGAACGACGCGTCCTGCCAACGCTGGTAGCGACCGTCGTCGTGCGGGTCGACGCGGAACCGGGCGGCCTCGGGCAGCACCGCCACCAGGCGGCCCTCGCCGCCGTCGGTCTTGGCGGCCAGGCGCAGCAGCCGCTTCCGCTCCCACTCGGCGCCGTAGGCCGGATAGGCGTGCCAGCCCATGAAGGGCGTGATGGCGTTGAGTTGCTCGTCCAGTTCGAGCACGCGACCGGCGTTTCCGGCGGCCCGGGCGAAGTCGCAACGGCGTTTGGCCTTCTCCATGGCCACGTACTCGCACAGTTGATCGTAGATCAGCCGCTCGATCCGTACATGGAGCTTCTCGGTTTCCGATTGGGCAAGGGCCTCGGCCGAGCGAATCGACGCGCCCAGCCTTTCCATCAGCGGTTCGGTGTAAATTGCCGGCAGGATCACGTCCTCGTGGCCGTGCCGCGAGCTGTTCTCGAAGGCCTCTTCCAGCGCGGCGTAATAGGCCTTCATCGGCGCGGCCGACCGCGCGTACCACTTGGCGAAGAAATCGTCCAGCACCGCGTCCACGTCGGTCTCCACATTCCACTCCAGCCGGGCGCGGACCAGGCGTGTGGGGATGCCCGTCAACGACCAATCCTCTTCGTCCTGGTCGTGAAACCCGATCACGCCCCATTGCTTCAACAGGGGGATGTTCCGCCGGATGCGATGGACCATGGGCGTGACGGTTCCCTTGCCGACCAGCATCGTGTAGTTGTAGTTGTAGATCCAGACCTTGTCCGAGAGCCGGCACCACTGCCGGATCATCTGTCCCTGCCGGTGCATCTGCCAGCATTTCGGATCGTCGTAGGCGTGGATCGTGCACGCACAGATGTTCGCAAACATCACGGTCAGATTCTTCGAGGGGTTGAAGACCACGTCCGGCGGCATCTCGGGCGGGATATCGCGGTTGGCGTAGCCGTTGGTGGCGATCACATGATCGGGAAACTCGCGGTTGACCTCGGTGAGGATGCGGTTGACGAAGTAGAACCACTCGTTGCTGGCCGAGGATTCCGGCACCGGGTCCCGGTCGTTGGAGCCGTAGCCGTCGAAGTGATTGCCGATCTTAGCGCAGCGGTCGCACCAGCAGCGGGGAAGGCCGTCGTCGGGGGCGAAAGCGGAAACGCTCTGCCCCGCCCGGGCGTCGGCCTTGATCCGCTCGACGAAATGCCCGATCATGCCTTCGCTGGTCGTGCAGGGGTGGTGGGGATTGCGGCTGCCGTCTTTCGTTTGGGCGAACCAGTCGGGATGGGCGTCGAACTGGTCCTTGGGCAGATAGTTCGCCACCGAGCCGTCGCCGGGTACGCCGAAGAATTCATGGCAGCGAGGATTCATCTTGTTGTGGATCTTCCACTCGGCGCCTTCGGCGGCCATGTTGTCCCGCGTGTGCTCCCAGTAGTTGCGCATCGGGAAATCGGGACGCTGTCGCACGTTTATCTCCGGCACGGCGACCGTTGCCATCGTCGGCACGACCTCGCCGATCGGCCCCGGCAGAAACCAACGCACCCCCAGCCGATGCAACAGCTCGGCCACGGCATAGCGGGTGCCGAAATAGGGCTCGGTGTCGTTACCCGCAAGCACCAGGCGGTTTGCGAACGTGCGGATCACAAATCCTTCCTCTTGCAGGTTGCGCGTCCGTCCGGAAGGGACCTCCAAGTCGCCGATTCGATCGGTCAGCTTGCTCGGCCCGACCAGAACCAACAATCCATCGGGAGCCGCCGCGTCGGTCGCCACGGGAAGCGACGCGCCGCTGATCTTCTCGACATACTCGCGCAGTTCCAGGGCGGCCAGCCGGGCGTTCTCGCTCGGCTCCTCGGCGGTGACAATCGTCGCCGCCGCGCGCCCGGCGTCGACCAGCACTAGTTTCGTCTGCCCCGCTGCATTGGCTGCGACAGTCCACGCCCAGGTAGTCAGGACCATCGCAGCGAGAGCCGCCCGGACCCGATTCCTGCTGAAACAACGACCGGTTACGGACATGACAACACCTCCTCAATCAGGGTCACTCGATTCCGGACAGCCATGCGACGGTGAACCGGGCAAACGTGATCTTCCCGTAGTCGTCCCGCTCGTAGAGGCAGCCAATCGTGCCGTCGGGGAGCACGACCAGGTCGCTATAGGCCGCGGAGCCCTCGTAAAGGACCTTGGCCACCGGCCAGGTCTTGCCCTCGTCGCTGCTGAGCCGGATCGTCATGCGGTTGCGCCCCGGGCCACCCGGACCAGAATAGAGGATCCTCGGTTTCGGATCGAGCGTGTAGCGGTGCAGGCTCGACTGGCAGGTGGGGCAATAAACCTGCTGGTGGTGCTCCGGCGTCGACCAGGTCATGCCGCCGTCAGTGCTGGAGGCAAACGCCCGCAGGCTGTTGCCGAAATGGTTCCGCATACTCAGCAAGAGCGACTTGTCGGCCAGCTCGACCACCTCGCACTCGTTCATCCGCGGAGCGGTCACGCCCCCCAGTCGCCAGGTCTTGCCGTGGTCGTCGCTGTAGACGACGTGCGAGCGTCCGCCGAGTTTCCAGGCCCGGTCCTGTATCTCGCTCTTGGCGCGGTGGTCGCAGGGCACGACCAGCCGCCCGCTGCGAAGCTGGATGCCGTGTCCCGGTCCGGTGGCGTACCATCCCCAGTCGGGCTGCTTCACGTCCGGGGTGATCTCGACCGGCGACGCCCAGGTCCGGCCGTCGTCGGTGCTGTGGGTGACCAGCACCCGATCGTTGTTGCGACAAAAGGGCAGCCAGATCGTCCCGGAGGTACGGTCAACGACCGGGCAGGGATTGCCGATGGTGATCTTGGCCGTGTCGCCTTCCTCGTAGACCAGTTGCATCGGCTGCCAGGTCTTGCCGCCGTCGGTGCTGCGTCGCAGCATCAGGTCGATGTCGCCGGTGTCGCCGCGTCCGTTTTTGCGACCTTCGCAGAACGCCAGCAGCGTGTGGTCGCCCACGAGCACGACGGCCGGGATCCGATAGCTGTGGTAGCCCTCGGTCCCGCCGACAAACACGTCGGTCTGCTCGACTGGCTCCTCGGCCCATGCGGCAGCGTTGCAAAGGCCGATACTGCAGCAAGACCAGAGCAGCATCGCCAACAAGTGAGCGAAACGACCGTCTTGGATTGTCACGGGGATGGCTCCTTTGACTTTGGGAGCGCGATTCTCCACGCGGAATCGCTGAACGCTTGGCACGACAGTCGGCCTGCTCTGCGAGACGTGGCTCGGGCTCGTGGAGCGAGAACGACATGCGGGGCGTGCCGGTGTCGGACGACGCAATGCCATCAGTCTAACCGACGGACCGGCCATGTCAAACGACCCAGCGGTGAGATCGGGATGGCAGGGCGCTCTTCTTGTAGCCGGAGTCCGCTTGCCAAGGCCCGGCGCGCGGCGCAATAATGGGGATGTCGATCCTGGTCAGCGTTGCCGTGTACGTCGAAGGGGAGCAAAAGCCATGACACGAATCTGCTTGCACGTTCGGGCGAGGCGAACCGCCGGACTGGTCTTCACGCCATTTCGGATGGCATGCCTGGCGACGGCATGGTGCCTCGTCGGGACGGCCGCGCCGGCTCCGTCCGCCGAGCCGGCGGCGGAGGTCTGGGTCCCGGCCATGAAGAAGGTCCATGCCGAGTTCAACGGCGAGCAGGGGACCTTCGCCCTGTTCGGCGACTCGATCACGGTATCGAAGGCCTTTTGGCTCGGGCTGCAGTACACCCGCAACGGCGCCGATGCGGAAATGGTCCAGGCCTTCGAGTTGGTCAAGGGCTACATGCTCGAAGACTGTTGGGATCGTCGGGGGCCCGAATACGGAAACCAGGGCCGGATGACGATCCGCTGGGCGCACGAGAACGTGGACGCCTGGTTGAAGAATCTCAATCCGGAAGTGGCGCTGATCATGTTCGGCACCAACGACCTGGGCAGCCTCGCCCTGGAGGAATACGAGACGAAGACGCGACAAGTGGTCCAGAAGTGCCTGGACAACGGCACGATGGTGATCCTCAGCACGATCCCGCCCAAGCATGGCCAGGCCGAGAAGGCTGCCGTTTTCGCCGAGGCCGTTCGCCGGATCGCCCGCGACCTGAAAGTCCCCCTGACCGACTACCATGCCGAGATCCTCAAGCGTCGCCCCGACGACTGGGACGGGGCGATGGAGAAGTTCAGTGCCTACCAGGGCTACGACGTGCCGACGCTGATCTCCCGCGACGGCGTGCACCCATCCAATCCGCGGCAGTACGCCGGCGACTACTCTGCCGAGGGGCTGCGGCACAACGGTTTCAACCTGCGGAGCTACCTGGCCTTGATCAAGTACGCCGAGGTGATCGACCGGGTCTTGCCCGCGAAGGCCGAGCCGCCCGAGGCTCCCCGCCGCACGCTCTTTTTCCAGGACTTTGAGCGCGATGGTGATTGGGATGGGACCGTGACCGACAAGGGCACGCCGGCGTCGAACCGGCACGTCGTCGTGGGCCACGCCCGCGACGAGTATTACGGCCGGAAGATCCGCGTGGGAACCGGGAACGCGCCCCCAGCCATGGCCAAGACGACCTACCTGACGTTCGACTACTACGTCGAGGGCACGGACTTCCTGATGGTTTTCCTCTTCGACCTGGACATCAACGACAACTGCCGCTACCCGATCCACGGTCCGGTGCTCGGTAAGTGGACCCGGCACACCATCAAGGTCACCCGCGGCGGCCCGCTGAAACCGGGCCATAAGGTCGACGACCTCTTCTTCTTCGCCGGAGAGGCCGGCAGCCGAACCGCGCGCCTGATGGTGGACAACGTCCGCATCGAAGGCAGCGAACCGGCGAAGCCCTGACAACTCGCGGAAGAACAGGCCGCACGCGTCCGACGGGGCAGCAGCCCGCGGCGAAACGGGATGGCCCCTTGCCGGGCGCGACGCGGCCGTCGCACGGTCGGTCGGTTCAATCTCTCCCCGCCGGCTTCAGCATGCCGATCCGCCAGGAGAACTGGCCGTAGGCCTTGCCGGACTTGTTCTGCTCCAGCATGCCTTGGAAGACGAACCGCAGGTTGCCCGGGTCGACGGTCAACGTCTGGTCGTATCCGTCGCGGATGAGTTCCCCGTGGCTGACGTTGTCGGTCCAGGGCTGCACGCCGCCGGCCGGGCGGATGTTCTTCCAACCGGCGAAGGGCCGGTCCGCCGTGTCGGCCAGCGGCGTCCACCGGCCGTCGAGGCGATCGGCCAGATAGGCTTTGTAGTACCGCCGACCGTTCTCTTCGATGATCGTCAGATACGTGTCCAATCCCTTGAGCTTGTACGTATGGCTCGCCTCGAAGATCGGGGCCTGCAGCGCAAGCGCGCAATGGTCGAAACCCCTCGGAAAATCCTCCAGCTTCGTCCACAGCCGCCACATCCTGCCGTCGAGGCTGGTGAGGAACAGGTAGGCCCGCTGGTCGTCACAGATGATCCAGTAGTCGAGCCCTCCCACCTCGCGCGGATCGTTTTCCCCGCCGTCGAGGATCGGCTTGGCTTGCGTCCACGAGTCGGGGTCGTCGATCGTGGTGGTCGTGCTATAGGCAACCCACATGAACTTCGTCCCGGGCACGCCCATCTGGTAGACCAGGTACCACCGCTTGTGCGGAGTGAAGTAGAAGACCTGTGGGGCACAATAATAGTCGCTCTGGCTGACCTTCAGGATCGTCCTCCGGGACCGGTCCGCGTCTTCCCACTTTTCAAACGAGCAGTACTCGATGGCCGATCTGCCCGGCAGCTTGACCGTCATGAACACGTGCCACGTCCCTCCGAAGAACACCAAGGTGGGGTCTTTCTGGGCGTGACTCGGATCGTGGTCGCGCTTCTCGGGGGCGATCAGCGGGGCACTGTACTCCCAAACGTCAGGCACGCGCACGGCAACCGGCCCCGGCCGATCTTGCGACGGCGGCTCTCCGGGCGGGCTCGCATCGGCGGCAGCGGCAAGCACAATCAGCACCGCTGGCGGAATCACCCACGCTCGAATCATGCGCAGGACGTGCTTCACAGCGATCGGCACACAGAGCGGGAAAAAGACGCGTATCACGGTACATTCCCTTCAATCTCACCGCTAACGGATTGCCCGGCAACCGGCGGGCGCCTCCGGGGGCGCTCCACGGATTCCTCCCACGACAGCGCAATACTACACCGACCGATCGAGCATTTCAAGCGTCGAAGGCATGTTGCTCCTCGATTCAGACAAGGTACAATATGCCGAGTCGGGGTGGCCGCTGGCGCAGCAATGGGGTCGGGGGAGTTCTGTGGCCACGGCGCCCTCGCGAAGCCGGTGCGGTCGCTTCGTCGGCGCACGGCGACCGGTGCGTTGGCCGATGTGTCGTTGAGCCTGCTACTCGATTGTCCGGGGGATGTCATGCGTTGGCTGCGGATTCTCTTCTTCGGTGCGATGCTCTGCGGCGGATCGGCGGGCACGGCCGCCGAGACGGCGGGCACCCACGGCATGATCGACGCTCGCGACTACGGCGCGCAAGGCGACGGGACCACGCTCGACACCCGGGCCATTCAGGCGGCCATCGATGCCGCGGCGCAGCGAGGCGGCGGCGAGGTCCACCTGCGAAGCGGGACCTTCCTTGCCGGGACCGTTGAGCTGAGGAGCAACGTCGCCCTGCATCTCCACGCCGGAGCGGTCCTACTGGCCAGCACGAAGCAGGCAGACTTCACGCACCGAAGCCTGGTTTACGCGGAAGGTGCGGAGAACATCGCGGTCTTCGGGCGCGGGGTCCTCGACGGCCACGGCGCGCTCTCCAGAGAGTTTCCCAAGGTGAGAAGCCACCTGTTGCACTTGGTCAACTGCCGCAACATCACGGTCAAGGACGTCACGCTGCGCAACTCCACCACTTGGGTGCAGCACTACTTCCGCTGCACCAATCTGCTCGTCGACGGGATTACGGTGGACAGCCGCATCAATCCCGACATCGAGGGCCCGCGCCATCTTTCCGACGCCCCGGGCCGGAACGAGGACGGCCTGAATCTCAACAGTTGCCGGCAGGTGCGCGTAGCCAACTGCCGAATCAACAGCGACGACGACGGCATCGTGTTGAAAAGCACCTCAGAACGTCCTTGCTCGAACGTGGTCATCTCGAATTGCGTCGTCAGCTCCAACGCCTCGGCGGTCAAGCTCGGCACGGAATCGGGGGGCGGGTTCGAGAACATCAACGTGCAGAACTGTGCCATCTACGACACGCGGAACGCGGGCATCGCGCTGCAGATTGTCGACGGTGGCGTGCTCGACGGGGTCAACGTGTCCAACGTCACCATGCGCAACGTCAAGGGCAGCGCGATCTTTCTCCGGCTGGGCAACCGGGCCCGCCCCTACCGGGCGGAGAAGCCGGGCGTGGGACACATGCGGAACGTGATCATCAGCAACGTCCAGGCAACCGGCGTGGGCGACTGGATCGAAGCGGCCGGCAAGAAAGTCGTCGGCTGTTCCATCACCGGATTGCCCGGCCACGCCGTCGAGAACGTTACGCTCGAGAACATCCGTATCCGATTCAAGGGCGGTGGCACGTTGGAGGACGCCGCGCGCGAGGTGCCGGAGCGTCCCGAAGCCTATCCGGCCTGTCGCATGTTCGGAACGCTTCCTGCATACGGCTTCTATTGTCGGCACGTCGAAAACCTGAGGTTCCACAACGTTGAGCTGCGCTTCGACAACGACGATCATCGGCCCGCCGTGGTCTGCGAGGACGTACAGGACTTGAACGTTTTCGGTCTCGATGCACAAAGCACCCCGTCCACTCCCGCGGTGATCTGGCTCAAGCAGGTGGACGGCGCGCTGATCCACGGATGCCGCCCACGCCAGACGGCCGGTCCTTGGCTGCGGCTGGACGGGGCCAGATCCGCCAATGTCAGTCTGATCAACAACGATCTTAGCCGAGTCGGAGAAGTCGTGAGAATCGGCAAGGAGGTCGCCCGCGAGGCCGTGTTCCAGGGAGGGAGGTTTCCCGTCAGTGAATAGGGAGAACACCATGAGAGCTACGTCTGCACTGCTGGCCGTATTGGTCGCCGTTCTGGGCGCGGTGCCTGCCGTCGGCGCGGAAGGGCCCAACTTCGTCTTCTTTCTCGTCGACGACCTGGGTTGGGCCGACCTCGGCTGCTTCGGGAGCAGCTTCTACGAAACGCCGAACATCGACGCGCTGTGTGCCTCGGGAATGAAGTTCACCGACGGCTACGCGGCGTGCCCGGTCTGCTCGCCGACGCGGGCAAGCATTATGACCGGGCGGCACCCCGTCCGCGTCGATATCACCGACTGGATTCCCGGCACGGCGGCTTCGAGAGTACCGGGCGCCAAGTTCCGCCAGGTCGAGGACCGCGACAACCTCGCGCTGGACGAGGTGACGATCGCCGAAGTCTTGAAGCAGCACGGATACCAGACGTTCTTCGCCGGCAAATGGCACTTGGGCGGCCGAGGCCACTGGCCGACCGATCAGGGCTTCGACGTGAACATCGGTGGCTGCGACAAGGGCTCTCCGCCGGGCGGGTACTACGCCCCGTGGGACAATCCGAACCTGAAGGCCAAGACGGAGGGCGAGTACCTGACCGAGCGGCTTACGGACGAATCGGTCCGGCTGCTGGGCGCGCGCGACGCACAGCGGCCGTTCCTGCTTTACCTTTCCTACTACAACGTCCACACGCCGATTACTCCCTACAAGAAGCGTATCGAACAGTTTCAAGAGAAAGCCGCCGCACGGTTCCCTGACAAGACGCCGGCCAAGAAGGAGCACGAAGGCATGTCGCGCATGCGGCAGGACAACCCGGCGTATGCGTCGATGGTCGCGGCGGTCGACGACAGCGTCGGCCGGATCCTCGCGGAGTTGGAGAATCTCGACCTGGCGGGCAACACGGTCGTCTTCTTTTTCTCGGACAACGGCGGGCTGTGCACGACGCGAAGGATGGGGCCCACGTGCAACTTGCCGCTGCGGTCGGGCAAGGGTTGGCTGTACGAGGGGGGCGTGCGCGAGCCGATGATTATCCGGGCACCCGGCCTGACGAAGCCGGGAAGCGTCTGCCGCAGGCCCGTCATCAGCACGGACTTCTTCCCCACCATCGTCGAGCTGGCCGGCCTGCCGGCCATGCCGGCGCTGCACGCCGATGGGGTGAGCCTCGTGCCGTTGCTCAGCGGGGGCGACGCCCTTGCGCCACGGCCGCTGTGGTGGCACTATCCGCACTATCACGGCTCGACCTGGACCCCCGGCGCGTCCATCCGTGAGGGCGACTGGAAGCTGATCGAGTTCTATCACTGGGACGAAGTCGAACTGTACAACCTCAAGCACGACGTCGGTGAGCAAAACGACTTGAGCCGACAGAACCCCGTCAAGGCAGCCGAGTTGCTCGATACGCTACACGCTTTGCAGAAGCAACTCGGCGCGAAAATGCCGCAGTCGATCCCGGCGGAGTGAGAGGTGCCGGCGGAGTGAGAGGTGCCGGCGGGCCCTGGCGATCGCGAAGATAGGGCTCCTCACCAGAATCTGTGGGTAGAATCGCGGCTAATCGGCCACTCCGACGCACGTGTCTTGAGAGTAGTCACGGCAATGCCTTCGGCGGATAGAATGTTGAGTTGCCCTGCAAATCCCAACGCACTGTGTTGTCGACAGCGAGTACATCCTGTACAATCCACCGTCAAGTGCGCGTGACCCGCGCCGATGACCCCCAGCACCATTCTTCCTCTTCAGAAAAAGGAGACTCTCATGCGTTTCAGAACGTGTTTGATGGCGATGACTGCGATTTGCGTTTCTTGGGCGTGCGGGTATGCTCAGGCGCCGTCGTCTCCGGCCGGCTTCCGCGGGCTCGATATGAACCTGGGCAACCTCTGCCGGATGTCCAACGCACGAACTCGCTCGATCAGTCCGGAGAGCTTCACCGGCGAGAAGGGCAAGGGAGGCATGTCGACCGACGGTCCCGCGCTGAAGGCCGCTCGCGATCTTGGCCAGGGCTGGAAGGTCTCGCCTTACGTCCGTGTCCCGGCCAAGAGCACCTTGACGCTGGGCGAAATCAACGGTTCGGGCGCGATCCAGCAGATCTGGATGACCCCCGCCCCCATCGACAAGACCCGGTCGTTCGTTCTCCGTTTCTTCTGGGACGGCGAGGACGCGCCATCGGTCGAGGTGCCGATGGGCGACTTCTTCGCCTGCGGCTGGGGAAAGTATTGCCACGTCAATTCGTTGCCGGTATGCGTCAACCCGGGCAGCGCGTTCAACTGCTACTGGACGATGCCGTTCCGCAAGGGTGCCAAGATCACCCTGGAGAACCTGGACGAGAAAGAGATGGTCATCTATTACCAGATCAACTACACGTTGACCGAGGTGCCCAAGGACGCCGCCTACTTTCACGCCCAGTTCCGTCGCGTCAACGGGCTGAAGGCGAAGGAGGTGTACACGATCCTGGACGGCGTGCGCGGCCGCGGCCAATACGTGGGCACGTACATGGCCTGGGAAGCCCGCAGCCCGGGCTGGTGGGGCGAGGGAGAGATCAAGTTCTTCCTGGACGGCGATCAGAAGTTTCCCACGATCTGCGGCACGGGAACGGAAGACTACTTCTGCGGTTCGTACTGTTTCGTGAACCCCGAGACCAGGCTCTACGAAACCTACAGCACGCCTTACGCGGGACTGCCGCAAGTGCTGCCACCCGACGTCATCGACCGGCCGGGCCAGCGATTCGGATTGTATCGCTGGCACGTCGTCGATCCGGTCCGCTTCGAGCAGGACCTGAAGGTGACCATCCAGGCCCTGGGCTGGATGCAGGACGGATCGGGCCGGTATCTGCCGCTGGAGGATGATATCGCGTCGGTGGCCTACTGGTATCAGGCCGAGCCGCACGCGAAGTTCCCGCCCTTCCCAAAGCCAGAGCAGTTGACGATCAAGCCGATCCACGTGGCGGCGCCGCAATAGACGGCATCCTGCCCGGATCGGCGTGGCCGAAATCACCGGCCGCTCGCAGGCGGCCAGATCCCGAACCACGGAGAGAACAATGGGCAAAGTCTTCATCGGACTCAATTCTGAATTCTCGCGCAGCAGCGACAAACCGTTTGAATGGGCCGTCGAGCATGCGGCCAAGATGGGTTATCGATACTTCGAGCCCATGGTGCACTTCGGCCGCGAGTTGATGAGCGAGGCCGGCTATTTCCATACCGTCTCGCTGTTCGACGATCCGTACCGCATCAAGGATGCCTGCGATGCTGCCGGGTTGACCGTCTCGGGCCTGCAGAGCCACGGGCCGCTGGGGCGTCCGGAAGTGCACGGCGAGTACCTCAAGCTGGCCATTCGCACGGCGGCCGAAATCGGCGTGCCGGTGATCAACACCGACGAAGGTCATAAGGCCAAATGGACGACCGAAGAGGAAGACTTCGTGCTGATCAAGTACACGCTTCAGGAAGCGGCCTTCGTCGCCGAGCGACGCGGCGTGAAGATCGGCTTGGAGCCCCATGCCCAGTATTCCCGAACGCCCGACGGCCTGGACCGCATCTACCATCTGGTCGACAGCCCGGCCATCGGCATCAACCTCGACACGGGCAACGCCTATCTCTGCGGACACGACGTTTACCTTTGGCTTGACCGGGTGGCCGAGCGGCTGGTGCATCTGCACGCGAAGGACATCTCCGACGAGCATGCGGCGGCGGAGCGCGGCCAGGTGACGGGCACTCCGGTCGGCTGTGCCTGCGGCGAAGGCGTGATGGACTGGGAGCGAATCATCAAGACGGTGCAAGACCAATGCCCGCAGGATATCGTCTTCAGCGTCGAGTGCGGCACGCCGGAGCAAGCCGCTAAAAGCCTGGAGCACCTAGGCAAGTTTGTTTGACAGCGCGCATGCAGGGCCTCAGTTGCCCGGCTTCGCGACACGGGATGATCGCCAACGCGGCTTTTCGGCCGACGTGGATGCCGGCAGCAAGAAGACGTGGTGCACCGAGCGGGCAGCGTGTACTACGATCGCTGCGGATACAATTCGGCCGCTACGAAATCGAGCCCGAGACCTTCGAGCGTCGCTTCGGTGGGCACGCCGTCGGCGTCCCAACCCATCGCTTCGAGATACTCTCGGATTTGCGTGTCGATGTCGACGGTCACGCCTTCGAGCGGGCCGGCTTGCAGCGGCGGGTTGCCGATCATCCGGCCGGGCACCGCAAAATCCGTGTTTCGCACACCTTCGCGGACGTTGAATGCCATCCGCAACGCCGCGATCCGGTCGCCGATCTCCTGCACGCAGTCGAGCGTGTAGGGCTGGCCGGTCGTGTGGGTGAGTGAATCGGTCAGGCAGTCGGGCTTGAGATTGCACCAGGCGAACATGCACATGCCGGCGGCGCTGCTGGCATGGTGGTGGGCGCTGACGACGCGGTGGACCTGGCCCTTGCCGGTATAGGTGTACTTGTCGAACTCTGCGGTGATCAGGCCCGGCGGGCAGAACGAGGCCTCGACCGTCCAGGCGCTCATTTGCGTGTGGCGGCCGGGCGTGGCGTCCATCTTGTAGCTGGTGGCCAGACCCGGGCTGAGCCGCGGGTCGTGCATCGGCAGCTCTTCGCCGCCGACGTGGATCGCGTACTGCTCGGCCCCCTTGCCGATCCGCTCGGCGGCCACCTTTGCCCCGTCGGCCAATACGCGGCCGCCGAACCCTTCGCCGGTGGCGATTTGCCGGGTGACCTCGGCGACGGCCCGGTGGTTGCCCCAGGTCAGCTCCAGCCCATCGGTGTCGTCGCCGGTCAGGACGCCGTTCTCGTAGCACTCGATGGCAAACGCCACAGTGCAGCCGACGCCGATCGTATCCAGCCCGTACCGGTTGCAGTACTCGTTGCAGAGGTTGATCGAGCCGAGGTCGTCGTTGAGGCACATCGTGCCGAAGGCACCCAAGGTCTCGTACTCGGGCTTGTGCGTGTCCGATTTGTAGGGGCCGTCCTTGATTTCGGTCAGTCCGCCGCAGGCGATCGGGCATCGCCAACAGCCGTACTTCTTCTTCTCGATGGCCGCCACGGCGTCGTCGCTGATCTTGCTGGCCGTGGGGAAATCCTCCGGAACGCCGCCCCAGTTCTTGATGGGCGTGTCGCCCGAGGCACACGAGGCGGCCGTCAGGCCGGAGGTGCCATATTGGTGGAAGAACTTGTAACCGTCGGTGGCCACCAGCCACTCGCGGTGCTTCTTGATGGCCGCTTTCATGCCGTCGGCGTCGGCCACGGTGACCTGGGCGTCGCCGACGGCCACGATCGCCTTGAGCTTTTTCGAGCCCATCACGGCGCCGAGTCCGCTGCGGCCGGCCGCCCGGCCCTTGTCGTTGATGATGCACGAGAGCAGGTTCATACGCTCGCCGGCTGGTCCGATGCAGGCGCTGCGTGCCTTGCTTCCATAGAGTTCCTGGGTCGTGTCCTCGACCTGGTGCGAGTCCCACCCCCACCACTGATCGGCGGGCAACAGTTCGGCTTCTCCGTTGCGCAGCAGCAAATAGACGGGCTTCTCGCTAACCCCCTTGAGGATGACGCCGTCGAAGCCGGCGTTCTTCATGGCCGGGCCGAACGTGCCGCCGGAGTTGGCGTCGCCGAAGGTTCCCGTCTTGGGACTTTTGGCCACCACGACGTAGCGGTTGGCGGTGATTCCGCTAGTGCCGGTCAACAGCCCGGCGAAGAAGCCCAGGTGGCTTTCCGGCCCGAGGGGATCGACGCCCGGCTTCTGCAGTCGGAACAGGTAGTAGGCGCCCAGACCGTAGCCGCCCAGATAGTTGTAGTAGAGGTCGTCGTCAGGCTTCTCAATGGAGATTTCCTGGGTGCTGAGGTCTACCGTCAGGATCCTGCCCATAGTTCCCGGTACTGACATGCGATCAACTCCTTCTGACGAATGCGAGCGTAAGCGGCGAGCCCTCGCGCATGGACGATGCAAAGGTCAATAGTATAGGCGCCGACGTTAAGGAACGTCCAGAGTACCGAGCCATCGACGTCGCGGCTTCCGGGCAAGCGTGGCTCTGGCGGGCTGAATATGCAGGTGTAGGCGAACGACCGGGCCAATTGGCAGCACCCCTGATGCCTGTTATAATGCCACCTTTGCCGATCGGCTATTGATGTCTGCATTGCGAATGATCCAGGCCGACCAACGGGAGGCCGGCAGAATCGGGCTCCCGTTGGTCGCCCTCGCGCATTGAC
>JAFGRD010000142.1 GCA_016935315.1 Pirellulales bacterium
ATTGACGCTTGCACAGTCAATGCGCGAGGGCGACCAACGGGAGCCCGATTTTTCCGGCCTCCCGTTGGTCGGCCTGGATCATTCGCAATGCAGACATCAATAAGGGGTTCGGGGAGTGGGCGATACAGGACTTGAACCTGTGACTTCCACGGTGTAAACGTGGCGCTCTAGCCAACTGAGCTAATCGCCCCAACTGCATTCTGTCGTACCGACCCGCCCGCCGGCGCGTCAACGCCGGCAAAGGCCGTGGCCCGCCACTGGAAATCCGCGAAATCCGCAACGATCGCCGTTTTGCTAATCGACGTTGCGCGGCGCGGCCGCGGGCAACTCCTTGATCCGAATGTCCTTGTACCACGCCTCGCTCGGGGGTCCGCCGTGAATCTGTACGCCGATCAGGCCACTCTGGGGAATCGACTCGTCGGGCTCTGTGTAGTCGACGGTCCGGTGGTCGTTGATCCAGAGTTGGATCCGTCGGCCCTGGCAACGAATCACGTACTCGTTCCAATCGTTCTTCTTGACCGGCTTGTCGCGCTGGTCCTCGGGCGGGCCGGCAAGGACCTTGCGGCGGCGCGACTCGTCGTAAAGGCAGCCCCACCAGCCGTCGCCCAGATCGGGCTGATAGCCGATCATCTCGTGATGATCGGGAATCCGCTGGCTGCGGACCTGCACGCCCGCATTGGCGCCCCGGCCCAGCAGCTTGAATCTTAGCCGCAACTCGAAGTCGCCGTATTCCCGTTTGGTGCAGAGGAACTCGTTTTGCGCCACGTTCCGCTTCAGGCTGCCGCCGACGATCGCTCCGTCTTCGATGCGAAACACCTCCAAGTTGCCTTCCCAGCCGTCGAAGGTTTTGCCGTCGAACAGGGAGATGAACCCGTCGTCGGACTTCTCGGGCCGTCTGTCGGCAGCGAGGAGGGTACTTGCCACCAGAACAAGCCAGAAGGTCGGAAGAATGTACCGCATGTTTGAGACCTCTTCAGTTTGATTCAGCGTCTTGAATTAACGTCAAGTCAACAATGCATCAAGGATAACCTCTGGGCGGAGCGTATGCCACCGGACGGCGCGTGGCAGGAGGGCAAACGGTCCCCTTGTCCTTCTTCGTGCTCGCCCTCTAGAATGGTGCGGTTCCATTTTCTTCAGCGAAAGGACCCTCGATCATGCGATCCGACACGATCAAATTGGGTGATGCCCGAGCCCCCCACCGAAGCCTCTTGCGCGCCACTGGCGTGGGGGAAGACGATTTCTCCAAGCCGTTTATCGCCATCTGCAACAGCTACACCGATATTATTCCGGGCCACGTCCATCTGAACAAGGTCGGCGAGTTCGTCAAACAGTGCGTTCGCGAGGCGGGCGGCGTGCCGTTCGTGTTCAATACGATCGGTGTGGATGACGGGATCGCCATGGGTCACACGGGCATGAAGTTCTCGTTACCCAGCCGGGAGATCATTGCCGACGCGGTCGAGACGATGCTCGGGGCCCATTGCTTCGACGGCATGATCTGTATCCCCAACTGCGACAAGATCGTGCCGGGCATGCTGATGGCCTCCGTGCGATGCAACATACCCACGATTTTCGCCAGCGGCGGGCCTATGGAGGCCGGCAAGATGTCCGACGGAAAAACGGTCGATCTAATCGATGTCTTTGTCGGCGCCGCCGCCAAGCAAGACGGCAAGCTGAGCGCCGAGGAGCTGCTGAAACTCGAGCAGATCGGGTGTCCGACCTGCGGATCGTGCTCGGGCATGTTCACGGCCAACAGCATGAACTGTCTGTGCGAGGCGTTGGGCATGGCCCTGCCGACCAACGGCACGTTGCTGGCCACCAGCGCCGAGCGAAGCAGGCTCTTCCGCCGAGCTGCACAGCGAATTGTCGAGATGGTCTTGCAGTTCGACAAGCAGGGCGAGGGCCACGGGCTGTTGCCGCGAGAGATCGTCACAGCCGAGTCGATCGACAATTCGATGGTCCTGGACATGGCCATGGGCGGCAGCACCAACACCGTGCTGCACATGCTGGCGGTGGCCAGCGAGGCGGGCATCGATTACGGCATCGAGCGAATCAACCAGCTCAGCCGGCAGACGCCCAACGTTTGCAAGGTTTCTCCCAGCAGCTCGTATCACGTGCAGGACGTCCACAACTCGGGAGGAATCCACACGATCCTCGGCAGCGTCCAGCGCGGGCGCCCCGGACTGCTGCATCTGGATTGCCCCACGGTTTCCGGCAAGACTCTGGCGGAGAACATCGCCGACTTCGACATTCGGGCCGATTCGGTTGCCGGGGAGGCCCTGGAACTGGCGGCCGTCACTGCCCGGGGACAACGCAACAACGAGGGGATGAGCGTCGCGAAGACCGCCGGATCCATCCGGGACCTCTCGGCCGCCGATTTGGGGTTCGACCCGACCGACTGCATTCGCGAGGTTGGCAACGCCTATAGCGACGAAGGCGGGCTGGTCATCCTCTACGGCAATCTGGCACCCAACGGCGCGGTGGTCAAGGCAGCGGGCGTCTTGCCCAAGATGATGAAGCACTCCGGTCCCGCCGTGATCTTCGAGACGGAGACGGACGCCTACGAAGGCATCGTCGGCGGCAAGGTCAAGGCGGGCGACGTGGTGGTGATTCGCTACGAGGGGCCGCGCGGCGGACCCGGAATGCAGGAGATGCTGGCTCCGACCAGCGCCATCCGGGGCGTAGGGCTCGACGACAAAGTGGCACTGATCACCGACGGCCGGTTCTCCGGCGGCACCGCCGGCGCCTGCATCGGCCACGTCAGCCCCGAGGCGGCCGTCGGCGGGCCCATCGGACTCGTCGAGCCGGGCGACGTCATCGAGATCGATATTCCGGCCCACAAGCTCAACATCCGCCTTGGCGAGGAGGAAGTGGCCGCCCGTCGAGAGAAATGGCAGCCACGTGAGCCACGCTTCAAGACCGGCTGCCTAGGCAAGTATGCGGCCATGGCCACCAGCGCCGATACCGGGGCCGTGTTGAAGTGGGGCTGAGAGCCGGTGTGGAAACTCTATGGATGAGGGCGCGTTCTGACCGCTCTGCTTGACTTTCTGTACGGCAAGGCGCAGACTGTGCCTGTTGCGTGTTCTTCAACCCATGTACCAGTCACGTGTTCACTAGCCGGTGCTCGCCGCGCGGTGTTCCGGCGGACAGGCGCCCGGCGTGGCAGGCCCATCGAACGATTCCAAAGGAGGATTGGCATGAGAACGCATCATCAGCACCGCGAGGGCGAGGCGTGCTTCGAGTGTGGTTGTTGCCGCTCGATCGGGCGGCGCGACTTCATGACGGTGGTCGGCGCCGGGGCCTTGGCGGCCCACTCGATGCTGTCGCAACTGGCCACGGCCGCGCCGGCCGGCGACCCCGCCGAACCGGCCCGAGCCCGCATCCGCGCCGTCTTCGTCCGGCCTGAGACGGACCGCTATTGGATGGGCTGGCCCGGCGCGTCCTACGACATCCAGGCCCGCCAGGCTGACTACACCAAGTTGATGACCGACGCGGCGAAGAAGGAAGACATCGATTTGCAGGTCACGCAGGAGCCGCTTGCGGATGCCTCGGCCATGAACGCCTTGATCGCGGAGTGTACGCAAGACCCTCCTGACGGCGTGATCCTGATCGTGATGAGCCTTAACGCCGGCTGGCAGGAGACCAACCGGTTTGTGACGGAGCGACCTAAGGACCTGCCGACGATTGTCTTCAGCCCGATGGGCACGTCGTTCACCGGCCACCTGCAGGCAACCCGCAACCAGGCCAAGACGCTGGTCGGCGCCACGCAGAAGATCGAGTGGCTGGCCGAGGCGATACACCTGTTGAAGACCAACGTCGCCATGAAGACCAGCCGGCTGCTGATCGTCAACGGTAACAACACGGAAGAGAAAGTGCTCGACGTGATCGGCACCACGCTCCGCTATATTCCGCTGACCCGGTGGGAAGAAGGGCTCAAGAGCATCGGCGACACCGACGAAATGAAGCAGCTTGCCGTGGATCTGGCCAAACGCGCCAAGGCCGTTCGCGAACCCAGCGAACAGGACATTTTCAAGGCGGCCAAAAACTACTTCGTCGCCAAGAAGCTGATGGCCGACGAGCGCTGCGACGGGATTTCGCTGAATTGCCTGGGCCTGGTGGGCAGCCGGCGGATCGACGCCCCGCCCTGCATCGCCTGGATGCTGCTAAACGACGAAGGCAGCGTGGGCTGCTGCGAATGCGACTGGAATTCGGCCATCGCCCTGCGGCTGTGTGCGCTGCTGGCGGGTCGGCCGGGATTCATGCAGGACCCCTGTCCCAACACCGTCGCGGGCACGCTGATGGGAGCTCACTGCTCGTCGCCCACGAGGCTCCGCGGATTCGACCAGGAGCCGGAGCCCGTAATCCTCCGCAGCCACAGCGAATCGGCCATCGGCGTCTCGCCGCAAGTCATCTGGCCGATCGGCGAGCCGGTCACGGTCATCGACTTCGACGGCCCCGGCAAGTTGATCCTCGGCACAGGCAAGGTCGTGGCGAACATCGAAACGCCGCCGGCCGGCGGCTGTCGTACGTCGGTCGAGTTGGAGATGGACGACGTGGCCGACCCGCGCGACTGCAAGGGTTTCCACCAGCCGTTCATCTACGGTCGTTTGGACCGGTTGTTCGAGCAATACTGCCAGCTTTCGGGAATCGAAGTCGTGCCCATCGCTTAGGACTCGTAAAAGAACAACTTGGGCATTCTCATGGGTGGAAAGGCGGCGCAGACGCCTTTCCACCCATAACGCTCGCCCTGCGTGAAACGTCGATTCCGGTGGCTTCTGATCGGGAAAGAACCAGGCAACTCACAGGTATCCTCAGTCCGCATGTGATGAGAGAGCAAGGCCGCTGCGCGTCCTTGCACTTCTGTGTATGCCCAACTTATTCTCTTACGAGTCCTTAGGTGGGTACTTCCTTCGGGCGGATGGCCCCGAGCGACTGCGGCTCCCACCCGCCCCTCGACAAGCTCCAACCATGGGAGGATGAGCTGATGACGTGCAAATCACCAGCAATGCGGGGCCTCATGCTATTGGCGGTAGGTGCCTTGTGTCTGGCTCCGACGCCGACACGGGGGATCAACATCAACGTGGACCTTGAGACCACGTTCCATGCCCCGGCCTCTGACCCGGACGCATCACGGCTTCAGGCGATCATGGAGTACGTCGAGGACTACTACGAGGAGATCATCGGGGACACCTGGTATCTGTCGATCCATTACCGCTGGGAGGAGAACATCGGCAGCGGCGGCGGCGCTCTGGGCATTCACACCTGCACCAGCGACCAAGGCGGCCGCGAGACGGTTGCTTACATCTCGTTCAACCCGGCGTATGCCTGGTACTTCGACCCCACGCCGCATCTCAACGAGGAATACGACATGGTGCAGCGGCGGTACCAGGAGTTGACTCCCGCGGAACAGGCCGACTGGTTCAGCGGCAGCCCGCCGGACAACCTGGAAGCAGGCTATCAGGGGGTGGTCTTGGCCGGGACGCCCGCAGAATCGCTCCACGACCTGCTTTCGGTTGCCTTGCACGAGGTCGGGCACGCCTTGGGCATGACGCATTGCGTTGCATCGGGGGAAGCCGACGACGGTGATTATGATTTCGATCCGGACTTCGTCTATGGCGCAACCATGGCAGCCAGGTGTCCTCCGTCGGACGAATATCATTTGGCCGATAACCGAGCGCTGATGTATCCGAGCATTTCCAACAATCTCCGACGCCTTCCCAGCGCGACCGATATCTTCTCAATGGCGGCGGCCAGCGACTGGCAACAGATCGACCTGCCGCGAAAGGAGTTGTTGGGATCGAACTGGAACACCAGCGCCCACTGGCAAGGAAACGAGCGACCGGACTATTCCGACGATGTCTTCGTTCGCGCGGGGGGGACTCCGGAGATCACCGGGGGCGCCTGGGTCGGGAACCTCCTGGTGGCCGAGTGGACCAGACTGCGCGTCGGCGAGGCCCATTCGCTTGCCGCTGCTGAGCGGATCACCGTACAGTACAATCCAGGCTACGGCACGAGTTCGATCACGGTCGCCGAGGGCGGGAACATGAGCGCCACGTTCCTCGACATCGACGGTGGCTACGTGTATGTC
This sequence comes from Pirellulales bacterium, assembly GCA_016935315.1. Lineage (GTDB taxonomy): Bacteria > Planctomycetota > Planctomycetia > Pirellulales > Thermoguttaceae > JAFGRD01. Next base: position 6,086 of record JAFGRD010000142.1, read on the forward strand.
AACGGGGGAATGATCGACGCCGGGTACATGCTCACGACCGACTGGTTCGATGGCAACGCCGGAAAGCTACTGGGCTACGGAGTGGTCACCGCCCTGAACATCGATATCAACAGCGGCGGGATCTACGGCAGCGACATGGGCGACTTGGAGATCCGGGTTGACACCCGCCTGGACAACGACGGTGTGATCCAGGCCGGCACCGGACGGACCTTGACAATCACCGACCCCAATCCAAGCAGCTACTCCCTGAATCTCGACGGCGATTCGGGAAACGGCGAGGTCGACGCGCGCTACGGGAGCATCGTCTTCGACGCGCATTTGACCAACGACTTTTCCGGCACCATGCGGATCGGGTCGGGCCAGTCGGTTACGTTCAACTACGCGTTCACACTGGGGCCCGGATGCCTGCTGGACATCAACGGCAACTACGGCTTGGCGACCCTGGCCGGGGCGAAAGTGTTCCAGGAGGGCCAGATCAACGTCACCGGCGACGCCCGAATCGACAACGACGCCGCTTTCCGCGATTCCTCGAACGTAAACCTCGCCGACGGGGCCACGCTCGACCTCAACGGTGAGATCGACCTGTACAGCGGGAGTTTCGCCGGAAACGGGACGATCGTCCAGGACAACCACCTCACCGTCAAGGCCGGAGAGTCTCCCACGGTCGATGTCGACCTCTACGATTGGGACGGGCACCAGGGAAGCAGCCTGACCACCATCGAGTCCGGTGCGTCCCTGTACCTCACCACCGACCAGATCGACGACAATCCCACTATCGACGGCTTCGACGGCACGGCCACCATCAACAGCGGAAGTCTGAGGGTCGAGATCAACAACGGTGGCTCCTGGCGGCTGGACGGCATGATGAATCTCAACCAGACGGACATCCAGGAACCGTCGCTGCTGGGGTCAACGATGGAGCTGTGCGGGAGAGTCAACGTCGACGGAAACGCCTCGATCTCGGCACCCCTCGAGATTGACGGCGGCAGCATCAGCGTGCCCAACTTCGACGATCACCTCGAGTTGAACGCCCTGACCTTCTATCAAGGCGGCGAAGACAGCAGCATCACCGGCAATGGAAAAGTAACGCAGAATGGCCGGGCCACCGTGCTGGCCGACACCTCGATCGACGTGCGGATCTACGATTGGGACGGCACGTTGGGATATACCGAGACGTTCGTCGAGCCCGGTGCCGCCTTCACGATCAACGCCCTGAAGCTGGAGGACGATAGCCAGGAGGGGTACGATGGGGAAATCACCGTCACCAGCGGGACGCTGAACGTCAACTTGACCTATCTGTTTCGCATGGAAGGAACCATGAATCTGATCGACAGCTCCGGCCCGCCCACCGTCGGCGGCACGGAGATGATCGTCAGCGGAGAGCTGTTTGCCCAGGGCACGGCCCGGATCACCGCTGAAACCCAGTTCGACGGGGCAACCGTCGATGTGGCAAGCGTGACGGACCGGCTGGAGCTTAACGGGCCGACGACGTTCAAGGGCGGATCCTACACCGGCCCCGGACAGATCATCCAGAACGGCGACGCCACGGTAGAAACAGACACCACCCTTGCCGTCGGCATCTACGACATGGACGGCCAGCAGGGCACCACGACGGTCACGCTCGGCGACACGCTGACGCTGACGGGCGGGAGGCTCAGTGAGAGTCTCGGCAACCGATTCGACGGAACGCTGATTGTGGAACCAGGAGGACGGTTGAACGTGCAGACCACTTCCGGCTGGCAAATGGCCGGAACGACGCACTTGACCAACCTCGGCGGCGCGTCGGAGGAAACGCAGATCGAAGGGCGCCCGATGTACTTGACCGGCACGCTCGAGGTCGACGGGGCGGTGGCCATCGGCGCGCCGATGGCCCTTTTCACCGGTAGCCTCGTGGAGCTCGACAGCATCGGCGATTCGCTTCGCCTCGGCGCTGCGAGCGAAGTCGAGACGATCCTCGACGGCGGAGAAGTCGCCGGGCCCGGCTACCTGCGCATGCTGTCGGGCCGCCGCCTGGTGGGCACAGGGGAATTGGACTGCAACGTGGATTTCGGCCCCAACGCCGACCTGTTTGCCCGCGGGGGGACCCTCTCCGTCACGGGGACGCTCCTCAGCGTCCGCACGGTCGGCACTTCTGACGCAACGGGAACCTTTGAACACTCGACCGCGTGGGACACTGTAGTGGCCGACGAGTTGCGACTCAACGGCGGTCGGGTCCAAGGAGGGGAAATCACCAACACGGGTCTGACCGTCGGGCACGGCACGATCGATTCCAGGGGGTTCCGCAACGAGGGCACCGTGCGGGCCGAGGGGGGGACCCTCACCTTCTCGCTGCAAACCTTGACGGGTCTGACGACGCCCGATTTGGATGGCTCTTCCGGATTCGGCATCGTGGACGCGCGGAACGGTTCGATCCTGGTCAACCACGTAAGCCGTCTGAAGGGTTTCGGCGGCAATCTGATGATCGGCCAAGGCCACTCCTTCGAGATGGACGCCTATGGCCTGACGAACACGGGCCACTTCGAGCTCAGTGGCGGCACCTACCTGGCGCCCCAGTTGGAGCACGCCGGCACTCTGCAAGTGATCGGCAACGCCTCGGCCATCGTCTCGGCCGCGGTCTTCGAGGACGACAGTTCCGCCGATTTGCATGCGGATCTCTCCATCACCGGCTTACTCAGCGTCCAGCGCCGCGCCTCGGTGACCGGACCGGGCAGGCTGATCATCGAGTCGCAGTCAACACTGGACGGACTCGGATTCGTCGACGTGAGCGTCGTCAACCACGGCGCCGCCACCATGTCGGGCGGCACCTTTCACGGCGCCAGCCTGGACCAATATGGCGAGCTGACCGTCGAAGATCGCGACGCGACGCTGGAGTCGGCGGTCGTTCTGCACGACGACAGCACCACCATGCTCAACGTGGACCTGACGCTTGACGGTTCCCTCGCGATTGGCACTTCGGCAACACTCCAGGGTTCGGGCCGACTGATCCTTGCCCAGGGGTCCACGCTCAATCGACTGGCGCCGGCCGACGTGGGCGTCGTCAACCACGGCACCATCGCGATGGTCGACGGCACCTTCGACGGCGCCAGCCTGGAGCAGTTCGGCCAGCTTAACGTCGAGCCCAGGAACCCCGCGCTGCTGCAATGCCAGTTGGTTTTGCACGACGGCAGCGTCACGGCGCTGGGCAACGATCTACGGGTGACGGGCTCCGCGGAGCTGCGCCCCATGGCCACGATGCAGGGCACGGGCGGCTTCTGGATAGCCCCCGGCTCGCTGCTGTTCGGCGAGGGCACCCTCGGCGTCTATCTGAATAACTACGGGATTCTCCGTCCCGGCGGCGAAGGCGGCGGTAATCTCGCCGTGCAGGGCAGCGTGACCATGCAACCCGGCTCGGTCTTCGAGCACCGCGTCGACGCCCTCTCCGGCCACAAGGCGGTCGCCGGCAACGGTCTGGTCGTCACCGACGTGGTGCAACTCGGCGGCACGCTCGACCTCGAAGCGATCGGCAAGCTGCAAGACCCGTCCACGGCCGGTGGCCCACAATGGTACGGCGACCAGGCCCGGACGATTATCGAGACGTCTAAAGACGGCGAACTCCAGGGGTTCTTCACCGCGATTCCGGACGTGGGCACCCATCTCGGCCGCGGCGTGTTCCTGACCGACCTGGACCGCGACCATCAGGGCGTTGGCCGTACCGACCAGGCCGTCAACCTCGAACTGTTCCAGGCCGCCGACGGCGACACCAACGCCGACCGGGCGGTCAACGGCATCGACATCCAGGCGATTCTGGCGGCCAATAAGTTCGGCCGGGATCTCGACGCAACCTGGTTCGAGGGCGACTTCACGGGCGACACGCGCTGCAACGGCATCGATATCCAGGCCATTCTGGCGGCCAATCTGTTCGGCACCGGGATGTACGCGACCATGGTTCCCGAAGCCCCCGTCGATGCGAACGTCGAGCTGCTGGTCACGCCCGACGGTCTGTTGATCGAGCCCAACGGCACACCCATCAACGGCTACGTGATCACCTCAGAGGACGGGCTCTTCACCGGCCAGCCCGCGGCCAACCTTGGGCTCTTCCGCGAGGATACCGACTGGCGAATCAGCGGCAACTTCGCGTACACCCGCTTTCAAACCCATCGATTGGGCAAGGTCCTCGGCGAAGGGCTCCCGTGGGCGGCGTTGACCAACGACCTCTGTTTCACCTACACTGTTGCCGGAGCCGCGGGGACGTTTTCCGGCACGATCGTCGTTCCCGAACCGACGGCGCTTACCCTGTTCGCAGTTGCCATGGCGACGGCGCCAGTTCTCTGGCACCGTCGGAAGAGACGCCTTGGCAAGGGACCGGGATAGAGACCATGAGGACAACTCGACTTGCCGCGATCTTGGGGATCGCCGTCTGCGGAGCCGTTCTTGCGCCGCCCCCGCCTGCATGGGCAGAGGACAGCCTGGCGACGATCCTCTTCGACATGGACACCGTCCGCCATCAGCCCACCACGGGCGGCGAAGGCAAGACGCCGATCGGCGCCGTCGAGCTCGTGCCGGGCAAGGTCGGCCAGGCCTGCCAGTTCACGTTCCACGACGGTGCGCAAAGTGGCTTCTTCACCGCCTCCGTGCGGCCTTCGGCGGCCTGGGACGAGGCGGCCGGCTTGAGCTTCTGGGTCAAAGGGGACGGCTCGTCGAGCTTCGGCGGGCTGGAGCTGATCGACTCGTCGAACTACGGGCTGCGTTACGCTTGCTGTTTCCCCATCGATTCGACCGAGTGGCGCCGGATCACCGTGCCGTGGTGCGATCTGGTGCCCGAGTTGCCCGCCGGCCAGCCGATCGATCCCCAGGCAGGTTACCGGCCGTCAGGTTTCGGCAACCTCTGGTTCGGCAAGTGGTACTATTGGCGTGAATACCCGGCATGCTCGTTCGCCATCGACCAGGTCGCCCTGGAGCCGGAGATCGCTGTCGACCAGACGGACTACACGCCGTTGCAGCCGGGCGCGCCGCGGGTCCTTGCCAAGCTGAAGGCCGGCCAACCCGTCACGATCGTCACCATGGGCGACTCGCTCACCGACAAGCGCCACTGGGCGAATCGTGAGATTCTCTGGGCCCAACGGATGGCCGCGCAGCTCAAGCAGCGTTTCGGCAGCGAGGTGACGCTGGTCAACCCGGCCATTGGCGGAACGCAACTGACGCAGAACCTCGTGCTCATGCCGCGATGGCTGGGCGGCGCGCCGCCCGATCTGGTGACCGTATGGTTCGGGTTCAATGACTGGGACGCCGGGATGCGCGGCCCGCACTTTCGCACGCTGCTCGGATTCGCCGTGGACCGCATCCGGCGGATGACCGGCGGCCGAAGCGACGTGATGCTGATCACAACCTGTCCGGCTGTCGCCCGCTGGGACACCATGGAAGAGTTGGCCGAGGCGGTCCGTGCGGTGGCCGCCGAGAAGAAGACGGCCCTGGCCGATGTCTCGGCCGCGATGCACCAGGCGGCAGCCGACGAGCCGGCCCGGTTGGAGCTTTTTGCCTGGGACAAGACGCACCTCGGGCCGGCCGGCCACGAGTTGGCAGCCGCCACCGTGGTCGACGCGATCATCCATCCCCCAAACCGGTCCGACCCGCCTCCGCCGGGGCCGGCGGCCGACAGCCCGCAGCAGCGACCGCGCTCCGTGCCCGAGCACCATCCCCGGCTGTTCGGCTCACGGTCGTACTTGCAGCGCTTGGCCGATCAGCGCGCCGATGCCTACCGGCGGGTCGTCGGCGTCGCGCGCGGGCGGGAGGCCGACGACCACGCAAAGCTGGTTTCGATGGCGCTGGTCTGTGCCATCGAGCGGGACGGGGCACTGGGCCGTCAGGCCGTCGGAAAGGTCTTGCAGTCGATCGAAGGCCCGATCCCCCAGGGCCACACTCCTTTTGCCCACACCTTGGCCCGCTGCGCGATCGTCTACGACCTTTGCCACGAGTGCTGGACGCCGCCCGAGCGGGACCGGTTTCACGAATTCCTCAACCGCACGGTCGACGCCAACGTGGAGTCGGAGACCCACGTTTTCCACAACGGCTGGTACGGCTACAAGAACTGGGGCATCGGTCTGGGCTGCTACGCAACCTACTACGAGAACCCGCGCGCCGCGGAAATCCTCGATGCGCTTGAGCAGGAGTTCCGCTCTCGCGCCGCCGAGGCGCTGAAGCTGGCCGGTGACGGCGGCGGCTGGGCCGAGGGATACTACATTCACTACTGGCTCTACGAGTGGCTGTTCTTCTGCGAATGTGCCCGGCTCTGCGATGGCACCGACTACTACGCCCTGGCCGACGAGTTCTTCCGCGATCGGGCGATCGCCGGCATGTTCGAGACCTTTCCGGGCGTCGGCGTCTATGGATCGCGGCGGCCGATCCCCATGGGCGACGGCGGCGGCCGCGTCTTCGGCGGCGACCGCGACAAGGCCCTCTCGGCCCGGCGCATCCTGGCAAACTACTATCGCGACGACCCGGCCCACCAGGCCGTTCATGCCTTCAACGAGACCACGCCGCGATCCTCCGTCGGCGCCTACGCTTACAAGGACTTTCTCTGGCGGGATCCCACGCTCAAGCAAGGCGACCTGGCATCGTTTCGGCTCTCCCATTTCAGCCCCGGGGCCGGCTACGTCTACGCCCGCAGCTCGTGGGACGAAGACGCCACCTGTTTCTTCTTCAAGTGCGGCGATCGTTTCACGGCCCATCAGCATCTCGACGTGGGCCACTTCCTAATCTATCGCCAGGGCGAACTCGTCGGCGACGGCGGCCACTACGACGGCTTCGGCACTCCCCACGACGTCAACTACCATCTCCGCTCCATCGCCCACAACACGATCTTGATCAACGACCCGTCGGAGACCTGGCCAAATATCCGCGCGGGCCGCGTGACGGGCAACGACGGCGGACAGCACCACAACTGGCCGCACCACAACGGGGCCGTGACCGACGCCGACGCCTGGCAGAAGGACCGCCCGCTCTACGACATCGCCGACGTCCCGGCTTTCGAGGATCACGGCGACTGGCTCTACGTGGCCGGCGACTGTACCCGGGCGTATTCCCCCAACAAGCTCGACTGCTTTACGCGGCAAATCGTCTACCTGCGGCCGGGCACCTTCGTTGTCTTCGACCGCGTCGCGGCCCGCGATCCGGCCTACAAGAAGACCTGGCTGCTTCAGGCAGTCAAACGGCCCGAGGGCACCGCGCCGAACCTCGTCGTGTCCAACGGACAAGGCCGTCTGCGGATCCAGACGCTCCTGCCCGCCACGGCCGACGTGAAGCTCGTCGAGGGAGACGATCTGTACAGCTATGGCGGCCACAGCTATCCGCCCAGCCGCGACACGGGTCCGGCACCCGAGTGTCGCATTGAGGTCTCGCCCCCGCGGGCGTCAAAGGTGGACTACTTCCTGCACGTGCTCACCGCAATCGACGCCTCGGCCCCCACCCCGCCCGGGGCCCATCACCAGGTCACCGACACCCAGGTGCACCTCACCCTCGGCGAGGCCGAGATCACTTTCGGCAAGACCGACGTCGGCGGGAGTATCGACCTAGGCGCCGGCCGCCGGGAGTTTCCCTGAACGGGGACGTGGCTGGCAGCGACGATGCTCCGCAGCAGGCATTGCCATTCAATGCGGCCGTTTGGGAGTTTTGGAGAGCTCGTCGGTGTCGGGGGGCAGAATGTGGCCTCCCGTGTTAGAATAAGAAAAAGCTGCAACGTGTCGATCACATGGTAGCTGAAGTCGCAAGGCTTCAGATCTGGACGCCTGTATCACAACAACCTGAATTGCTGCCCGTCAAGCCACAACTCGCCTTGACCCCCATTTGGCTGAGGCCCTACGGATAGCAATTCCCAACCACCGCCGTGACTTGCGCGCCCCTTGCGAGACTGCGATGTCCCGTTCGATTGCCCCTGTGTGTCTGCTGCTGCTCTGCGGTGCCGTGTCCGGCGGGAACGTGACGGCGCACGGTGCGGAATCGGGTCCTGCTGCGGAATCCGGCCCCAACGCGCCCTCGGGGCTCGCTGAGACCGAACAGGAGAGGCTCCGTGGCGAATTGGGCGGGCTGATCGAGCAACTCGACAGCGACCGGTACGAACTGCGGCGCCGGGCGGCGGTCAGGCTGGAGGCCTTGGCGACCCGGCCCGAGATGGGCCGGTTGCTGGCAACCGAGTTTCGGCGGGTGCTGCTGAGGCCGGAGACCTCGTTCGAGGTCCGCTGGCACCTGGAGCAATGGTGCCGTCGTCTGCCTGAGGTTCCGCTTGAGCCCGTTGAAGACGTATCGCCCGAGCAACTTGATCGGCTGGTGCGGCAAGTGGACGACGATTCTTACGGCGTTCGGCTGGGGGCGGTCAAGCGGTTGCAGTGGCTGCTGTGCCAGGACGAGCTTCTGCCGCGAGTAAGGAAAACGCTTGAGGCCCGGTTGGCCGAGGGCGCCAACGCCGAGACATCGGCCCAGTTGAAGGCACTGCTGGATCTGACGCGGCCAGCGATGGTGGCCGAATACTGGCGGGCAAGGCGTCACGAGGGCGAGCAGCACCTGCTGGTTGGCGTGCCCAGCATGAGCGAAGGGGCGCTGCGACCGAGCCATTTCGACCGCATTGACGACCGTGAGGCCCATTGCGTCAGCGGCAACAACCTCGAACCGGGCGACTACCCGGTCGGCGTGGCCTTTCCCCATCCGAACCAGCCGACGGCTTTCTTCCACCTGGTCAACCTGCCCACTCCGCAGCGGCGGCTGGACTACAGACTCCATGTGCAGACGGACCAGGCCCAACGGTTGACGGCCCTCAGCCAGCGGACGTTCGAGCGCATGTTGACCGACAAGCACAAGCTCAGCGAGCGCGAGCTGCTGATGCTGGCCCAGCTCGATCCGAAAGAAGTCTCGCGGTTTGCCGGCAAGTATTTCCTGCTTCTGGAGGATGAGCCGGTACCGGCGGCGGAGCCTGTTGCGACGTTTCTGCAACAGCAGAGCGGGGGAAGGCCCAGTCGGTTCGGGATGATCTGTGCCCGGCTGGCGATGGACGGAACCGAGGAAGCCGCCCCTGGACTGATGGAAGCCCTGGCGCAAGGGCGTTTTCTGCCGCCGACTTCCGCGGCCCCGTATCGGCTCGGCTGGCTTGCTGCCCTATCGATCGCCGACCGCGACCCCTGGGGCGAGACCGATGCCTGGCTGGCCGCCCAAATCGGCCGCGACGAGATCCTCGTCGAGGGGCGCCCCGACGGCCCCGAGGTCGGGGCCACGGCCGCCGGCCTGCTACTAGAGCACCGCGAGCAGACCCCATCGTTCTTCGGACTCCAGAATGTCCCCGATCCGTGGATGTTGCGGATGGGTGTCGAGGGCTATCGCTTCGTCACGCCCGGAGCCCGTCAAAAGGTGCGGGCATGGTGGGAAAGGCAGCAGCAGAAGCAGCAAGGGCTATAGGGGCGGCCGAGCGACAATCTCCTGATCCGACATGCGGATGAGTCGCCGAATCGGCACCGCCGTGATCAGCACCCCAGCATTTTGGCCGTGACCAGCCAGCGGAGCTCGCCGTGGCCGATCTCGGGCGTGCCGTGGAATCGTATGGCGGCGACGGCCCCTTTGGCGAAGCGGACGTCGCCCCCGCCGTTGCCGATCAACTCGGCAGCCATGCGGCCGACATCCGGGGCATGTCCCACCCAAGCAACCTGCCGAAGCTCGCGCGGCTGCGCAGCCGTCCAGTCCATCAACGCTTGCAGGTCGCTGCCTGGGCACAACTCGTCCAGCTCGACCACCTTCGAATCGTTCGGGACCAGTTCGCCCACAATTCTGGCCGTCTGCAAGCAGCGGACCAACGGGCTGGTGGCAACGACGCCTGGTGTGAACCCCCGCTCGACCAGCAGCGCGACGACCTGCTTGAATCGCCGTTCGCCGTCGTTGGTCAAGGGACGCTTACTGTCGTCCTTCCATTGGGGGCTGCCATAGTGACCCGCTTGGGCATGCCGAATGATAAACAGGTCCATGAGTCCTCCCGTCGCAAGGCGTCAAGAACGCCCCAGGTACTGTCCACCGCTGGCCATGCAAGCCACTCCGGCAACTCTCGGCACGCGTGCATCTCTTCGCAGGCAGGTCGAGGGGAAAATGATCGAGGAAAGACACATAATACTATAGGCCCTTCCGGCTGAATCGCGTGCTTCGTCCAGATCGACCGCATTATAGCTTGCGGCCGCCCCCACGAAAGAGGCTCCTCGGCGTCTACATCTTCTCCACCACGTCGATCCCCAGAAGCTCCAGGCCCTTGCAGATGGTTCGGGCTGTCAGATCGCACAGAAGAAGCCGGCTTTGGCGAAGCTGGCCCGTTTCGGCCTTCAGCACGGGGCATTGCTCGAAGAATGCGGAATAGCGGTTTGCCAGATCGAACAGATAGGCCGTCAGTTGGTTGGGGCGGTAGTCGCACACGGCCAACTCCAACACATCGGCCAAGCGGAGGATTTCCAGCCCCAGCGCCCGTTCGGCCGGCGAGCCCAGCACGATCGGCGCCCCGGACGCTCGCAACGCCTCGATGTCCACGTTCCCCTTGCGGAAGATGCTGCGGACTCGGGCGTAGGCATATTGCATGTAGGTCGCCGTGTTACCATTCATCGCCAGCATCTTGTCGTAGCTGAAGACGTAATCGCTGGTGCGGTTCTGCGAAAGATCGGCGTACTTCAAGGCGGCGATGCCAACACGTTCGGCGATTTCGGCCCGCTGTTCGGGCGGGATCTCGGGTCCGTCGAGTTTGGCATCGTCGTTGGCGGCCACGATCGCCCCGGCCCGCCGCACTGCCTCGTCCAACAGCCCCTCCAGCCCCACCGTATCACCTGATCGGGTCTTAAACGGCCGCCCGTCGTCGCCCAGGACCGTGCCGAAACTGACGTGCTGCAACTCGATGTCCTTGTATCCCATCAGCCGGGCGGTGGCGAAGAGGTGTTCGAAGTGAAGGCTTTGGCGGTGATCGACCACGTAGAGGATCGCGTCGGGGGCGAATTGCTCCATGCGGAAGCGTATCGTCGCCAGATCGGTCGTCGCATACAGGAAGGCCCCGTCCTTCTTGCGGATCAGCATCGGCACGTCCTGGCCGTCGAGAAACACGCAGATCGCCCCGTCGCTCTCCCTGGCAATGCCCTCGTGAACCAGCCCATCGACGGTCGCTGCAAGACGGTTCTGGTAGAAGCTCTCGCCCAGCGTGTGATCGAACGTCACGTTCAGCCGGCCGTACACCCGATCGATTTCGTCTTCGCAAGCCGGCAGGAACTCCCGCCATAGCCGCAGGTTCTCTTCGTCGCCTTCGTGGAGCCTGGCCGTCTCGGCCAGCACAGCAGCGCCAATTCCCGAGTGCTCGGCCACCTGCCGCGATAGCAGCGGATCGGCCTTCACCGCGTCCAGCTTCTGCCGCAATTCGGCCAGCTCGTCACGGGCCTCGGCCAGGCTGCTCTCCTGGCGGCGGAGCGTCTGGGCCGTCTTCTTGTCGGGTCTCGGGCCGGCCTCTTCGCGGTTCCTCTGAAGCGCGTCGGCTTGCTGCGCCACCTGTTCGGTCAGCTTCGGGAACTGCGATCGGCCTTCGTGGTAGTCCATCAGCCGGCGAACCAGCTTGTAGAGCCGGGCCAGCTCCTGCACGGGGCTCGCCCGATAGGCCGATCGGTCGAGGAAATGCTTGTAGCCGTAGATGATCATGCCGAACTGGGTTCCCCAGTCGCCCAGATGGTTGTCGCTGATCACCTTATGGCCTAGGAAACGGAGCATCCGGCACAGCGCGTCGCCGATGACCGTCGAGCGGATGTGTCCGACGTGCATCGGCTTGGCCACGTTGGGGGCCGAATAGTCGACCACGTACGTCCGCGGCCGTGGCGTTTGTCGGACTCCCAATCGTGAATCGGTCACTGCGGCCGAAAGCCTCGCGATCAGCCAGTCATCGCGGATTCGCAGGTTGATGAATCCCGGCCCGGCGATCTCGGGCGGCCTGCAAATGTCGGCGACATCCAATCGCTCGACGACTTCGGCGGCCACCTCTCGCGGCGGGCGGCCGGTGCGTTTGCCCAGCGACATGGCGAAGTTGGCCTGGTAATCGCCGAACTTCGGATCCCCGCTGCGGCGGATCAGATCCAATAGCTCATCCACGTCGTCGGCCCGGCCGGTCAGGGCATCGCGGAAACGTTCTTTCAGATCGGGCAGGATGCTCATGGGCAGCAGGCGCGGCGGCCTCCGGTCCGCTCATTTCGGCCGAGACGGCCCCTCGGCGGAGGGATCGGCCCCGTTGCGGGGCTCGAACGGGACCCGCTTGGCCTGGCCCCAGAGCTGCTCCAACGCGTAGTAGGCCCGGGTTTCCGGCTCGAACAGGTGGATTACCACGTCTCCGTAGTCCAACAGAATCCAGCGGCTTTCGTCGTATCCTTCGATTCCCAGCCGCCGGTCGCCGAGGCCCTCTTCCAATGCGTGGTCGATTTCCTCGCTCATGGCGTGCAATTGGCGCCGGCTGGTGCCGCTGGCGAGCACAAAGTAGTCGAACACGGGGGTCAGCTCGCGCATGTCGAGAATGACGATATCGCGGCCGCGGTTGTCTTCGGCAGTTCGAGCGGCCACGACGGCACGGTTCAGGGCTCCATCGGATCGCCCCGCAACAGACTCTTCGGGGCGGACGGTGCTGTCTTCCACTATCACCCTCGCAAAAGGACCAGGACGGACACAACAGTCTATTCTACCTACAGACATTCCAAAAGGGGAGAGGTTCCCACGCCCGTCTCAAATCGTCTCGCCACCGAAGCCCGTTTGCCCCGCCGCGTATAATTGCCTGGCCGGCACGACAGTGCAGTGGGAACCGGCCAACGGCAAGAAGCAGTCATCACCGGCACCGACCGAACTCCGGTAGGTGAAGCCCGGCAGACCGAGCCAGCCCCCCCCCAATGGAGATTTCGAGATGGGCGATTGGGCAGTTACCGGCCGCAAGGCCCCCCATTTTACGCTTCCGGCCGACGACGGTACGAAGCTGAAGCTGAGCACCTTGCGGGGCAGCCCGGTGGTGCTGTATTTCTATCCCCGCGACGACACGCCCGGCTGCACGCGGGAAGCCTGTGCCTTTCGCGACCGCAAGGCCGAGTTGGCCGGGCTGGGGGCCAAGGTGCTGGGAGTCAGCACCGACGGCGCCGAAAGCCACCAGAAGTTCCGCGAGAAGTACGAACTGAACTTCCCCTTGCTGGTCGACGCCGAGCACAAAGTGGCCGAGAAATACGGGGCGTGGCGCGAGAAAGTCCGCTTCGGCAAGAAGTCGATGGGCATCCAGCGCAGTACGTTCCTGATCGACGCCGATGGCGTGTTGCGCAAGGTCTGGAAGAGCGTGCAGGTCGACGGCCACGATCAACAGGTCCTGGAGGCGTTGAAGCGACCCTGTTGACGCTTGCACACTCAATGCGCGAGGATAACGAACGGGAGCCCGATTCTTCCGACCTCCCGTTCTTTTGCGTTCTCCCGTTGGTCGGTATTTGTCGAGCAGGAAGGCAAAATCGGCTACCGCTGGTGGCTCTGAGCGTTTCTGAGCAAAGAGACGACCGCCTTTCGGATCGAGCCGACGCGATCGCACGACGTGCCTGAAGCACACAACGCAAAGAAGGCCCCGGACATCCTCGTGGTCGATCGCTGCTCGGCCTACAAGGCGATGGCCCAAGTCAAGGCCGGTGTTGTGTCTGCCGTTAGCGTTGTGGTTTGCCTCGTCGTCGGTGAGTTCGAGGGTGCAATTCGTGGAGTTGTCCTTACGGCTTTGCTTGGCTGGGTGGCGTGAGATTGGCTCAATAAGCGTCGCGGCCACCCACGTCCGGCGTGGACATGCCTCACGGCCGTTGCGTCGCAGCGACTTTTGTGCTACTTTCAGCGCCATCGGATGAGAATGCTATCGGGCGGCGGCGTACCGATTGTCAATCTGCGGCTGTTCAAGAAACAGTAGTCCGGCAAGTCACGGAGGATCACATGTTGGGGAACGCTCTGGGATTTCGGCACTTCGGGGCGGCACTCGCGTGGGCCGCACCCGAAAACGACAAAAACCGCTAAGAACTCGTACAAGAATTACTTCCCGGGTTTCGCCCTCGGCTTGATGGTGTAGTTCCAGTCGGGGCATGTGTTGTGTCTGTGG
>JAFGRD010000143.1 GCA_016935315.1 Pirellulales bacterium
GCGAATGATCCAGGCCGACCAACGGGAGGCCGGAAAAATCGGGCTCCCGTTGGTCGCCCTCGCGCATTGACTGTGCAAGCGTCAATAAACACTGGCCTATTGTAGGGCTCGGCACAGCACGCCCGCAACCCGTCGGGCTGTGGGATGAACGAGAATCCTCAACACTCCAGCCCAGTGGCGGCCGGGGGTTGCACCTCGCCGCCGGCGGGTCTTACAATGGCGGCGTCGGCTCGTGCCCGATGCTGCCGCCCTTCCTGCCGTCTGCGAAATGAGGAGTCCTGCCATGTTGCTGAGAACCGCCGGTCTTGTCGTCGCTTGTGCTTTCGCTTGCGTCCTGTTGACGACCAACCATGTCGCCGCCGAGAGAGTTCTCTTCCAGTTCGGCGAGGACTTCGATCTGGCCACCGTCCAGACACAAGATGTCCAACTCAGCCGTCACGGCTCGGCGCTGCGTCTGGCGACCGGCCACGCGGCCGATTGGCCGGGCATTACCCTGAAGGCGCCGCAGGGCCATTGGGACCTGTCGACGTGCGAGTACTTGGCGGTCGACCTGAAGAACGTCGGCACCGGCGATGTGGAAGTCTTCTGCCGCGTGGACAACCCGGGGGCCGACGGAACGGAGAACTGCATCACCGAGAATCTGGACCTGAGACCGGGCGAGCAAAAGGTCTTGAAGGTGCCCCTGAAGGGCAAGATGCCCGAGGGACTCCGCTCGAAGCTGTTCGGCATGCGAGGCTATCCGGGGGGATGGGACCAGAACCGGGGGATCGACCTTGGCAACGTGACCCAACTGTTGGTGTTCGTACACAAGCCGTCGCTCGATCACGAGTTCGAGATTGCTGGCGTCCGCGCCGGCGGCGAGCGACCGGCCGCCGTGCCCGACGACGACAAGGGGGTTTTTCCGCTGATCGATGCCTTCGGCCAATTCCGGCACGCCGACTGGCCCGGCAAGACCCAATCGCCGGCCGATTTCGCCAAGCACGAAAAGGCCGAGGCTGCCGACCTGGCCGCCCATCCCGGCCCCGAGGGCTGGAACCGCTACGGCGGATGGCAGGCCGGGCCGCAGCTTGAGGCGACCGGCCGCTTCCGCGTCGAGAAGCGCCAGGGCAAGTGGTGGTTGGTCGATCCCGAGGGCCGGCTCTTCTGGTCGCACGGGGCCGATTGTGTCCGCTGGACCACCGGCTACACGCCGATCACCGACCGCGAGCATTGGTTCGCCGAGCTGCCGGAGCGGAATTCACCCCTCGGCCGGTTCTCCGGCACCTCGGGCTGGGCCCCGCACGGCTACTATCAGGACAAGGGGCCGTTCGACACCTACAACTTCACCGGGGCCAACCTGCTGCGCAAATACGGCGACGACTGGCAGCGGCAGTTCGCCGAAATCTGTCACCGGCGGCTGCGAAGTTGGGGGATGAACACGATCGCCAACTGGTCGGATTCGTCCATCTACCTGATGCGCAAAACGCCCTATACGGCCAACGTCGGATTCGGTTCGAAGGAGCTGGAAGGCAGCCAGGGATATTGGGGCAAGTTTCCCGACGTATTCGATCCCAGCTTTGTTGAAGGCGTCCGCCGCGGCATGGGGGGCCAGCGTGACAAGGCGGCCGGCGATCCCTGGTGTATCGGCTACTTCCTCAGCAACGAGCTCAGTTGGGGTGACGAGTTGTCGCTGGCGGTGGCCACCTTAGCCTCGCCGCCGCAGCAGGAAGCCAAGCGTGTGTTCCTCGAAGTACTGGAGAAAAAATACCAGACAATCGAGCGGCTCAACGCGGCCTGGAGGACTGACCACGCCTCGTGGGGCGCAGTGCGCAACAGCCAGCAGCCGCCCGATCGGAAACGGGCCTACGACGACCTGGCCGCCTTCTACACGCAAACGGCCGAGCAGTACTTCCGCGTCTGCCGCGAGGCCGTCAAGGCCGCCGATCCGCAAGGGTTGTACCTGGGCTGTCGCTTCGCTTGGGCGAACGATCGGGCGGTCCGGGCGGCGGCCAAGTACTGTGACGTGGTGAGCTTCAACAAGTACAGCGACAGTGTGGCCGATTTCCGCTTCCCACCGGGCGTAGACAAGCCGATGGTGATCGGCGAGTTCCATTTCGGCGCGCTCGACCGCGGCATGTTCCACACGGGCCTGCGGCCGGTCGCCGATCAGAACGCCCGGGCCGAGGCCTACCGCAGCTACGTCCGCGGCGCGCTGGCCAACCCCTGGATCGTGGGCACCCACTGGTTCCAGTACGGCGATCAGGCCACCACCGGTCGGGGCGACGGCGAGAACTATCAGATCGGACTGCTCGACGTCTGCGACACGCCCTATCCCGAAACGATCGAGGCGGTCCGCCAGGTGGGCTACGGGATGTACGGCGATCGCCTCAAGCGGCGGGACTTGGGGGCGAACGGCCCTTGAGAAAACGCATATCCGCTGCGATCCTCACGAGGATTAGCCTTCGGCGGGCCGTGGCGGGCGGGCCGCTACAGTTCGCCTGGTATCCCGGCCGATCAACAGACGGGGCGCCGATGTTGTCCAGGTGCGTCGCCGAGCTATAGTTTTCGGGAGGATCCAACCATGTGGCGTTCGCTGTTTCTGGCGCTTGGCGTCTCTGCGATCATCCTGGGCGTTGAGTGCTTCGCCGTAGAGACCATTCAATTGAAGGCGCGCGAAGCGCCCCCACCGCCGAGTACGCCTTGGGATACGGCCCCCAAGGTGGGGCCCCGGAAAATGATCGCCCCGCCGAGTTGGGCGCCCTGGACCCTCGTCTCGGCGGGCGCCGTGGTCTGTCTCTATTCCTTCACGATTCCCGCACGCGTCAAAAAAGAATAGCCACCGGCCGATCCGAGACAACTCGCCGGGAGAGCCTCCGGGCGTGAGGAGCTGTCAGGCCAGGGCGGCGTCGATCGCACTCTGCAGGCGGCCTTTCGGCTGCAAGCCGACGAACTTGTCGACGACCTGTCCACCCTTGAAGATCATCAAGGTGGGAATGCTGCTGATTCCGTAACCGGCGGCCGTATTGGGGCTGTCGTCGATGTTGATTTTGACGACGCTGATCTTCTCGGCGTTCTCCGCCGCCAACTCCTCGACCACCGGGCCGACCATGCGGCAGGGACCACACCACGGGGCCCAGAAGTCCACCAGCACCGGCTGACTCGATTGCAGCACCTGGGCTTCAAAGTCGGCGTCCGACAATTCCTTCACGTTGGCCATGGAAACGGATCTCCTTCCTGTTGCCTGCTCCCAATCCGGCTCGCGCGATCACTCGCCTCTGCGCCCGCGACGGGCCGAACGGGGTCATGTTGGGGAAAACGATTGGCTTAGACAGAATTATAGGGTCGGTGCTCGGGCCGTCAACGAGCCTGGGCCGGGAGATTCGTAAGAGGGCAGCAGGGAGTGTGCGGAGGGGCGTCCGAGGCCGGGTGGGAATGGACCCAGACCGACCCATGGGCGACCGAAGCACGGGCAGCCCACTGCAGCCGCTCGGCGGAGTGTTGGCGCAAGTCGCGGCAACCGCGTCAACGCTTCGCCTTGGAATTGACCAGCTTGGCCAGCGTGACGCGGAGTTGCTTCATGGTGATGGGCATCGGCAGGACCACGCGGTGGTGGTCGGTGCGAGCCTCGTGCTTCCACTTCCGTTGGCTCTCGTCCAGCAGCAGCACCGCCGGGACGAAAGAGGTCTTCAGGTCTTCGCCGAAACGGTTGAATGCCTCTACAGCGGAATGGCCGATTTGCTGAGCGTTGATCATCACACAGTCGGCGACCGCCGGCACCTCTTGGCGAAACCGCTCGTGGGCCCGGCCCGGATCGATGGTCATCAGCACGCGGTAGCCGGCCCGCTTGAGCCCTTCGCGAAAGACCTGCTGCATCTCGGTGTTCGACTCGACGATCATCACCGACGGCTGGTTCTCGGGGAGACCACCGGCGGTCGCCGTCCCTCGGTCATGGTGGCCCGCCTGCGCCCTCGAATTGCCCGATGCAGGCAACGCGTGGGAGGCCCGCGAAGTCTCGCCCACCCGCTTCAAGGCGATCTCCAAGTCGGCCAGCATGTTGCCCGGCGACTGGTAGCGGCGGGCCGGATCAAGCATCATCGCCTTGTTGACCACCAGCGCCACCGAATCGGCGATCGTCGGATCGGCCTTGCGGATCGACTTGACCTCGAGGAAGCGGTTCCGGCTGAGCCGCTGGACGCGGTCGCGGACCTCCCGAAGCGGCGGTCTCCCAATCATCATGTGGTAGTAGATGCACCCGAGAAAGTAGATGTCGCTTCGGGTGTCGTCCTTGCGTACGCCGGTTGCCCGCTCCAGGGCGGCGTAGTCGATCGTCCGCGTGTTCGGCAGATCGATCAACAGCTCGTCGCTGAGCGTCTCGTCGACGGCTGCCAGCCCGAAATCCACCAGCTTGGCTTGCCCGCGGCTGGAAACCAACACGTTGTTCATCTTCAAATCGCGATGGGTCAGCCCGTTCTCAAAGGCGTAGCGCATTCCCTGAACGATGTCGATCATCAGCCGGGTGGCTTCGGGCGGCTCGATCCGCTTGCGGATCTTGACGAACTCCCGCAGGTTTCGCCCCTCGACGAATTCCATCACCAGAAAATGGGTCTTCGCCCGCGAGTAGACCTCGTAGATGGGCACGATGTTCGGATGGCGCAGGGAGCAGCCGAGCCGGCCTTCGCGGACAAACTGGCCGTACTGGGTCGTGTTCTCGCTGTAGCGTTTGCGCAAGACCTTGACCGCGACGACCTGACCGGTGTCCTTGTGCACCGCCCGGTAGACCCGGGCGAAGGTGCCGCTGCCGACCAGATAGAGGATCTTGTAGTCGCCGAAGAAGAATCCGCTGCGCTCGCCTTTCAGCAGGCGTTCGACCTGGTAATTGGTTAGAAGCTCGCGGCGGACGAGCAGCTGGAGGAACTGCTCCAGCTTGATGTTGCGGCTGCCGAAGGAGGCCCAGATGTCCTGCAATTGGCGCTCGGTCAACAGGCCCATGTCGAATGCGCGCTGTGCGAGTTCTTCGGCAGATGGATTACCCATGCCGATGCCACTTCTCTAGCTAGGGTAAAATGACGCGGTGAGGATGATCAAGGTAGGAAGGTCACCATACCTTTAAGCTATCCTATGTCCACAAAGCGTTGCCCGCAATACCCCTTCGGGTCGGGTTGCCTTTGCTGACACAACAGCCATGCACACCTCGCTGGAATGGACTCAGGCCCCCTTGTCGGATGTTTGTCGCCGATGGTGTCCGTGGTTCCCCCCGGACTTTCGCCTCGTGGCGAGTCGGGGGCCTCTCGCAGATGTCCGGCTCCGAGCCGGTCCCAAGAGCCGGCCGTCGTCGATGCAAGTCTATTGATGTTTGCATTGTCAATGATCCAGGCCGACCAGCGGAAGGCCGGAAAAATCGGGCTCCCGTTGGTCGCCCTCGCGCATTGACTGTGCAAGCGTCAATAGGTCATGCAGGCTACGACGGCTCTTCCAACTTTCGGCGGTAGTCGTCGCGCTCGCGTCGCGTGGCCTCCAGATCGAACGCCAGGTACTTCATGTCGAGTCGGAGCTGACTCAGGGCGTCCTGGACCAGCGAGAGGATCCGACGGCGGCGTTTGGTGCTGTCGATCACCTTGCCGAGAACCGGATCGATCTTCTCGCGTTGCTCGTCGGGCAGTTGGCCGATGGCGGCGGCCAGATCGAGGATTTCTCGGGGGATGTCATCGTTATTCGGCTTCACGACGCGGGCTTGGTTGCTCATGGGTGGCTCCTTCGATGAGTTGGACAGGCCTCAGTAAAGCACGCGGCATGCCAGAGACGACCGTGCCCGCCCCGCAATTACCTAAGTTGCCTTGCGGCAATCAGTTGCGATTTCTCGCCGATCTTCGCTGCCGGTCCGGTGTGTGACAAAACACCACGTTTGATCTGGATGCTGTTCGCAAATCCTGATACAAGCACACGTTACGTTGAAGACGCTCCCAAGCCCGAGATGTTGCCATTCCGCCACCTGGGCGCAGCGCAGCGGAAACACCGTGGACCGCCGTCGATGCCTGGCCTGATCCCGAGGATGATCGCCGCCGTTGCCATGCTGGTCGTGGCCGCGCTGGCCCAACCGGCCCGCGGGCAATCGGCCTGGTACGAAGGCTTCGAGGGCCCGGAGCCCTCCTGGCAGGACGCCGGCGGAAACGCCCGCTACCGGATTACCGACCACCGGCGCACCCAGGCGGAGGCACACACGGGCGATGGCTGCGAGCAGTTGACCGTGCTCGGCGATCAAGGGACCCACGTCTACATCAGCCACCAGGTAGGGCGGCCGCGAGTCATCGAAGAACTGCTGCCTACCGTTTGGGTCCGCTCGGATCGGCCCGGGCTGCAGCTGCTGGCCCGCGTCGTGTTCCCGAGAACCGAGGATCCCCGAACCGGCCGGTCCGTTTCGGCGATGGTCTGTGGCTCCACCTACCGCGACGTCGGTCGTTGGCAGCAGCTCCGCATCGACGATGTGCCCCAGTTGGCAACGCGACAGGTCCGCATTCTGCGCTCCGAGCTGGGCTCCGACGTCGACGGGCGAGAGGCTTATGTCGATCGCATCTTGTTAAACGTGTACGGCGGGCCGGGCACAACGCGCGTGTGGATCGACGACCTCGACGTCGGCGGCTACGTCGAGGCCCCGGCCGGCTCGCGCAGGCTCACGCCGGCCAGAGCTCAAGGTGTCGGCTCGCCGGCCGGCCGCCCGGGAATCGATTCCGGCGGCCAGGCGGCGGCCGCGCGCCGGGTCGAGTTGGCCGGATCGGTGTTGCTGGTCGCCGGGCGGCCGATGTTTCCCCGCATCATTCGCCATCAAGGCGAGGCGTTGGCGTTTCTGCAGCGGCTGGGCTTCAACACGGTGTGGCTTGATCAGCCCGCCTCACCGGGGCTGCTCCATGAGGCGCAGCGGCTGGGTCTGTGGCTGGTGTGCCCGCCGCCGTTGCCGGCTTCGCCCTACACGCGCGACAGCCAGGTCGCGGCGCCTGTCCAAATCGGCTCGGAGTACGATTCGGTCTTGGCGTGGGACCTTGGCCGGGACATATCGGGCAACGATCTCGATACGATTCGGGGTTGGTCGGACCAGGTTCGGACGGCCGACCGGCGTCTGGCCCGCCCTCGCATCTGCCTGCCCAGCGCCCAACTGCTCGAATACAGCCGCCATGTCGACCTGTTGCTGATCGACCGGCGCCCGTTGGGGACGAGCCTGGAGCTGGCCGACTACGGGCGTTGGATTTTTCGTCAGCCGCTGCTGGCTCGGCCGGGGACCAAGGTCTGGACGACCGTTCAAACGCAGCCCGCCGCGGCGCTGCGGCAACAACTGGCGGCGCTTCAACCCGATCGGCCGGTGCCGCTGGCGCTGCCCAGCGAGCAGGTCCGCCTGCTGGCCTACACGGCGGTGGCTGCCGGCAGCCGCGGCTTGCTGTTCGAGTCGCGGTCGCCGCTTCACGCGGGGGATCCGGAAACGCGTCAGAGGGCGATGACCCTGGAGCTGCTCAACTTGGAGCTGCAGTTGATCGAGCCCTGGGCGGCCGCGGGCAACGTGGTGACGACCGTCGAGGGAAGCCGGCCGGAGGTGCTCGGCTCGGTGTTGCGGACCGACCGCTCCCATCTGCTGCTGCCCATCTGGTCGACGTCCGGGGCCCAGTGCGTTCCCGGCCAATCGGCCGTCGCTGCCCTCTCGCTCGTCGTGCCCGGCGTGCCCGAGTCGAGCAACGCCTACGAGCTGCAGCCCGGCGGATTGCAGCCGCTGCTGCACAAGCGGGTGACGCGGGGCCTGAACGTGACGCTGGACGAGTTCGGGCTGACCAGCCATGTTGTTTTTGCTCAAGACCCGCTGGTGATCAACAGCCTGACGCAGCGTGCCGCCGAGGTCGCTCCCCGGGCGGCCCGCTTGTACCGCGACCTGGCCGCCGACAAGCTGCAGACCGTTCGCGAGATCGACGCGCAGCTCGGCGGACCGGCGGCGTTGCGGGGCCGTTCGGCCGCCTGGATGCAAACCGCCTGGAAGAACCTCCAGATGTGCGACGGAGCGCAGGCGGCCCGCGAGTATCGCGCCGCCTGCACCCACGCCCGGCGGACCATGCAGGCGTTGCGGCTGATCGAACGGGCGCATTGGGAAGCGGCCGTCGCGGGGCTCACCTCGCCGCTGAGCAGCCCGGCCGCGGCGAGCTTCGCCACGTTGCCATGGCACCGCGGGCTGGTCGAACGCATTGCGGTCTTGCGACCGGGCCCCAACCAGTTCGCCGGCGGCGACTTCGAGGATTTGGGGACGATGCTCCGCGCCGGCTGGAACCACTTCCAGCACGCTTCGAGCGGGCTGGCGACGGCGGCCGATCTGGTTTCCGAAGCGGCCCACTCGGGCAACACCGGGCTGAGGCTGGTCGTCCGGGCCGCCGATCCGGAGAGCCCGCCCGCCGTCGTCGAAACGCCCCCGGTCTGGATCACCTCGCCCGGCGTGCCGGTCGAGGCCGGGCAGCTCGTCTGCATCCGCGGCTGGGTCCACGTCCCTTCGACGATCACCGGCAGCGTCGACGGGCTTCTGATTCTCGACTCCCTTTCCGGGGAACCGCTGGCCGATCGCATCGGCCGCACCGAGGGCTGGCAGCCGTTTGTGCTTTACCGCGCCGCGCCGCAGTCGGGACGGATGAGTGTTACCTTTGCCCTCTCGGGCCTAGGCGAGGTCCGCCTGGACGACGTGACGCTTCAGCCACTGGTTGCCGCCGCGCCGGGCCCGCTGACCGCGAGGCACTAGCTGGATTCGCAGGAATCCAGCTTGCCGTGATACCGAGAGGCCCGACATCCGGAGTCTTGCGACCAGCAGTGGATTCTGCGGAAAATGCGTTGCCATCGGTCGTGGTCGTTTCCGAAGTTTGTCGGTGTTGCGCGAGCCACACGAGGATAGCGTCGCGTCCGAGATCCTCGTACGCCCCCGTCCCTCCAAACGTTTTTCCGAAAATGCCGAAACCGATGGCCCGGGCCGTTTTTGAAACATGCCCGGGTTGCCCGCGGCGGAGGGGGCCGGGTGTCTGAGAAAAAATCTTGCCCTTCCTGACGAGTAATTGGTTGACATCGCCAGCGGCATATTGCAGAATGGGCGAAGCTGCATTTCTGCGACGACTGATCCAGTGATTACCCAGGGGGGGTTGGCATGTATTTCAAAGTTACTTGTGCTTTGCTGCTCGTCGTGTGCTGCCTGCTGCCGACTGCCGCGCCCGCCGAGGTGATTACCGGCGTCGCCGGCGGTGGCCAGCCTCACACCAATATTCAGCCCTCCCTGGCGCTGAACCACATCATCGCGCTGCAGGGGATCTTTCCGTCGCGAGACAAGGACTGCAAAGGCGAGCCCTATCTCGGTGAGGTCAACATCTTCGCGGGCAATTTCGCGCCCCGCGGATGGGCCTTCTGCGAGGGGCAGTTGCTGCCGATTAATCAGAACCAGGCGCTATTTGCCCTGCTGGGAACCACGTACGGCGGCGACGGCCGGACGACGTTTGCCTTGCCCGATCTGCGCGGGCGGGCGGCCGTGCATCCGGGGACGGGACCGGGACTGTCCAGTTGGCAACTCGGGCAGAGAACGGGCGCCGATCAGTTCGCGTTGACCGAGGCTCAGATGCCGGCCCATGAACACACACTGCCGCAGCCGGGCAGCGCGACGGAACTTACCGGAGGCGGCCAGTCTCACGCCAATATCCAGCCGTCGCTGGGCTTGAACTACACGATCGCAATGGAGGGGATCTATCCCAGCAGGCCCAAAGACGACACGGAGTTCATTGCCGAGTTGGGCATGTTTGCCGGCAATTTCGCGCCTCGGGGCGAGGCCTTTCCCAACGGCCAATTGCTGCCCATTTCGCAGAACACGGCGTTGTTTTCTCTGTTGGGAACTACGTATGGCGGCGACGGCCGAACGACGTTCGGCTTGCCCGACCTGCGGGGGCGCACCGCAATTCACGCGGGCCAGGGACCAGGGCTCACCCTTCGGCTTCTCGGCCAGCGCGCCGGCGTCGAGGACGTCACGTTGACCGAGGCCCAACTTCCGGCCCACCGCCACACGCTGCCGCCGAGCAGCGACCTGACCGACGCGACCGGCGGCAGCCAGCCCCACACCAACATGCAGCCGTCGCTGGCCTTGAACTACATGATAGCATTGCAGGGGGTCTATCCCTCCAGAAACAAGGACGACAAGGGGGTCGAGCCGTTTATCGGCGAGATCAGTCTGTTTGCCGGCAATTTCGCGCCCCGCGGCTGGGCCCTCTGCGACGGCCAGTTGCTGCCCATCCCGCAGAACACGGCGTTGTTTTCGCTCTTGGGCACCACGTACGGCGGCGACGGCCGAACGACCTTCGGCTTGCCCGATCTGCGAGGGCGCGTTCCCGTCCACCCGGGGCAAGGCGTGGGGCTAGCGGAGACTTGGTTCCTCGGCGAGGAGGGCGGCGTTGAGAGCCTCAGTCTGACCGTCGCCCAAATGCCGGCCCACACGCACGTGGTCCCCGAGCCGTCGTCGCTGGCCCTGCTTGCCTCGGGGCTGCTGGCACTGGCGTGCATCATCCGGCGCCGCCGAGGTTAGGCAGGACGCGTGTCTGCTTCCGCTGCCGGGCGTTACGGACAGAATCGCACGTGCATTCGACGGCGAATCCTCGCCCGCGCCTACCATCCGGGATCCGGCCGCACGGTCGCCTTCAGCCCGACGGGGCCGACGATGTAGATCGGGCTCTCGCCCAGGGGGACCGGCAGGCTGCGGGTCCGCACCGGATCGGTGGGCACACGGCGGCGCGTGCCGAAGACGTCGTAGAACGTCATCTCCTTCTCGTTGTTGACGCGCACGTAGGCATAGGGCTTGTTGGCCCAGGCCACGATCAGATCTTGCCGGCTCTGCCGGTCCGTGAAGACGACGGCGTAGACCTCGGGGCCGAAGGCGTCGTTGCGCAGCCACTGCTTCTCCTCCAGCATCCGCGTCATCCATGCGAAGGCGTAATAGCCGTACTTCGGCGACAGATCGTCGCGCATCAGGCCGACCATGTCCGCCTGGTCGAACTGCCGGCTGCCCGTGTCCTTCAGGGTCCACCAGAAGACCTTCTCGATGCGCCCCGAGGCGATGGCCAACAGGTAGAATCGCACGGCCAAGTCGGCCTGTCGCAATTCGGAGGTGCCGTAGGGATGGATGTGCGAATTCCAGCAGATCTCGGTGATCCAGATCGGTTTCGGCGGACCGAACCTCTCCATGGTCTTGACCAACTCTTCCGTCTGTTCAAGGAAGCTTTTGCGGACCATGGGGTAATCGGGCTTCAGGTCGTGCCGGTGCCAACTCTTGACGTACTGGTCCAGTTCCCACCAGTCGAATCGCTCCTCCGGAGCAGACGGCGGGCGGTAAGGGTGGAAGCAGACCACATCGAAGCAGTCGGGCGGGACCGCCCCGAGAACCTCCTCGGCCCAAAGCAGGTCGCAGAAGGCCATGTTCAGCCCGAGCACTTTGGCCTCGGGACTCGACTCGTGAATCGCCTTGCCGGCGGCCGTCAGCAGACGCGCGTATTGCTCCGGCGTCCCCTGCCAGAAACCCCCGTTCGGCTCGTTCCAGATCTGCCAGTGATCGATCCGGCCCCGGTACCGTTTCGCCGCTTCCCGCGCAAAGGTGGCATAGGCTTCCACGCCCTGCGGCGTGCGCGGATCGTGAAACTCCGGTGCGTAGGCGAGGTCGCCGAACAGCAGAATGCCGTGTCGGCGAGCGGCGTCCACCAGCCCATCGTACGGCGCCCAATCGTAGACGCCCGGCTGGCGCTCGATCCGTCGCCAGGTGAAATCCTGCCGGCCCCATTTGATGCCCGCTTGCTGCATGGCTTCCAGGCGACGCTCCAGATCCGGGGCATCCGGCCGCAAGGCCATGTTGATCCCGAACGGGGAGTCGGGCAGCAGGTCGCC
Source organism: Pirellulales bacterium (assembly GCA_016935315.1). Taxonomy (GTDB): domain Bacteria; phylum Planctomycetota; class Planctomycetia; order Pirellulales; family Thermoguttaceae; genus JAFGRD01. The sequence goes on from JAFGRD010000143.1 coordinate 11,899, forward strand.
GGCGAAGCGATGTTCCGGCAGATCGACGTGAAAGCGGTTCTCGGCCATTGGCGGCTCGGCCGCGCCCGCCACGGAGCACGCCAGAATCACGGAGCACGCCAGAATGACGACCGGCCCCACCACATGCAATTGGAAGTTCACTTGGGCACCTTCCCGCAATCATGAGCCCCACAACCAGAAGCACTGTCCGCAGGCCCGACCGGCGCCGGGCCCGTTCGATTCTAACCGGTCTCCCGCGGGATGGCGAGTCAACCGGGATTCCCCGGGCGGTCCCCGGCCAGCCGGATCGTCGACGGCCCGGGGTCGCCGTGGTAGGATGGTCCCGTGACGCGGGGTCGAAGTAACACCGATTGATGTTTGGATTGTGAATGATCCAGGCCGACCAACGGGAGGCCGGACAAGTCGGGCTCCCGTTGGTCGCCCTCGCGCATCGAGTGTGCAAGCGTCAACAGGACTCGCAAGGCATTGGCAGAAACGCATTGACCGGAGGGCACAACCATGCGTGCGACATTGTGGATACGGGGGCTGGTTGCGGCCGCGATGGTCGGTCTTGCGGGCACCGCGCGGGCCGAAGGCAAAGCTGTGCAGGGAGCCGCCGAGAACGGCAAGCCGTTGGTCACCGTCGGCGCGTATTACTTCGACGGCTGGGCGGGCGCGAGCCAGCGGCGAGGCGACCCGGACGAGCCGTGGGCCGACACGGCGCCGACGCATCTGACCCGCCGGATGCTCGAAGAGTTTCCCCAGCGCAAGCCGCTCTGGGGCTGGCGCGACGACTCGCTGAAGATCATGGAACGTCAGATCGATTTGGCGGCCGATCACGGCATCGCGTTCTTCGCCTTCTGTTGGTATTTCCACCCCACCAAAGCGGAGATCGAGCAGGATCCCAAACACACCGGCCTGAAGCTCTTCTTGCAGGCCCGCAACCGCCACCGCATGCGATTCTGTCTGTTGGTGGCAAATCATCAAGGCTTCCTGCTCGATGGAGCCCAAGACTGGCAGCAGGCGGCCGAGCACTGGATGCCCTACTTCACGCACAAGCAGCACATGGCCGTCGGTGGCCGGCCGCTGGTGATCATCTTCAATCCGCAAAACGGCAGCCAGCAGGGTTTCGAGTTGCTCCAGGCCGCGGCTCGGAAGGCCGGTCTGCCGGGGTTGACCATCGCGGCCTGCGGTGGCGGCGATCCGGCGGCCGGCTACACGCACACGACGCACTACAACATCGTTCCCGGCTACGCGGGCGGATCGCAAGCCCGCAAGTACGCCGAGTTGGTCGAGGCCCACACGCGGGCGTGGCGCGGCAGCCGGCGGCAGCCCTGCATCCCCGAGGTCACGGCCGGCTGGGACAAGCGCCCCTGGGAGGGCCCGGCCGGGCTTGGCCAACCGCCCGGCTCGTACTATCCGGATCGCAGCCCGGAGCAGTTCGCCGGCTTTCTGCGGGCGGCCGTCGACTGGATGGACCGGCATCCCGAGCAGACCACCGACGAGCGCGTCGTGCTGATCTACGCCTGGAACGAGTACGGCGAAGGCGGATACCTTGCGCCGACCCGCGGTGACCCGGACGGGCAGTATCTGAAGGCGATTCGGTCGGTCGTTGCGCCTTGATCCCCGCCCGGGGGCCGAAGATTCCCGGAAAGCAACCGAAGGAGCCACTCGATGCGTTTTCCCTTGCCTATTGTCAGTCGACGGGTCTCTCTTGCCGTCTTGGTGACGGCCATCTTATCCTCATCAATGCCGGGCGCCGGCGCGGCGTCCGAGGAGTTCGCCGGCCCGTTTGCCAGTTGGCGCGACTTGCGACGCGACTACGGCGCCGTCGGCGACGGCAAGGCCGACGACACGGCGGCGTTGCAGCGGGCGATGGACGAACTGGTCAAGCATGAGAAGGCCTGCGTGCTCTATGTCCCGGCCGGAACCTATCGAATTACCGCGACGGTGAGCACGGTCCGCGAGGCCCATACCGATTGCCAGGGCGTGTCGATTGTGGGCGAAGACCCCGCGCGGACGGTGCTTCGCTGGGACGGGCCCGAGGGCGGCACGATGCTCGGGTGGGACGCCTGGTACTCGAAGATCTCGCGACTGACGCTCGACGGCTCACGCCGCGCCGCGGCGGGGCTCGTCTATGGGCCCGCGTTCTCGACGTACAACGAAACCAGCGATCTCGTCTTCCGCGACTGCCAGTCTGGGCTGGTCTTCGGCGGGCCGGAGACCCAGGGGCAGGCGGAAAACGAAGTGTTGCGCTGCCGCTTCCTGCGCTGCGAAACCGGGATCCAAACGGTCAACTTCAATTCGATGGACATCTGGGTCTGGTACTGCCGGTTCGAGGATTGCGGTCGCGGTATCTACAACGTGATGGGAAACTGGCACGCCTGGCACAATCTGTTTCTGCGCTCGGCGACGTGCGATCTGGGGACGCAGAACCTGATGGCCTTTTCGGTGGTCGGCAATACCAGCGCCGGCTCGCGGTGCTTCTTCGACTTCCGCTCCGGCCATAGCTGGGGCTCGCCGGTGAGCCTGACCGGCAACCGCGTGCTGGACCCAACCGGCGACTGGGGCGTGCTGCTGGACAACGCCGGGCCGTATCTGGTGGTGGACAACGTGTTTCGCCTGGCCGGCAAGGCCCGCGGCGTGCGAATGACCTGGGCGGACCAGACGCTGGTGGGCAATACCTACACGAAGGACGACGCGGTCCAACAGCGAGGCCGCTTCCGGCGGATCGCCGAGCGGGTCGTTTCCGCGGACGAGATCCCGGATGCGCTGCCCTCGCTCCCACCCGCTCCACCGCAGCGGCAGCGCACGGTTCTCGAAGTGCCCGCCGGCTCGGACTCCCATCGCATCCAGCAGGCCATCGACGAGGCGGCTAAGGCCCCGGGCGAGCGACGGGTGGTCCATCTGCCAATGGGCGAGTACCGGATCGATCGGACGCTGGTGATCCCGCGGGACTGCGATCTGCAACTGGTCGGCGACGGCGCCGGTGAAACGGCCACGCGGCTAAGTTGGGCGGGCCCGGCCGACGGCGTCGTGCTGAGGCTCAGCGGGCCGAGCCGGGCGACGCTGCGCGATTTCTACGTACATGCTCCCAACGCCCGAGGCGTGGTCGTCGAGAACGCCGACCAGCCGGGCGGTCGGATCTTCGCCGACCAGCTCAACGTCAACGGGCCGCGGGACCGGCAGAGCGGTCGCACGGCGGCGCTGCGCATCGCCGGGCTCGATCGGACCGACGTTCTGCTGCGGGCGCTGCAAGGCAGCGGTAACGCTGGGGCCTGGGTCGAAGTGCTCGGCGGGCCCGCGGCGGCTGATGCGGAGGGCCAGGTCTCCGTCTTCACCGGCGCGACCGGCTCGGCGGCAGGCCAGTACGACGTCCGCCGCGGCGGACGGCTGGTGGTGCGCGGCGTCTACCACGAGCGGAGCTCCGACTCGCTGACGGGGCTGCACTTGCGGGGCGAAGGCACGCTGAGCATCGATGCCACGCGTTTCTCTTACGCGACGTCGGCCGAATCGCCCACCGTGGCGGCCGACGATTTCCGCGGGTTGTTCACCCTGGCCACTTGCATGCTCTTGCCCGTCGAAACCCGCCAGACCTGCCGTTTCGAGATCCGTGGCGACGGCAGCCGTGCGAGCGTGCTGGCGCTGAACAACCAGTTCTGGGTCCACGAGCCGGGCACCACGTCGGAGACGGTCTGGCTGAACAAGGCGACCCCGCCCGCCCGCGGCGGGCTGCTGGGGTGCAACATCAACACCAGCAACAAGGAGGCCGCCCCCAAAGGCTTCGAGTTCCTGGCCAATGTGGGCGACACGACCGATCCGGCCCGCCTGCCGTTCGGCTCCGGCCCGTTGGCCGACCGCGGCGGTGTGGACGACGCGACGATCCTTCGCCATCTCGCGCCGCTGCGCGCCGCCCGCGTCTGGCTGCCCGCGGAGACCAAGGCAGGGCTCACGGATGTCCGGATCCACCGCCTGATGGTCAGCGGCGGGCGCGACGCGGCGGTGGAGTTTCGCGGCGAGCCCTGACACTTGGGGACTGTTGCGATTCTCGCGCAGCGAAAATGGGACTGTCCCCCTCGTTCGCGCCACGCCGGCTATCCGAGCAGCATTCCGGCGTAGCCGACCACGCGGCTGGTGTCGCCGCTGGCATCGGCGCTGGTGGCGTAGCCGACCGACTCGCAGCGGTTCAGGCCCTCCAGCCGCCGCAGCGTTTCCATGACGATTACCGCCGGCATCACGCCGCACATGCTGATGCCGTGGTCGCGGACCGTCTCGTAGAGCTGCTCCGGGTCGAGGCTTTCGATCGCCTCCAGGGCCATGCGGTCGAGCCGCCGGGTTTCCTGATCGCCGGCGAAGTGGTTCATGTCGCTGGAGATGACCAGCAGCGGCCGCGGCCGCAGATCGCGGAGCAACTCGGCCATCTGCTCGGCAAAACGCCGCAGCCCGGCCAACTGGCCCCCGCCGACGGTGATGCCCACCACGCGGGCTTGGGGCGCCAGCCGGGCCAGGATCGGCAAATGGACTTCGATGGCGTGCTCCTGGCGATGGGCGGCCGCGTCGAGCTCCAGGCCGGTCACGGCGCCGGCGAGCCGTTGGGCCAACTCGGGATCGGAGGGCACGCTGCGGCCCGGCAGGTCCCAGGTGCCGTGCGGGGCCACGGCCCACTCGCTGCCACCGGGGCGGTGCTTCGGGCAGAGGACGATCACCTGCTCGGGAATCTCCACACGGCTGAACACCTCGGCCGCCAGCCGGCCCGAGTATTGCCAGCCCGCGTGGGGCACCATCACCGCCGGCCACGGCTCCGGTTGGGGTTTTTCCTTTGGCAACATAGCGTCCAGCTCGTGGTCGATCTGTTGCGCAGTTGCGGGATAGAAGGCCCCGGCGACCGCAGTCGGGCGAACCTCCGGTCCTGCCTGGGGACGCGGCACGTGGGCGATCGCCACCCGCGGATCGGTCGAAATCGCCGCCAGGCTGATCACGCTGGCCCGGGCCGGGTCGGTGAAGCCGCCGCGTTGCAGCGCTTCGTCAAACAGCGCCTGGGGCGTCTTCTGCGGATCGAAGACCCAGGCCGATCGCGAGGCGTCGATCACCAGCACGGCGCGGCGCCGCGGGTCGATGCCTTGAAGCTCCGGCTGGGCCGCCGTGCCGTGCATAGCCGGGTCTCGCAAGACGGTCAGGCCGAACGGCAGCGAAGCGGTCTCGGTTGGGTGCATGTGGCGTGCGCGCAGGGCCCGAGCGGCCGCCTCGGTCAGGCCGAACAACGTCGTCTGCAATGGGATTTCCGGGCGGACCGAAAGCCGGCTCACCTCGATCCGTTGGGGGCTCTGCGGCTGGCCAACGGTGACGGCCAGCCCGGCGATGCCGCCGTCGTAGCCACCCGGCAAGTAGAAGCTGGGCGTGGCCCCCTGGACCAGGGCGATCACGTTGCGGCGCGAGAAGTCGGCCAGCGCGGCCACCTCGTCCGGCGTGGGCCTCAAGGCAGCAGCCTCCAGGGGTGTCTCCTCGCCGGCGACCGTGCCGAGCTTTCCGCGAACCGCGTAGCCCTCGAACGTCCAGAGCGAGGTGTCGTCCTCTCGCCAGGCGTCGGGCGGCAAGCCGGCCTTCAGACAGACCTGCTTGAGGAAACCCTTCGCGTCGAGATCGTGATCGACCGCCACGCCCGGCAGCAACAGTCCCCGCGAGGCGCCCCGGGCGATTTGCAGACCGTGCTTGCCGATGGTTACCGCCTGGACCCGATCTTCGCCGCGGGCGGTTACCAGCTGCAGGCCCCAGAGCAGCCAGACTTCCATGTCGAGGTGGGCCAATTCGCTGGCCGAGATGGGCGGAAAACGGGGATCGTCCGTGGCCGTGCGAAAGGCTGCCCGGTCCAGGGCTTCCGATAGCGGGACCGACTCGCCCATGAAGCCGCAACAACTCCGCAACTGGCCGCCGCGTTTCAGGCTGACGAACGCACCGTAGACGGGCGTCTCAGCGATCTCGGCGAGCAACGATTCCATCGATTCGGGCGTCTGCGCATGCACGGCTGCCGCCACGCGCCGGCCGGCCGCCTGGAAGATCGACGACTCCTGCTGCTCGGTCAGCTCGGGCCGCTGGGTCGCACCGGCACCGACCGGGGACGGTCTGGAGAGGCTTTCCATCTTGGTGTTCTCCTTGGCAAGAGGCGTCGGATTGTTGGGCCGGGCGTAGGTGTCGATCCTCACCGGCAGCCGCCGTCCACCCCAATGGCCGGGCCCGTCGTCGAAGCGTCCGGCGATCGGGGCCTGGCAATGCCGGCAGCGGCCCGCCACCACGTCGTACACCCCCAGCACGTACCCGTCGCGCCCGATGACCACCCGACCGCACTCGGGGCAGCTCGTGCTCTGATGCATGCGGTCGCTGACGTTGCCCGTGTAAACGTAACGCAAGCCGGCGCGTCGGGCAATCTCGTGGGCCGCGGTCAGCGTTTGCACCGGCGTGCGGGGTCGGTCGGTCAGCTTGAAATCGGGATGGAACGCCGAGAAGTGCAACGGCACGTCGGGTCCCAGCTCCTCGACGATCCAGCGGCACATCCGCTCGATTTCCTCCGGCGAATCATTCGCCCGGGGTATCACCAGATTGGTGATTTCCACCCATGTGTCGGACTGGTGGGCCAACCATCGCAGCGTATCGATCACCGGCTCGAGGTGTCCGCCCGTGTAGTCGCGATAGAACTCCTCGCTGAAGGCCTTCAGATCGACGTTGGCGGCGTCCATGTGCCGGTAGAAGGCCTCGCGGGCAGCCGGCTGCATGTAGCCGGAGGTGACGGCCACCGTCTTCACACCCTGACGATGGCACGCCCGGGCCGTGTCGATCGCGTACTCGGCCCAGATGATCGGATCGTTGTAGGTGAAGGCGACGCTGCGACAGCCAAGCTGGCGGGCGGCCGTGGCAATCGTCTCCGGATCGGCCAGCTCACAGGCGGCATCGACATCGTGGGAACGCGACATCGTCCAGTTCTGGCAGAACTTGCAGCCCAGATTGCAGCCGGCCGTGCCAAACGAAAGGACGGCCGTGCCGGGATAGAACTGGTTGAGCGGCTTCTTCTCGATCGGATCGACGCAGAAGCCGGTCGAGCGACCGTACGTGGTCGAGACGACCTGCCCGTCGCGGTTTTCCCGAACGAAACAGAACCCGCGGTCCCCCGATCTTAACGAGCAGGCACGGGGACACACGTCGCAGACGACCCGCTGCCCGTCGTCCGACTCGTGCCACCAGCCGCCGGGCATGGAACCATCGGGAAGCGATTGACCCTCGGGAGGGGTGGTAACGACTCTCTCCATGATCGAACCTGATTGAACCGCCGCCGGAACCAGTCTCTGGTAAAGATACCATGTTGCCGGCCGACGGGATATCACTCGGTCGGGCGTACGGAGACGAAAATGGGCCGCTACCGCGCCGAACGTCTCTTTTGAACCTTTGCCGACAGCGCCGCGGCCGCCAACGCCCCGAGCACACCGGCCAGCAGCATCAGCAGGGAGTTGGGTTCGGCAGCGGTGCTGGTCGGCCGGCCGATGGGCGTGTTGGTCGCCATGTTTGCCGGTGGGGCGTAGGGTCCCTGGCTGAAGAGGTTGGCCGCCAACATGGCCTGGACGTCGCTGCCGTTGAACCGCCGATCGCCGGTGAAATCGCCTTCGGTCCAGTCGGTGTCGACGTCGAGGCCGAACTTGTTGGCCGCCAGGATCGCCTGGATGTCGAGGCCGTTGACCACGCGATCGCCGTTCGTGTCGCCGGCCGCCGCCTGGAATACGTCGATTTCCACGGCGTGACTGGTGTAGGTGACGCCTTGGCCGTGGGGGCCTCGATCGCTCAAGAAAAGACCCAGCCCGAGTTGTTCGCCCGCGGCCGGCCCGCTGCTGAAGGTCCCGACGAGGCCGCCGGGACCGCCGGTCGTGATGAGAGTCAGGGACTGATCGCCGATGGTTTCCAGCATGGCGGCCGCTTGCAGGGCCAGCACGCCGTCGAGATACACGTCGCCTTCGACCGCAATCAGCTCGTCGGTCAACGCCAGGCGGACCGAGCCGCCGCCGAAGACGACGCTGCCCTGGCCGCGGACGGCCGTGCCGCCGTCGAACGTGTAGGCGTCGCCAGCGAGTTGAAGCGTGGCGTCGGCGGCGACCTGGAACGCTCCGCTGCTGGAGCCGCCGCCGAGACGCAAGGTCCCGCTCTGCACTTCGACCGTGCCGGAATTGCTGAAGGTTGCATCGAGATGGATCACGCCATCGTTGCCCTCGACGATCGCATCGCCGGCGTTGTGGAGCACAGCCGTGTCGTCCAGAGAGGGATTGCCGGCCAGGTACATGCCGCCTCGGGCGTTGATCACCAGGCCGCCACCGATGCGCCCGCCGGTCCACTGGGTTTGGCCAGCGACATCCAACGTGCCCTCTCCTACGAGGAATCCGGACGTGACGGTCAGCGAGCCGGTATCGGCGGCCGCATGGAAGTCGTGCGATCCGCCGGAGACGGCCGTCTCGGCGACCTGATACATTCCCTCGATCACGGTCTGCCCTCCGCTGAGCCGCACCGAAGCGACCTGGACGGCGGAGGCGGCCTCAAGGCGGTGGATCCCGCCAGAGAATTCGAGGGTCCCGCTGCCGGTGAACTCGCCGAGGTGAGTTCCGCCGCCGCCGAGACTCAGCGTGCCGCCCTGCACTTCGACGGCACCGGCGCTGTTTAGCGCGGTCCGATCGAGCCGAGTCACGCCGTCGTCGCCGCCGGCCTGTTTGACCAGCGTCGCGTGGTTGTTCAGCGTGCCGCCTTGGAGGTCGCCGTCGCCGGCAAACGTCAGGGATCCGCCGGCGAGGTTGTTTAATACGGCCGCAATGGCGATCGTCAGGTGGCCGTCGTCGCCGTCGAAGGTAGCGTCGCCCGCGTTCTCCAGTGTTCGCGAGTCTTCCAGCCGCAAGGTGCCGCTTAGGTGCATGCCTCCGCCGGCGTGGGTGAGGCCGTTGCCGCCCATGGAGCCGCCGGACCAGGTCATGGCTGCCGCAACGTGGACGGTTCCGCCGCCCTGGAGATTGCCGGCGATCAAGCCCAGCGTGCCGATGTCGGCCGTGGTGCCAAAGTGGTGGCGCCCCCCGGAGACGGTCGTTGCGGCCAGGGCATAAGGGCCGTTGAAGTGGGTCGTGCCGCCGGTCAGCTCGATTGCCCCGTTGCCGCGGAAGGATCCGCTGTGGGCGCCGTCGCCGAAGAGGCGCAGCGTCCCGCTTTGGACCTCGACGGAGCCGGAGTTGCGGAAGGTGGCCAGGATTCGGCTGACGCCGTCGCTTCCGCCGGCCCGCTTCACGAGCGTTCCTGCGTTGTTGAGCGTTCCCGCCTGAAAGTCGCCGTCGCCGTCGAAGACCAGCTGGCTACCGGCGAGGTTGTTCCACGTTGCCTCGGCGCTGTTGTTGAGGAAGGAGCTGTCGCCGTGGAAGGTGGCGACTGCGGCATTGTCGAGCCTGACGGAGTCGTGAAGATCGAGGAACCCGCCGAGATCGATTCCGCCGCCGGCATGGAGCACGCCGCTGCCGCCGATGGCCCCGCCCGTCCAGACGACCGGCCCGCCGACGAGGAACACGTCGTTGGCCAAAAGCGACCCGGCAGAGAGGTTCAGCGCGTTGGTGTCGGCCACCATGTCGAAACGGTGCGACCCGCCGGAGACGTTGGTGGTTTCGACGTGATAGTAGCCGTCGCAGCGACTGCTGCCGCCGGCCAACCTCACGGTTCGCGTGACGACCCGGGCGTCGGCCTGGAACTGGTGCGAGCCGCTGAACTCGACGGCGCCGTTGCCCAGGAAGCTGCCGCTATGCGTGCCGCCGCCGGCCAGTTGGAGCGTGCCGCTGCCGACTTCGACCGTGCCCGCATTGTCCAGCGCGACGCCCTGCCACCGCGTCACGCCGACCGAGGCCGACTTGACCAGCCGGCCGCCGTTGTTGAACACGGCCGTGCCCGACTCGCAAGACAGTGTGGCGTCGCCCCGAACGTCGAACGTGCCGGTGCTCTGCAGCACGGCTCCGGCAGAGACAGACACGGCCCCGGCGCCTTCCCAGGTCGCGTTTCCGATCTCGGCGGCGGGGGCCGCCAGCAGTTTCGGTTCGTTGCCGCCGAGCATCAGCCGGTCGTCGATCCGCAGCGTGCCCCGGCTGCAAAGCTGGCCGCCGCGGAGTTCGAGGGCTGTCAGCACGAGATCGCCCGGCGCGTGGAAGTTCACGCTGCCGCCGACAATCGTCAGCATGGGCGAGGGCGTGGCCAGGGGTTGGTTGAAGTGGACCGTCGCCCCGCTGAAGGTGGCATCCATGCCGAGGTCGAATCCGAGATTCACGTCGACCGTGCCGCTGCGGAAGTCGACCCGCCCGGTGCCCCCGAGCGTCATGCCCGGTTCCAACGTGTGTGTGCCCCCAGCAAATTCGAGCGTGGCGCCGTCGTCCACCGTGAATGCCCCACGGTGGCTGCCGCCGCCGGCGAGGCTCAGCGTACCGCTTTGCACGTCGGCCGTTCCCGGATTGTCCAGGAAGGCGTCCAGCGAAGTGACCCCGTCGTCGTACCCGTTCTGCTTCAGCAGCGTGCCTTCGTTGCGGAACGTCCCGCCGCTGTAGTCGGCGTCGCCGGCAAACGTGAAGCGGCCGCCGGTCAGGTTATTCAGCGTGGTTCCGGGCGCGTTGTGCAAGAGGGAATCGTCGCCGCGGAAGACGGCCTCGGCGGCATTGTTCAGGGTGCGGGTATCGTCCAACACCAGATAGCCCTGCAAGATCATGCCGGCGTCGACATTGGTGCTGCCGCTGCCGGCCATGGTGCCGTCGGTCCAGAGGAAGATGTGCGAGAAGCCCAGCGCGGCGGAACCGGTCACGGTTGCCCCGGCCAGCCACGAGGCACCGTGGCCGGTGATCGTCGTTTCGGTGTCGAACAGGTACGTTCCCCCAGAGAGCTCGAGCATCGCCGCGGCGGCCACCTGGAACTGGCCGCTGTTGGTACCCCCGCCGCCAAGTTCGAGTCGGCCGCTCTGCACGTCGATGATGCCCGTGTTGTGCAGCGTAGCATCGATTCTCGTCAGAAGTTCCGCGGCCCCGGCCTGCTTGATCAGCGTCCCGTGGTTGTTCAGCGTTCCGCCCAGGAAGTCGGCGTCGCCGGCAAAGACGAACTCCGCGCCGGCCAGGTTGCTGACCACGGCTCGGCTGTCGTTGCGAAGGGCAGTCGTGTCGCCGACACAGATGGCCGTGGCAAGGTTTTCCAACGTGCGGGTGTCCTCCAACGTTAACTGACCGTTGAGACTCATGCCGCCGGCTGCCCGCGTGACGCCGCCACCGCGCAGCGTGCCGCCCGTCCAGTCGAAGTTGTCGTGGACCACGAGCGTCCCCGAGCCGCGGAGCGTACCGCTGGCGAGCGTGAATGCCTCGACATTCGCTTCACTGCCCAAGGTGACCGTTCCGCCGCCGATTACGACGTCGAAGCTGAGTCCGCCGTTGCCGTTGTTGGGAAACAGCGGATCGGAGTCCCAGAGGATCGAGTTGCTCCAATCGCCGGAACTGCCGCGGAACGTCGCGATGACGTCGGCCGCGCCGGCAATACCCGCGGTCAGCAGAACCCCGCAGAACGTGGCCGCCAGAGACAATACCGCTGAGCGCATCTTGGGGCGTCCTTTCCCATTGGCCGGCTGTCCGGCCGTCAGATTCGCCAAACAGCCTGCTTGAAGCTATTTTTACCAATCCGCAGATTTTACCGAAAACAGGCATTCTTGCTCAAGCACAACTTGCCGGCGCGACTCCGGAGCTTCCACAGCCCACCTGTCGGTCCGAGCTGACTTGATCAACGTGCCCCAGCCGTTTCCTTCGTGTCGTTCGCGAAAATTCAGAAAAACGGTGCGACCGCTACAGGTCGACTGTCGATATTGCGTATGTGCGTCCGCACGCCGCCCTGCGCGGCCGAACTGACCCGCCAGCGGGGCGTACGCAGGGCCACCGGTTCAACTTTTCAGGAGCCAAATGATGCAAGTGAAAGTCTACGTTCCCAAGATCATTGAGGTCCCCAGCGAGTATCTACCGGCGCTGGCCAAACGGGCGGCCGACAGCCTGGGTGATCGGGCCAGCGAGGTCTCCGCGACCCGGGGACATCTGGTCCGCCAAGCCGTTCAGGACGGGCTGTTGCGCGAGTTCGACGAACTGGTAAGCGACGACGGCACGGTCGACCTGGTCTGCGACCCGGGCATGGAGATCCCACTGGAGTTGGAGAACAAGACGCTCAGCCTTACGGAGCTGCTCGAGGCGCTTCAATACAAGCGTTCGTGGTCCGAAGTCAAGACGTCGTCCGAAGCGGCCTGATCGCAGTCCGCTGACCGGGGGGGGAAGATTGGGAAGAAACACGCCCATGACCGCATACCCGGAAAAGGTCGACGTGGAGTCGGTTTTCCACCAAATGCAGACGCCCCAGGCCCAGGCTCCGCGGCGGCAGCAGCGTTGCGCCGAGGGTGCCACCAGGCCATGGCGAGTGGTATCGGCCGACGGCTCGACCAGTGTTCTCGACCCAGCAGCCTGCACGGAGCGGCTGGACGAGCGGCCGCCCGCTGAATCGAGGCAGCGGCTCTTCTGCCTTCGACCCGAGCCGTCCGAGGAGGACCTGCGGTCGCCGCCGGCCTCGGCCCGTGCGAACATCGGTATGCCGATCGCCGCGCCGCGGGTATCGCAAGTGCTATTGGCCGTCGGCGGGAACGGCTTGCACCAAGCGACCGGCAGCAGTGGTCTCTGCGGGGCTCGCAGGCTGGGCGCTGCCATGGTTGTCCAAAGCGGCGGCAGTTGCCGATCCACTCCCGGGGCGACGCGGGGCCCCGACTCCGCGCCGGCACGTGGCCCGACAAGCGGCCCCGTAATCCCTCCCCAGCAAGGCACGCGCTGTCGCGAAATCGACTCGCAATTGGCGCGGATCATCGGCATCTGGCCCAAGCTGCCGCGAAGCATCCAGGCCGCCATCCTGGCCATGGTCGACGCCGAGAAGTCGAACCGGTGACGGTGATCGGCTTCATGCCGGTTGTTTTCTCTGCCCGGCATCTTCCGGATGTGTCGGCTGTAGTGGATGAAGCCGATTTTCGAGTGAGCCACCCGAGGATGACCGATCTCTGGTTGTAGGCCCCGTGCGGCAGATGAGGGATTTGCCGGGCTTTCGGGCTAGTCAGTCCAACCAAGGACTTCGGGGCACGGTCCCAATCGGGGGCAAGTTGGCATGGAGAGGTTCCCCGAGGCAAGAGGAACCGGTCTGCCGGGAGCTGCCGGCTGCGAATACCGGGCGCTGGGCACGGAGAGGCGCTCCGTCGCCGCGCGCTGCCCGCTTTGCCAGCGGGAATTCAGCGTGCTGGCCAAGCTGGGGCCGGCCCTCGCGACCTGCCCGTCGTGTGGGTTGCGGCTGGCGTGCGACCAGCCCGCGCCGGCCGGACCCGACGAGTTGGATCGATGGCTGGCCGGCGAGCCGCTGTGTCCGCGCCAACTCAACGATCGGCAGCGCGCCTGGCGTTGGTGCCGACGGCGGCCGTATTTGTGCGGGCTGCTGGCGACCAGCGCGGTGGTGCTTCTTGCCTTGGCCGTCTTCAGTCTCGCCGGGTACTGCTACACTTCGACCAAGTTGACCCGGACGGATCTCCAGCGCAGGCGGGCCGAACAACGGCAACAGCAGGCTGAGTCGATAGCGGCCGGGAGGGCCCGGCTGGCCGCCGAGAAACAGCGCCAGGCGGACCGCGAGTCGGCCGCCCGACGCGCCGCCGAGGAGCGCCTCGAGCGGGCCGAAGCCGATCGGATGAAGGCAGAGCGCGATCGCCGTCGGGCCGAACAGCAGCAGGCCGTCGCCGCCCGGGAAGCCCGGCTCGTGCTGGCCCGCCAATTGGCCGACGATTCGCAGCAACTGCTGACCAACCGTCCGCATCATAGCCTGTTTCTGGCGGGCGAATCGCTCCGGGCCCAATTGCAGGAAGGGCTCGCGCCGAATCGCACCACCGAACAGGTCTTGCGCGACGCCTTGGCACGGATCGGCCAGCGGGGGCTTGCGGGTCACCGCGGACCCGTGCGGGCGGCGGCAATCAGCCCCGACGGCTGCTGGCTGATCAGTGGTAGCAACGACGGAACGGCTCGCCTTTGGGACCTTTCGGCGGAAGATCCGGAGGCCTCTGCCATCGTCTTGCGACGGCATCGCGACCGCGTCGTCGCCCTGGCGGTGAGCCCGGACGGAAAGCGGCTCGTTACGGCCGGGGACGACTCGATCGTGATTCTCTGGGACCTGACGGCCGACGATCCGTCGATGACCGCCGTGGTGCTGGAGGGGCACCGCGGACCGGTCCACGCTGTGGCGATCAGTGCCGACGGCTGCCGAATGGTCACGGCAGGGGGTGGTCACGGCATCTCCGACTACGCGGCCCGGCTATGGGACCTCGGCCGGGCCGGGCCGATCGCGGAACCGACCGTACTGCGGGGACACGAGAAACCGATCCTCACCGTGGTGATCAGCCCCGACGGCCGTTGGGTCGCCACCGCCGGCGAAGACGAGACGATTCGGCTGTGGAACCTGTCGGCGCGATATCCGGCCGCCGAGCAGATTGTGCTCCAGGCCCACGAAGGTCCAATCCACGCACTCGCCGTCAGCCCGAATTCCCAGTGGCTGGGTTCCGGCAGCTACGACGGCACGGCCCGCCTCTGGGATCTCCGGACGATCGATTCGTCGTCGGAGCCGATCGTCCTGCGGGGACACCAGGGTTGGGTGGCGACGGTCGCGATCAGCCCCGACGGCCGCTGGCTGGCAACCGGCAGCTTCGACAACACGGCGCGGCTCTGGGATCTGACTGCCGGAGATCCGTCGGCCGATTCCGTTGTATTGCGGGGCCATAGGGGTCGCATTCGGGCAACCGCGTTCAGTCCCGATGGCCGTTGGCTGATCACCGGGAGCCTTGACAAAACGGTGCGGCTCTGGGATCTCAGCGCCGAGGATCCGTCGGCCGTTGCGATCGTCTTGCGGGGACATGCCAGCCCGATCAACACGTTGGCGGTCAGCCCCGACGGGCGCTGGCTGGCCACAGGAAGTGGAGAGACCATCGGCAGTCAGGACAACACGATCCGGCTGTGGGACCTTCGCTTGGATGCACTTCTGGAGACGGCCCGACTCGCCGCGGCGCGCAGTCTCACGACCGGGCAGCGCCAACAGCTATTGATGGAGGCGTCCAAACGCAGCGAGTCGCTGCGGTAGGTTCCAAGCGATAAGGCCGTGGCACTAGCCGTGGAGCCCAGCCCCGCGCCGCCGGCCGGGGATCCCGCGCTTCCCTTTCCGCTGTCGAACCAGGATTTCGCCGGAGAGGAGGCAAACGGCGAGAAACGCCAGGACGATAATGGTTTGCGTCAGTTCGAGTGGCATGGTGGCTGTCGTTCGGGTGCGAGAGAGCTGAGCCGCTGCTCGGTGTCTGGCGATGTCATCGACCGTCCCGACGATCGCTCATCAGGTTCGGCGGCGGCGACGGCCCAGCACGGCGAAACGCCCGTGTCAACGTATCCGACAGACTTGCCGCGATGCGTTTGGACAAAGGCAACGGCAGGGTCCGTCGGATAGCACACATCAATAAACGTCTTTCCCCGCCAAGGCCCTGCGTTTGGCGCGTGCCTGGCGGATCTTCACCTCCAAGTCGGCCCGGGCTTTGTGGGCCCAATCATCGAGTCGGCCGCACCACTCGTCGGCTTTCTTGTCGTGCAGGCTCAGGTCCGTGATCTCGTGCTCCCGGCATGTCTGGGCTACTTCCCGCATGACGGCCGCCAGATCCAGCAGTCGCAGGGCGAACTGATCCAGCTTCTCGGGTCCGTAGGGCTGAAGTGTCATGCTTTCTGCTGGTCTCTCCACCAAAAAAGTGTCCAAAAAACGGCCTGACGATCGGGCCTCCTCAGCCTTCATTCTAGTCCTGTTTCCGCCGAAATTCTACCGTCCCCGCCCCAGATGGGGTGGGAGATCAGCCAGAAATCCGGAATCTGGCTTGGCAGGAACCGGAATATTCTGGCCAAAACTCTGGTTGTATTTATGTACAGTTCTTGCTACGGTTAGGGGCACCGTCCGGTAGTCAAATTCGCCCCTTGGCCCCAACGGGAGGATTCCGGCAGGCACCGCGTCGCGGAGAAAGAAACAGCAGAAGTCGGTGGTTTCTGGGGCGTGATCCCGACGATTAGTAACTCATTTTGGGGGTCGCTCGTCATGAGCTTGTCGATGGCCCAGATAGGAGAAAGACAATGATCGCAGCGGTAGTTGTAGCCAAAATCCGCGGCCTGTTAGCCGAAGGGACCCTCTCCCAACGAACGATCGCGCGACAGCTCGGCGTCAGCCGGGGTACGGTTGGGGTGATTGCCCGGGGGAAACGTCCTAATTATGCCGACCGTGTCGACCGGGCGAGCGTCGCTGTCGTCGCACCTGCGGACCCGCCACAGCGGTGTCCCGGATGCGGCGGTATGGTCTGGATGCCGTGTCGGCTGTGCCGAATTCGGGCGGCCAAGCAGAACCGTCGATTATTCGGCGACGACCAGCAACCGATAGCTCCCGCAGCCTCCGCCTGAGGTATTGTTCAGTTAGTTGGTTGGTTCTGGCAGTCGGACCGGGTGGCGGCCTTTTGACGCATTGGCCGCTGAGATACAGGTGAGATCGGGCCCTTGGCGAGGGCGCCCCTAACCCGGGGGAGGTGAGGCATGATGCGAAACCCATGGGCCGGCAGGATGGTCAGGGTCGCAGGGCTGGTATTCGGGTTGGCCTGGTCCGGGTTTTCCGGCGGCGGCGAGATTCCCCGCCCGGAGCATCCCCGCCCCGACTTCCGTCGCGAAGCGTGGCTGAACCTCAACGGCGTGTGGCAGTTCCGCTTCGATCCGGAGGATCGTGGCCTGGAGGAGCAGTGGCAGACGGCCAGCCGTTTCGAGGATCGGATCGCGGTGCCTTTTGGATGGCAGAGCAGGCTGTCGGGCGTTGGCGACACGACTGGGCAGACGATCGGTTGGTATCGCCGGACGGTTCGCGTCCCGCAGGCGTTCGAAGGCAAGCGCCTGTGGCTCCGCCTTGGTGCGGTCGATTGGGAAGCGCGGGTGTGGGTCAACGGCCGGGAGGCGGGGCACCATGAGGGGGGATACACGCCGTTCTCGTTCGATGTCACGTCGCTCGTCGGGCCGGATCGGGAGGCCGCGATCGTGGTCCGGGCGCTCGATGCGACCGATCCGGAACTACCGTTGGGCAAGCAGGTCTCCGGCTGGTATACGCCCACCAGCGGCATCTGGCAGACCGTCTGGCTGGAAGCCCGCCCCGCCTGTTACCTCAACACCTTGCGTCTGACGCCGTATCTCCGCGGTCGGCAATGGCTGTTGCGGGCGGAATTGGAGGCGGCGGGCCCCGACGGCCGGCTGGCGGTTGAGATGGCGTCGCCGCAGTCGAGCGTTCAGGAATATCGCGGGTCGCTCGATCTGCAAGGCGGCCGGGGCCGGCTGTTGGCCTCGCTGGACGTCAACTCGCCGAAGCTGTGGACGCCCGAAAGCCCGTTTCTGTACGACCTGACAATTCGGCTGACGGATGCCGGCGGCGCCGTCGACACGGTCCACACGTACTTCGGACTACGCACGATTGCAAGGGGCACGTTCGGCGACCTTCCGCACGAGGTGATCCTGTTGAACGACGAGCCGGTCTATCTGCGCGGCGCGCTGGACCAATCGTTCAATCCGAAGGGCGTTTACACGGCGCCCAGCGACGAGTTCATGCGTCGCGACATGGAGATCGCCAAGAGGGCCGGCTTCAATTTCCTGCGGATTCACGTCAAGTCGGAGGAGCCGCGACGGCTGTATTGGGCTGACCGGCTGGGCCTGTTGGTCATGGAGGACATGCCGTGTACGTTTGTGCAAAGCCCCCGCGCAAGGCAGGCGTGGGAGGAGACGATGCGGGCGACGATCGAGCGAGATCGGAACCATCCGTCGGTGATCGCCTGGTGTCTGTTCAACGAATCGTGGGGTCTTGGCGGCCGCCGTTTCCGGGAGGATCGCGACACGCAGCGTTGGGTCCTGAGACAGTGGGAAGAGGCCAAGAACGTGTTGGATCCGTCCCGGCTGGTCGAGGACAACTCGCCTTGCCTGTACGACCACGTGCAGACCGATCTGAACTCGTGGCACTTCTACTTCGACGACTACGCCCGGGCGCGGGACCACATCGAACAGGTGGTGGCGGCCACCCGGCCGGGTTCGGCGTTCAACTACGTTCCGGGCCGGCAGCAGGGGACGGAGCCGCTGATCAACTCGGAGTATGGAGCGGTTTCGGCCCGAGGCGGCGATCGCGACGTTTCCTGGGGGTTTCGCTACCTGACCACGCAACTGCGGCGGCACGAGTTGATTACGGGCTACGTCTATACGGAACTGACGGACGTTGAATGGGAGCACAACGGCGTGGTGGACTACGACCGTTCGGCGAAGGATTTCGGCTACGAGGCCTTCGTGCCGGATATGACGTTGGCCGATTTGCAGGGCGCGGACTTCGTCGGCTTCGACGCCCCGCCGGCCATCGAAGCAGCCCTCGGCGAGGAATTCACGCTGCCTCTGTTCGTCAGCCATTTTTCCACCCGGAGTGAGGCGCCGAGCCTGCGGTGGCAGATCGTCGGCGTCGACGACGTCGGGCAGCCGGTCAGCACGCCTCCGCGGACCGAACGGGTGACGTGGCAGCGTTGTCGCGTGAGGTTCCAGAAGCCGTTGCACGTTCACGTCCCGTCGGGCCGCTCCTTTGTCGGGGCGTTGTCGTTCGAGTTGCTCGACGAGCGCGACGAGCGCATCGCGGCCAACTTCGTCAACCTGATCGTGCGTCCGCCGCCTCCCGGCCTGGAGACTGACCAGCAACCTTCGAAGCACAGTCCGCGCGTCGAGGTGCTCGCTCCCCGACTGGTGGCGATCCGGTTCGATCCGGACGATTTCGCGTCGTATCGAGCCGACGAGATGCAGTGGGATTGGCTAAATCGGGAGGGGAAATTCTGCGCCGTCGGCACCAGCGAAGTGGAGTATCGCCTGAAGCTGCCGGCATTCGTCCGCCATGCCATTCCCAGCCAGGTGGTATTGATGGCCGAATTGGCCACCAAGGCCGACGCCCAGCGGCTGGATTGGCCCTCGGTTCGCCAATTGTCCGACTACCCGCAGACCCAATCGCACAAGCACCCCGGAACGGTGAAAGTCCGCTTGCTGGATCGCACGCTTTGGGAATTCGAGTTGCCCGACGATCCGGCCGATGCCCGGGGTGTGTTGTCTCACCAGGCGCTCTACCACGGCGGCAGCTACGGCTACCTGGTCCGCAGGAAGGCCGATCTGACGAAGTACGTCACGCTGCGCGAGGCGTTGCTCGGCGAGTCGACCATTTCCCTGGTGTTCAGCACGGCGAGCGAAGGCTGCGGACTGTCGCTTTACGGCCGGCAATTGGGACGCTACCCGATCGATCCGACGATCATTATCCAGACGGCGCGGGACCTCTCGCAGCCGGTCGGTTGGACCTCCGATGACAAGGTGACCGTCGCTCGGCTTTTGGACCGGAGCCGAACGGTCAACGGGGTGGAGACGGGCGACAACGGCGGGCACGACTGGCGCTTGACGACCGAGAAACCGGCAGCCGATTGGACCACCCCGGCGTTCGACGATTCGAGTTGGGAGACCGGCACGGGCGGCTTTGGCCACGACGCGCCGCCGTGGCTCTACGTTCGCACGGCCTGGAAAACACGCGACCTCTGGCTTCGCACCGAGGTGCAACTCGCCTCCCCGCCGCTGGCAATGCTGCTGCGATACGGCCACGAAGGCGACAGCGAGGTTTACGTCAACGGCCGACTCCTTCTGCAAGCGACGGGTGGTTCACCCGACTATCAACACCGTCCCCTGTCGAAGAACGAGGTCGGTCTGTTCGCCGTGGGGCGCAATACAATCGCCGTCCACTGTCGCCGAACCGGGGATCGACAAGGGATTGACCTGGGGCTGCGCTGGCTAGAGGTCGAGCCCGAGATGGCCGAAAAGGGCGCCCCGTAGGACACGGACTGCGCACGGCTCGGATGGCCGCGAGCGCACTGTTCAGACGGCCGCGGGCGCACTGCTCAGACGGCTGCGGGTACGGAGGCCGGTTGATCGACCAATCCGACTTCGACCGTCACGTCGCCCAGAGGGCAATCGAACGGGATGCAGACGGGCGAGACACTGGAGGGGAAGTCGACCGAGAGGTTCTTTCCCGTAATCACCGTGGGAAGGCTCACGCGCAGTGCCAACTGCTCGAGCTGTGCCTTGGCGCCGCCGGCAATCATGTTGGCCAGTTCACCGACCGCGTCTACGACGTCCTCGTCGATCGCCAGGGGCCGCTGGCCGAGCAGGACCTCGGTGGCGGACAGCGCCGTGGCTCGGCTCAGACTGAGCACGACGGTTCCCTTGGCCTTTCCCGACAGGCCGATCATGCCGCTGATGTCGTGCTCCGGCGTGTGACTGCCTTTGGAGAACGGTTGCCCCCGAACCAGCTCGGTGCTTAGCATGGTATCGAACACGGAGATGACCGAGGTGATGAACGGGTTGATGTACTCGACCTTCATGATCGCCCCGGTGCTCTGTTTGTACTGTTTGAGCACGTCGACGTGTTGACAGAACCTCTGCAGCTTCTCGCGGAGCACTTGGGCGTCGAACGGTTTGACCACGTAGTCGGAGACGCCGGCCTGGATCGCCTCCAACACGTTATCTCTCTCGGTCCGAACGGTGATCATCAGGATGGGGATTTGGGAACCCGTCTTGCGGATTGCCCGGGTGACCTGCACGCCGGTCCTTGCCGGCATTTCCCAATCGACGACGGCCAGATCGTAGCGGTCCTGGGCGAAGCATTTGAGGGCCTCTTCGCCGTCACATGCTTCGACGACGTCGGTCACTCCCACGACCTCCAGTAGCCGTACGATTAGCTGCCGCATGGACTTGTCGTCGTCGGCAATCAGGACTTTCGTGCTCATCGCGTTACCTTTCGCGCTGCGGTTGTCTCGACGCGTACTTGGCGACGATCGCCAACAGTGCCCCGCGGTGAATCGGTTTGGCCATATAGTCGTCGCACCCGGCTTCGAGGCATATCTGCCGGTCTTCGGCCATCGCGTGGGCCGTGAGTGCGACGATTGGCTGAGTCAGCCCTTCCGCACGCAGCCGCCGGGTGGCGTCGTAGCCGTCGAGAATCGGCATCTGCATGTCCATCAGGACGATGTCGAACGACTTGCCGTCTCTCTGGGCGGCCAGGGCAAGATCCACGGCCGCCTGGCCGTTGTCGGCCAGCGTGACCTCGGCTCCCGCCTTGCGCAGCACGAGCGAGATCAGCCGTTGATTGTCGGGGCCGTCTTCAGCCAGCAAGAGCCGGCAGTCCAGGGCGACCTGCTGCACGGCGTTCTCGGCCTCCGTCGGCCTGGTGCCGTAAGGGGCTTCCGACGGGTGCTCGAGCAGGCTGACTCCCTCGAGCGGCCCGGTGACGATCGTCAGCGTAAAGCTGCTGCCTTCGCCGAGAGTGCTGCGGGCGTGAATATCGCCGCCGAGCATTTCGGCCAGCCGCTTGCTGGTGGCTAGCCCCAGCCCCGTGCCCCCGAATTCCCGGGTGCTTGACGTATCGGCCTGATAGAACGGCGAGAAGAGCCGGGCCATCTGTTCTTCGGCGATTCCGATGCCGGTATCGATCACTTCGATCTGCAGTTGCGGCTGGTCCTGCCGGTCTGCCAGCAGGCGAACCACCACCCGCACACCGCCGAGTTCGGTGAACTTGATGGCGTTGCCAATGAGGTTGATCAGAATCTGGCGCAGCCGGGCCGGGTCGGTGTGGATGGTCTCAGGGATCGGCCCGTCGTGCTCGACCTTCAAGTCCAGCCGCTTGTCGACGGCCCGGACCCTCATCAACGAGACGACTTCGGCCAGGATTCCGCAGGGGGAGCACGGCGTCGATTCGGTCCTGAGCCCGCCCGCCTCGATCATGGACAGGTCGAGGATGTTGCCAAGGATTTGGAGCAGATGGTCGGCGTGCTGAGAGATGGCCTGGAAGTGGTCATCCATCTCGCCCTGGCTGATGGGGCACTGCCGGGGACAGCTCTCGTTGAGCAAGTCGAGGTGTCCCAAAATGGCGGTCATGGGGGTGCGGATTTCGTGGCTCATGTTGGCCAGGAACTCGCCCTTGGCCCGGTTGGCGGCTTCAGCGTCGAGCCGGGCCCTGGTCAGGGCGATCTCGGTCAGCTTGCGTTCCGTGATATCCTGGTGGACCCCGATCATTCGCAAGGGCCTGCCGTCGGGGTCGCGTTCGACCACCTTGCCCATGCACTGAATCCACACCCAATCGCCCGTCTTGGTCCTCATGCGGAATTCGGGACGGTACGGCGTGCCGTGCTCCAGCTGCGCATGGAGGGCCTCGATCGTCCGCTGGGCATCGTCCGGGTGGATGTGCTCTTCAAAGAAACGAAAGTTTTCTTCCACCTCGTCGAGCCGATATCCCAACACTTCCGCCCAGCGCCGGCTGACGAAGTGCTCTCCGGTCTGCACGTTCCAGTCCCAGAATCCCAGGTTCGCGCTCTGCAGCGCGAGGTCGAGCCGATCCTTGCTCTGCCGCAATTCCTTTTCGGCCCTGCCGCGCTGGACAACGTATTGCCACTCGCGCAGCACGCGCTCGGCGATCCGAGGCATCTCGGCCATGGTCGTCGCCGACTTGACCACATAGTCCATCGCCCCGGCCTTGATCGCTTCGACGGCGGCTTCCTCGTTGCCGAAACTGGTCATCACCACGCTCGGAAAGGAAGGGGCGTCGACTCCCGACAGCAACTCGGTGCCCCTGCCATCGGGCAGGCGCAGGTCGACAATCAACAAGTCGGGCGGAGACTGCCGCACGCACGCACGTGCTTCTTCGAGCGTGCCGGCCACCGTCAATCGGACCCGGTCACCGCGCGACGTGAACGCGCGCTGGATCAGGCCGGCGTGGGCCGGATCGTCTTCGACCAGCAAGATGCACAGAGGCGGCGTGACCATCGTTCCAGAAGTCTTCGTGCCGTGAAGTTTCGAGGGCAGCGTCCACGCAGCCTGCCCCCGTATGTGCCCATCCGGCTTACGGGGTACCTTGGCCCCCGAAGTCCGGCCCCAAGCGCTCACTATAAAAGATAGCTCGTGCAACAGGCACGGTGACGAAGTAAATGTGGTAGGCCTGTAGCAGTTGCACAGCTTGTAGCACGTCGAACGCGAAAAGCAGCCCGCCGGCTTGCTCGCTCGACGACACGGCTGCCCGCGAAACTCCTCTTGCAAATTCAGCGGCAGTCGTTCACCATGGCACGGCCCGCACGAGGATCGAGTTGATGTCGCTGGAAAACCCTCTCTTGCCGTCCGAGCTCGCGCCGCGTGAGGCCCGGTACCGCGAGTCGACGGTGGCCGCGATTGTGTTCGGCTTGGTCGTCGGCTCGATCATGAACGCTTCGATCGCCTACGCCGGCTTGAAGATCGGCTTCACCATTGGCGGCTCGGCCATCGCCGCGGTGCTGGGGTTTGGCGTGCTGCGGGGACTGCTCCGGCGGGGCACCATCTTGGAGACCAATATCGGGCAAACGGTGGCCTCGGCCGTCAACATTCCCAACTCGGGCATCATCTTCACCGTGCCCGTGTTGCTGCTGCTCGATCCGGCCCAGAAGAAATACCCTCTGAGGGCCGACGACAGCCTGTTCTGGATGATGACGCTGGCGTGCGTGGCCGGGGCCGTACTGGGTTGCGCCTTCATCATCCCGGTGCGCAAACAGATGATCGACATTGATCGGCTGCGATTCCCCACGGGAACGGCCGTGGCGGCGATCCTCAAGAGCCCGGGGGCGGGCGTCACCAAGACCTTCGTGCTGCTGGCGGGGGTGGCGGTCGCCATGCTGGTCTTTCTGCCTGTCATGTTGCCGGCGATCAAGATCGGACCGAGGCCTGTCGCCGGCGCCGAAGACCGGCGGGAGCCGCTTTGGGGCTACGGTGATCTCCATTGGCGGATGCCCACTCCACGGCTGGCCAACCCGAACGATCCGAGCGATGTGCAACGCGAACGGCAAGCGTGGGCGCGGGTCGATCGCGACGGCGACCGTCGGCCTGATCTGATCCTCACGCACGAAACGATCGACGTCGGCCGCCTGTTCCATTTCCCCGATCAGGTGCTGTTCGTGTTTGCGATTACGCCGCTGTCGCTGGGAGCTGGCTACGTGACCGGGCGGGCCGGTCTGTTGGTCTTGGCAGGCGGTATTCTGGCGTATTTCGTGCTCAATCCGTTCGTGTTCGCGATGGGTTGGACGCCCGAGAGTATTACCGCCGCCGCAGTGCCCGAGTATGCCCACGGGGCGTTCAACCGCCCGTTGGGGATCGGCATGCTGCTTGGCGGCGCCCTAATGGGGCTGGTGGTCTCTCTGCCTTCGATCCGGGAAGCGCTCAAGAGTCTGATGGCGGCCCGCCGGGATAATGCTTCGGGGGGCAGTGAGCTGGGTTTGCGCGTTCTGCTGCTGGCCGGGGGAGCGGCGGTCGCCGGCCTCTTCGTCGCGGCCGATGCCTTCGTCGGAAGCGACGGCGGCTGGCTGGGAGGGCTCAACCCGCACCTGCGGAGCCTGATCGTCGCTCTGGTCGGCGCCGTCTGGATCTGGTTCGGCGGCATCATCATCGCCCAATGCACGGGTATGACGGACTGGTCGCCGATTTCCGGCATGGCGCTGCTAACCGTGGTGCTGGTGATGCTCCTGGTCGGCGTGCAGGAAGTAGCCGGGGCCGTGCTGATCGGGGCGGCCATGTGCGTGGCCATCAGTTGTGCCGCCGACATGATGCAGGACCTGAAGACCGGACATCTGGTGGGCGCTCAGCCCAAACGGCAGCAAATCGTGGAGTTGGCGTGCACCGGTTTGGGGCCGGTAATCACGATGGCCACGCTGCTGTTGATCGTAGCCGCCAACGTGCAGAGCGTGGGAACCCCCATCGGGCCGGGAACGCCGACGCCCGCCCCGCAAGCCGATGCTCTCAAGACGGTGGTCGAAGGCGTGCAGGGCGGCGAAATACCCTATGCCCTCTACGGGTGCGGGGCCGTGCTCGGAGTGTTGCTGGGGCTGGGATCGTTCGCCGGACTGGGTGTGCTGGTGGGACTGTCGATGTACCTGCCCTTCGAATACGTCCTCACGTACGGCGTCGGTTGCCTGATCCACATGGGTGTCTCGGCCGTGAAGGGAAAGACCTGGGCCGAGGAATGGGGCGTGCCATTTTGCGCCGGGTTGATCGTGGGGGAAGCCGTGCTCTCGTTGATCATCAACGCCGTGGTGCTCGGCTATGGTTAGGACTCGCAAGAGGCCGAATTCAATGAAGACGCTCGGACAATTCGTGGTGTGGCTCTCGCTGGCCGGTGGCGTGCTGGCCGCCGCCACCGGATACCTCGCCGCGTTGGATCAACCGGACGAGCAACTCCTCGGCCTGACCCTGGCCGCGCCGGCCGGCCTGATCGAGAAGCCCGACGGAACCACGCTGCCGATCGTCGATACCGAGGACGGCCGCCAGCCACGAGTCACCGGCCCGTTGCTGGGCGAGCTCCGCGCCGCCGGCGTGAAGAACGTCCGCGTCAAGCAGTTCAGCCTCCGGCGGTGGCGAGGCAAATGGTGCTTCCTTCTGGCGCTGGTCGGATTGCTGATCGGCGGATTGTTGACGCGCCGCGCGGACCGGCCCCGGCGAGCCGCCGTCGCCGACCAGGCCGATTCCCCGCAACGAATCCTGAAGGCCGTGCAGCGGGCGATCGGCCAGTTGCGGCAGCAATTGCCCGAGTTGCCCGACCGGGCAACGCAGCTGCTGGCGATCGTCGAGCAGCTCGACGCCCTGGCAAAAACCCACATGGCCACGTTTGTCGATGCCCGGTCGGCGCTGGTCGCTTCGCTGGGCATGGCAGGCTATGCGAGCTTGATGGACTCCTACGCCGCGGGCGAACGGCAGATCAACCGGGCCTGGTCGGCTGCCGCCGACCAGGCCTACGCCGAGGCGGTCGGTTGCCTCGCCGAGGCGGCCCGATGGATGGAAGACGCCCGAAAGAAGCTCCATGGTTCTGCCCGGGGTTCGTAGGGCGGCCGTCGGCTACAAGCAGAGGAGGGTTCGTGCCTCGGCACGCAGAAGTCGCCGCGTACGGTCCTCGGGCACTAGAACTTTCCGCGGCCGGAAGATAGACTAACACGACAGGGCAAGACAGGGGACCGCACTGACCCCCACCACCTGTTTTGCGGGAGAGGGAGACGACCATGCCGTGCCGTGGAGTTCGCGGAGCAACCACCGTTGACGACAACAGCAGTGAGGAGATTCTCAGGGCCACCCGGCAACTGTTGGCGCTGATGATCCGCCAGAACGACATCCGGGAAGCAGACGTCGCCAGCGCGATCTTCACGACGACAACCGATCTGGACGCTGAGTTTCCGGCCCTGGCCGCCCGGCAGTTGGGCTGGCTCGATGTGGCCATGGTGTGTCTTCACGAGTTGGACGTTCCCGGCTCGTTGCGCTGCTGCATCCGCATCCTGCTGCAATGGAACACCGAGAAACCGGCCGACCAGATCGTCCACGTGTATATTCGGGAAGCGGCCGCCCTGCGGCCCGACCGATCCGATTTGCCGCCGGTCGACTGGAACGAGCTGGAGGAGTGGATCGCCGACCACCTCAACAACGAGGCGAAACCGAGCCGGCGGTAGCCTTCTCCCTTCTTTCTCTGGTTAACGGGAGGGCTCGACATGTTGCGCACAGCGATTCTCGTCTTGGTGGCCTTGTGTTCCGTGTTGGTCGTGTGTACCGCAAAGGCGACTCGTGCCGCCGCGGTCCTCATCGACCATGAAAGCACGGACCTGACGACGCTGTCTCAGGCAGTGATCGAACGCGCCAAGAACAACCTGCACATCGGCTACGGCCACACGTCCCACGGCAGCCAACTGACCACCGGCATGAGCGGACTGGTGGGCTTCATCAACGGCGGCGGCCTGGGGCTTTCCTGTCCGGAGAACTTCTTCGCCTACAACAACGGCGGCAGCGACGGGGCACTCGATCTGCACGACTGTTTTCAGCCGGGTGACCTGGGCAATCCCGACCGAACCACCTGGGCAGCGCGCACCCGCACTTACCTGGACGACCCCGCCAACTCCGACGTGAACGTGATCATCTGGTCGTGGTGCGGGCAGGCCGACACGACCGAATCCAACATCGACCTTTATCTGAACACGATGAGCCAATTGGAGGTCGACTATCCCAACGTCCGTTTCGTCTACATGACCGGGCACGTCAACGGGTGCAGCACGACAGGGAATCTGTTCCTGAGGAATCAACAGATTCGCGACTATTGCATGGCCAACGACAAGATTCTCTACGACTTCGCCGACATCGAGAGCTGGGACCCCGACGGCAACTACTACGGGGACAAGCTCGTCGACGACGCCTGCAACTACGACTCGGACGACAACGGCTCGCGCGACCGCAACTGGGCCACCGACTGGCAGAGCAGCCACGCCGAAGGCGACGATTGGTACAGTTGCTCCTCGGCCCACAGCCAACCGCTGAACGCCAACCGCAAGGCCTACGCCGCCTGGGCGCTTTGGTCGGAGATCGCCGCGCTGCCGAAGACCTTGACCTGGGACAACGACGCTGGCGACAGTGACTGGTTCAACCGGCTGAACTGGGACCCTGACGACGAGCCCGACGCCTCCGATCACCGGATTGTCCTCTCCGGCTCGCCGGCGGCCGCGTCCGACGTGTCGGCCGATTCCGGGGGCTCGATCACGGTCGACGGCGCCGGTTGCACCCTGACCGTCGGCGGCAGTCTGTCGGTCGGCACGCAGGGCGCCGGTAGCCTCCGCATCGGTAACCAGGCGGCGCTGCACGTCGGCGGGACGGTGGCCATTGGGACGGGCGGCACGATGGAAATCGGCCCCGGCGACGCCGCGATGTCGGCCCCGCTGGAAAACTCCGGAACGGTCAACGTCCAGCGGGGCAACACGCTGACGCTCTCCGGCGCGGTGACCGGCCCCGGCAGCTACACCGGCCGGGGAACATTGGTGTTTGAGGACTCGGTTTCGCCCGGCAACGGCACCGCGCTGGTCCCGTTTGCGGGCGACGTGCGGTTCTCGGCAACCGCGACCTACGAAGTGGAGACGGCCGGATGGGATTTGGACGAGGTTGCCGATCCGTGGGATCCCGTTCCGCCGACCGGGCCGATCAACGACCGGATCCATCTTGAGCAGGGCGATGCGACCCTCGGCGGCCGACTCGATCTGATCGCCCGCGAAAAGCTCGCGCCGCCGCAGCCGTCTCCGGCACGTCCCGAAATGGATCGAGAGTGGTTCGGAGACCAGGTTCGCACGCTTGTCAGCACGGAGGCCGCCGGCATGATCCACGGCCGCTTCGATGCCATCCCCCAAGCCCAGCCGGAACGGTGGTTTTCTGACAGGATCGATCCGCTTACGGGCGAAGTCCAACCAGGTAACTGGGACCAGGGCCACCTGGGGCACGGCGTGTTCCTGACCCGCGGCGGCCCGGACGCAGCGGGCGTGGAGTATACGCCCCGTGCCACGCTGGTGCATTTGTTCCAGGCGGCCGACGGCGATACCAACGGCGATCGCCTCATCTGCGGGACCGATATCCAGCAGATCCTGGCGGCCAACAAGTTCGGCAAGACGCGGGAGGAGCTCGAGGCCCAAGAGGTCTGGCCGGCCGCCTGGTCCGAAGGCGATTTCGATGGCAACGGAGTGGTCAACGGTTCCGATATTTCGGCGATCCTGGCAACGAATCTGTTTGGCGCCGGCCCTTACACGACGCCCGAGACGGTCGCCGCCAAGGGCGCCGCGAAACCTGTGCAGTTGATCGTCACGCCCGAGGGGCTGCTCCTCGACGCCGGCGCGGTGACCATCAACGGCTACGTGCTCACCTCCCGGGCCGGTGTCTTCACTGGCGAGGCGGCGGAGAACCTGGGGTTGTTCCGGGAAGACACCGACACGCTGATCAGCGGCAACCTGGCCTTCGAGCTTCGCGGCAAGCACTGGTTGGGCGGCGTGATCGGCGAGGAATTCTCCGGCGTCGATCCATGGAAGGACCTCATGCTTCTGTACACGGTCGACGGCAATCCCGGCCTCTATCCGGCAAACCTCGTGGTTCCCGAACCTGACTCGCTGGTGCTGCTGGGGGCCGCCTTGTTGGCCGGGCTGGCCGGCCGCTTCAGACGCCGCAGACGCCCGTAGCCGGCTACTCGGGCAAGCGCACCGGCTGGCCGCACGAGCGGGCCCAGCGCAGGGTGGCCGTCAGCTTCGGCGACTTCGCCGGGTCGTCGTCGTAATACTGCATGATGCCCCAGCTTCCCCACTTGCTCCACCGGCCGACCGAGGAGAAATAGCAGAACAGGTCGCCGCCGGCCTCGGTCCACGCGCGATAGTACTCGTCGTAGATGTTTCCCATGCGGGCGTGGGCGTTGGCCTCGTGGAAGAGCCGGGTCATGGGCTGGCTGTTTTCTCCGCCGGCCACGCCGACCATGTGCTGGCCGCCCTCGTAGGCAATCAGCTTCAGCCCGTATCGGTCGGCCGTCTCCTTGGTCGCGCGGATGGCGCGGATCGATCTGGGCAGCGATTCGTTCTCCAGGTGATCGAGCGCCTGTTGGACCGTCCATTTCTCCACTTCGCCGGAGGTCAGCTCCTTGCCCTCCCGCGGCACGTTCATCGAGACATACGGGGCGATGGCCAGGGCGTCGGCGTGCCGGTAGGCATCCTCGTAGGGCAGCACGATCTGCTCCATCCACCAGGTATTGCCCGACTGCCACGCCAGCACGCGCACCAGCCGCTGGCACCCGCCGAACGCCTCTTCCCAGATCTTGAAGATCTCGACCGACCGCCGGGCGTAGAACTTGCCGCCGCCTTCCCAGGGGCGCTCCGACGAGCCGATGCCCAACCGCTTCGCCCGGTCCCAGCTATAGCGGGTTTGCGGAAACATCGTGTTCCAGACCTCGTTGGAGTATTCGATGTAGACCTTCCGCTTGGGATCCAGCTCGCGGCAGACCAGCTCGGCAAGGCGGCGAACGTACTCGTCGTCGGCCAAGTGCGGCATGCAAAACCAGGCGTCGGTCTCCAGGCGGTTGCACAGGTCGATCATTACCTCGGGCGCCACGCCCTTCTGACAGAACGTGGCGTCGTCGGGCTTGGGCCGATCGGACCAGGCGCGGATCTTCGAGCCGTTGGTGTGCATCCAGTCCATGAACCGCAAACAGGCCACGCCTTGCCACCGCTGGAAGAACACGGGGTGGAACGGGTTGTCGCGATAGGTCTGCTCGAACCCGGGCATGATCACGCGGATGTTGCGGACGTAGTCCTCCGGGTCGGTCGCCTTCAACTGCAGAAAGAAGCCGCCCCGGGAGGGATCGACCTCGATCACGATCCGACCGGGCCGGCCGGAGACTTCCGTGGCGGCGCCCGAGAAATCCAGCTCGCCTCGACCGTCGTAGAGCACGGTGTAGCGGCCGCCCGGATAGTGGCCCGGCTCGATCGTGCACAGCGGCGTTTCCGCGAAGCAGCCCGGCTCCAGTCGCTTGACCCAACCGTGCACGTCCAGTTCCAGCTCGGGCCCCTTGCCCCACGGCTGCCCCTCCCGCTGGCTGATCCAGGGGCGCGAGAGGCGAAAGACGTCGACAAACGGCAGCTCGCTGTTCCAGTCGGCCGGGCCGTTGAGGTTCATGCCCAGCCGCGGCCGGGCCGGTCCCGGCTTGGGGGCTAGCGGCTGTGGGTCGCCGGCCATGGCGACGGCTGAGAGCGCGGCGGCGACCGAGAGTGCGGCCGTGACGACCAGGGTCGCGACCACCGCGGGAATGCGCGCGAAGGTGAAGGACATGTTGCAGGTCTCCTCTCTACGGTTCTCTGCCCGTCAGAATGCCAAACTCGTTCCCCGTTGAGGTCTACGGCTTCAGCTCGCGCAGGCGGATGTTCCGCCATTGCGCCCGCAACGGATCGGTGCGGTTTCCGACGCCGTGGACCTGCAGGCCGATGAACCCGCTGGCCGTCATGTCGTCCTTCAGGTCGGTCACCTGCACGCCGTTGACCCACGTCTGGATGTGGTCGCCGCGGCAAACGACGCGATAGGAGTTCCAGGCGTCCTTCTTCAGCAGCCCGCGGGCCTTTTCTTGCTGGCCTTCGGGGTTGAGGAACTTGCCCCGCCGCGCCTCGTCGTAGATGCCACCGGAGAAGCCGCTCACAGCAATCTCCACCTGGTAGCCGTGGACGCGGCCGTTTTGGTAGTCCTTCTTGCTGTGGCTGCGGATTTGCACGCCGGAATTCAGCTCCGCATCGACCATCACCTCGAACTGCAGTTCGAAATCGCCGTAGTCTTTCTTGGTGCAGAGGAAGGAGTTCGGGCTGTTGGGCACGGACGTGCCGAGAATCGTGCCGTCCTTGACCTCGTACTTGGCCTTTCCATTGTGCTGTTGCCAGCCGTCGAGGCTCTTGCCGTCGAACAGCGAGCCCCAGCCGTTCTCGGCTGCGGCGGCCGCGCAACAAACGGCAAGGATCGAAACAAACGCCAGTGTCTTCGCCAAGTGACTGATGGTCATGGCATTCTCCTGTGTTGGGGGACGTTCCAGTATGCAATGTCTGAATTCTTGCGAAGTCAGCTACAAGTTGCCTCAGCCGCCGTTTGGCCGAGGTGTTACGTTTCGTGGCAGCTCCTTACTGCAACGCCGCGAGCTGGTGCTTCGCCCAAACGTGGCTGCGGTTGAGCTTGACGGCCTGCTCGAACTCCTGTTTGGCCTTGTCGGTTTGCCCCATGCCCAGCAGTCCCAGCCCCGAGGTGAAGTGGGCCGAGGCCTCCCGGGCTTGTCTGGTGGACTGCTGGCCGAACTTGGCAAAGAAGTCGGCCGACTCGCCCTCGGCCAGGGCTTTCTGTCCCTGTTCGATCAACCGGCGAAACGCCTTCTCCGCCTCCCGTGGCTCGCCGAGCTTGCGGCGGCACAGTGCCTGATAGAACCGGGCCTGCGGCCAGTCCTGCGTGTCTGGCTGGTCCGCCACTTGGCGGTAGAGTGTTCGGGCTGGCTCCGTTTCATCCATCGCCTCGTGCGCCGTGGCGATATGATAAGCCACTTGCGCCGCCCGCGGGTCGTTCTTGGGCCTTCCCACGGCGAGGTTTTCGGGATACTCGGAGGCTTTCCGGAAATAGTCGAGGGCCTGGGCAAACTGCCTGGCGTGCATGCAGCGGAGACCTTCGAGCAGATGCGCGTCGACGTAGACGTCGTGGATTTCTCCGCCGCCCTCGCGGGCGTGGAAGGTATGGTTCTCGAGGTAGTCGATCGCCTGGGCGTATTTCCCGGCCGCCACCGACACCGTGATCTCGCGGACGAGGCTGTCGTCGCGCCGGGCTAGCACGTCATGATTCTCCTCCAGCGCCGCCAGCCGTCGTTCGGGCGTCACGTTGCCCAGCTCGTAAAGGACGTCCAACTCGTAGAACAGCCGCGGATCGAGCCGGTTGCAGGCGACGGCCCTTTCATAGGAGTCGATTGCCGCGGCAACATCATTCTTGGCGTGATAGCTGGCCCAGCCCAGGTTGCGATGGACAAGGGCCAGCCCGTCGTCGAGAGACCGGGAACACTCCCAGCACGCGATCGCACTGTCCGGCTGAATCTCGTAGAGCAGATTGCCCAGGTAGTAATACGCGCGGGCGTCGACGGGATTGGCCTTGATGGCGGCCCGGAGCACGTCGATCGTCTCCAGCCGGAACGGGAAGCAGAAGTCGCTGGGCATTTGCGACGCCCGGCGATAGTGCTCGGCGGCCTGGTCCGTCTTGCCTGCCTGCTGCTGCACGTATCCCAGATAGTAGTGGACCAGCGGAAAGGTGCCCGCCGGCGAGGTCTTCGCCTCGATCGGCCGTTGTAGGACGCCGGTAGCCTCGTCCCACATGGCGCAGTGGACGTAGTCGGCGGCCAGCTCGAGATAGGACTGCACGTCGTCTCGCATCAGTCGCATCAGCTCGGACCGCGTGGCTTCGGCGGCCGAGCCGTCTCCCCGGGCGGCCTGCACCAGAGACAGCTCGTTCCGGGCCAGGAAGTCGAGCGGGTCGCCGGCGAGCATCGCCCGGGTCGCGGCCTCCGCTTCCCGTAGGCGGCCCAGCCTTCGCAGGATGGCCGTCCTGAGGTTTCGGGCCCTGGTGTCGGGTGCGTTGGTGGCCAGGCAACGGTTGACGTGCTTCAAC
This sequence comes from Pirellulales bacterium, assembly GCA_016935315.1. Lineage (GTDB taxonomy): Bacteria > Planctomycetota > Planctomycetia > Pirellulales > Thermoguttaceae > JAFGRD01. Next base: position 45,072 of record JAFGRD010000143.1, read on the forward strand.
GCCGTGGCGAAACCTCCGTTGCAGCAGTCGAGCTCGGCCAATTGGTAGTGGGCCGCCGCATGCAGCGCGTAATCCCAGGTTGCCCGATAGAAGCAGTCGTACGCCTGCTCGGAATTCCCCCGCGCCCGTAGAGCCAGCCCCAGTTGGTAGTAGGCTTCCGTGTCTGCCGGTCGGGTGTACTCGGCCGAGATCCGCTCGATCGCCTTGCGAAGATGCGTCTCGGCCTCGTCGTACAGGCCCCGCTGGTTGTAGTGGACGCCCATGATCGTGTTGGTGCGGGAGTCGCCCGGGTCGCGCCGGAGGGCCTCTTGGAAATAGTCGACCGGGTCAACTCGCGGGTTGTGAATCTGCTGCACGCGAAGGCCCGTCAGGTAAAGCTCTTCGATGGTCTTGACGTCCTGCGGCTTGGGCGGGGCCTGGACCGGCTCGGGCAGCTTCTCGACCGGCTTCTGCTCGACGGACTGATAGGCGATCAGTTCCCGCCCGTCGGCCGAAATCAGCGCGACACGAAGATCAGTGGTCTTCGTGTCGGGCGCCAGGGCGACTTCCGTGCGGAAGGGCTTCTCCGGGGCGATCTCGATCGTCTGCTGGAAGACGGGCTGCCCGCGCAACTCGACCGTCGCTTCGGCGCCGACGTGCCTCGATGTCGTGTGCAGACCGAGCAGGGCCGTGCCGTTCGGCTTCAGTTCCAGGTTCACGGCGCCGTGGAGATTGGCGTTCTTGAAGCCGCCGATCGCCCGGACCGGATACCAGTATTGTTTGAACGTCTTGACCTCGTGCGGTTTGATCCAACTGTAGTCGGGCTGGTTGTCGGACCAGGCGCCGACCATCAACTCGGCATAGGGGCCGTCCTCGTCGGTGAGGATCTGGTCCCAGGCGCGGCCGTACGAGCCGGTGCCCCACTCCCAGAGCTTGGCCCCGCAGACCACGTGGTGATTAGCCACGTGGACCACGCCGGCCTGCTTGCCGTGGTCGTATCCGCCCATGAAATCCTCGGGCAGGTGCCAGGCGAAGAAGGAATTGGAGACGGGCGAGTTCTTCCACCAGCTCACGTCCACGCCGTGGTAGTCGTAGCCCCGGTAGCGGCCGTCGGCGATCGGCCAGCGGGTGAAGTCGATCTTGGAGTGGTAGGTGGCCACCTGCACGCTCGGCGGGAAGATCACCTGGTAGTCGTCGTTGACGTGCACGGCCACGTTGGCCCAGTAGAGGATCGAGTGGGGCATGGGCGTGCGGTTGACGAGCTTGACCGTCGTCTCGATGTACGACTTGCCCGGCCGAAGCGTCAGCCCGATCAGCCACTTCATGCGGTGCCGCCGCTCGATCTCGCCGATCCAGATGGTCTTGCTGCCGTCGGGGTTCTCGACCAGGGCATGGTCGACAGGCATGAAGGTCGTGTTGCGGTGGTGGTGGAAGGCACACCACTCGATCCCGCCGGAGATCCAAGCTCCCAGCATGCCGATCAGCGCGGGCTTGATCACGTGCTGGCGATAGAAGAAGTCGTAACCGTTGGTCTTATCGACCGCGGAGAACAGCCGCCCGCCCAGCTCCGGCAGCACCGACAGCTTGACGTATTCGTTTTCGAGGTACAACGCGCGATAGGTCTTCGACCGGCGGACGTGCAGCAGGTGGTCCTGCAGGGGATACGGGTAGATGCGTTTTTGCGCCCCCTGATACGACTCGTGGAGATAGAACATGGGATTGGGGTCGGCCGGTCCGATCTCGTAGGTGGCGATCTCCAGCGGCTCTTCCCAGACCTTGACCGGCGACGGCGCTGCGTCGGGGTGGGCCGCGCTTTCCGCGGCCACGGCTTTGCCGACGCCGGCAAGCAGCACGGCCAGCACGCAGAAACAGTATCGGGCATGTTTGACAGGTCGGGATGATCTCATGTCTGCACGGCCTTTCGATGCATCACAATACCTGACTCACACCTCGGGCAGCTCGTAGGGTTTTCTTCTCGGCCGGGCCAGCAGTTGGGCCGCCTTGCGGTCACCGGGGATGGTCTCGGTCGGGCCGTCCCAGCGGATCTGCCGGCCAACGCGGTAGGCGATATTGGCCAGGTGGCAACAGACCGTCGCCCGATGGCTCTCTTCCAGGCTCAGCGGCGGTTTCTTCTGCTGCTTCACGCAATCGACAAACAGCCGCTGCCACGGCCCGTCCACTTCATTGCCTGGCTTGCCGTCGCCCCAATAACGCGGGTTGTCGGCTTTCTCGACCGACTTGTTCGGATCGGAGTCTTCCCAGATCTCAAACCCGCTGCGGTCCAGCACCATGGTGGCCTTGTTTCCGTGGAAGCAGATGCCGTGGTGTTGGGGGCGGCTCTGCACGACGTGGAAGTTGTTGAAGCCCCGATAGCAATACTGCATAACGAAGTCCGGGAACTGCCAGGAGGCCTCCATGGTGTCGGGCGTGTCGGCCAGGTCGTCGACGACGAACTTCCCGCCGGGGCAAGCCACGCTGGTCGGCACGCTCGCGCCCATCGCCCAAAGAATAATGTCGATATGGTGGATGGCCCAATTGGTCATCATTCCGCCCGCATAATCGAACCACCAGGAGTTGTTCAACCGCGACGTGTTGAAGGGCACCTTGGGGGCCGGGCCCAGCCAGCGATCCCAATGGTAGCCGGGCGGCGGCTCGGAGTCGGCGGCCCGGCCGACCCGGTTCCGCGTGTTGTGGTAGTTCCAGCATTCGACCAGGGCGATCTTGCCGAGGCGGCCCGAGCGGAGGATCTCCAGGGCTTTGGGGTAGTGCACGTAGTTTCGCTGCTGGGTGCCCATCATGGCGATGACGCCTGTCTTGTTCGCGGCTTCGACCATCGCGCGCCCTTCGGCCACCGTAAGGGAAAGGGGCTTTTCGACGTAGACGTGCTTGCCCGCCTGGGCCGCCTGAATGAAAGGCAGCCCGTGCCAATGTTGCGTGGTGGCGATGACGACTGCGTCGACGTCGCGGCGATCGAGGATGCGCTGGTGGATCACGACTTGCTCCGGCTTCTGGGGCCGGGGCCCTTCGGCGAGCAGTTTTGCCGCCTCCTGCATGCGCGGCTCGATGACGTCGGAGATCGCCGCAACGTCCACGTCGGGATACTCCCGAAGCACCTGCAGCAGTTGCCGCCCCCTGCCGCCGCAGCCGATCAACCCCACGCGCACGCGGTTCCCTGCCGGTTGCCCGCCGGAGGCGCGAATGGCGGGCGCCAGGGCGGCCGTTGCACAGGCCGCCGATTTGACGAATTGACGCCGGTTGACTGGTTGGGACATCGCTATTCCTTCAGCTCGCACTGCCTCGGCATGAACATGTCGCGGGGAGTCAGGCCGCACCGCTCGATCATCTCCAGACCGTATTCCAGCCGGTCGAGATCCCGGCCACCGTTGTTGGTGCCGAACGAGAACTTCACGCCCGCCTGCTTGGCCCGCTTGATAAACGCGGGGCTGGGCAGACGATACCGGGCGTTGATTTCGATGGCCACGCCGTTGCGCACCGCCGCGTCGATTACCTTCTGCATCCGCTGCTCGGTCCAGAGCGCGTCGTACTCTCCGGCGATGCACTCCGGCAGGAACGTGGGGTTGACGTAAATGTCGATCGGCTCGTTGTTCAGCACGGAGAGGATCCGGTCGACGTACATTTCCATAAACGCCTGCTTGTCGTCGATCTGCACCTCTTCCTTGATCCACAGGCGGGTCCGCTTGCCGCGATCGTCGGTGAAGGTCATGGCGTCGGTAAAGACGTAGTCGAACTTCTCAATGGCCTCCTTGGAGAAGAGGTTGACCCATTCGCGTCCCTCGGCCTGCATGCCCACGAAGGCCGGCTGGCCCTGCATGCCTGCGAGAAACTCGGCGACGCCCTCGTCGTCGGTGATCGGGAAGCCCAGACCGCAGTTGGGGGCGATCCCGTAGTTGATCCCCGTCTTGCGGGAGTTGGCCAAGGCTTCCTCCAACGTCAGGCCGCCCTTCAGGTGCACGTGGAAATCGACCAGCGGGAAGTTGCCCTGATGCAGGTTGAGGATCTCCGCGTAGGTCGGATCCACTGCCGACTGCGGCAGCGGCGGGGCATCGAGGTCGTCCGGCAAAGGCCTCACCATCACGTCCTTGAAATAAACCGTGCCTTGCGGATCGTGGCATTGCAGGGCGAAGGTTCCCCGCGACAGCAACCGCTCTTGGCGCCGCCGATCCCGCACCGGCTCGGCGGGCTCGGTGTAGTCGACCACCGTCACGTCGTTGACAAGGACGCGGATCCGCTTGCCGGTGACCACCACGTGTACCGTAAACCACTCGTTGTCGGCGACGAGGCTCTTGTACTGGTTGCGCACTCCGTCGAGGCTGCCGGTCTTGCTGAACCGGTCGCGCTCGCCCGAGCCGGGGAAGGTGTTGTCAATCTGGATCTCGTATCCCTTGCGGGGGACGCCGCGCCGTTGGAACGCCGTGTGGAAGAAGAGGCCCGAGTCGGCCCCGGGCGCCGTCTTGATCGTCGCCTTCAGCTCGAAGTTGCGAAAATCGGCGTCCGCGACCTCGCCACGGTAGAACAGGTGGGCCCGCGGGCCGTTGCAGACGATCGCGCCGTCGCGGACCGAAAACGACTCGGGGTGCTCGGCGGCCTGCCATCCCGAGAGGCTCTCTCCGTCGAACAGCACAATCCAATCATCCGCCGCGGCCGCTTCCCGGGCAGAAATCGACGCAACGAGCGACAGCAACGACGCGGCAGTCAAGGCGAGCACGTGTTTCATGGGGCTTGTTCCTTCGTAAGGGGACGGCTTCCCGGAGTCGGCATGCTGGTTGGCGGGTGGTGTCCGGGCGGGACATCCAGACCGGGGCTTCATCGAGCGTCGGGCCATTATAGCACGCGGCCGGCCGGAAAGACACAACCGGCACGGCGGCCCTTGCCCGAGTGGAGAACGGCCCGTTTGTGCAGCACCGCGCTGGGCAGGATTGCCGGATTTCAGCGGAATTCATAGATTTGTAGGATCGGTCCAGGAATGAGATCCGCCATAGACGCTCTCGGCTTCACGTCACGCTCAAGGTGGGGCTCGTTCCTCGACCCACCCTACATCGCATACCGCGCCACCTTGCACCGTTCTTGAAAGGCCCTTTCGTGATCGACACTATCACGCTGGACGGTTCCGCGGGCGAAGGCGGCGGGCAGGTGCTCCGCAGCGCGCTGACGCTGTCGCTGGCCACCGGCCGGCCGTTTCAGATTGAGAACATCCGCGCGCGCCGCTCCCGGCCGGGCTTGCAGCAACAGCATCTGACGGCCGTACGCGCGGCCGCGGAAATCGGGCAGGCCAACGTCGAGGGGGCGGCCAAGGGGTCCCAGCGCCTGAGGTTCGTTCCCGGCAACGTTCGGCCGGGCGAGTACCAGTTCGCCGTCGGCACGGCCGGCAGTGCCACGCTGGTGCTACAGACGGTCCTGCCCGCGCTGATGACCGCCGCGGGCCCGTCGCAACTGACGCTCGAAGGCGGCACCCACAATCCCTGGGCGCCGCCCTTCGATTTTCTGCAAGAGACGTTCTTGCCGATCGTCCGCCGCATGGGGCCGGACATCGAAGCCTCGCTACAGCGGCCCGGCTTCTATCCGGCCGGCGGCGGGCTGTTCCGCGTCGGCGTCGTGCCCGTGCCAACGCTCCGCCGCGTCGATCTGCCCGAGCGCGGCCGACTCGTCCGCTGCACGGCCAGGGCCGTGGTCTCCCGGCTCCCGGCGCACATCGCCCAGCGCGAAATCGACGTGATCCGCAAGCGGATGTCGCTGGGCGACGAATGCGTGAGCGTCGAGACCGTCGACGCCGCGGGGCCCGGGAACTGCCTGATGATCGAAGTCCAGAGTGAGCGCCTCACCGAGGTCTTCACCGGCTTCGGCAAGAAAGGGGTTCCGGCCGAACGGGTCGCCGACGGGGCCGTTCGCGAGGCCAAGCAATACCTGGGGGCCGAGGCGGCCGTCGCCGAGCACCTCGCCGATCAATTGTTGATTCCCATGACGCTGGCCGGCGGCGGCACTTTCACCACGCTGGCCCCGTCGTCGCATTTGCGCACGAACATCGACGTGGTGCGCCGCTTCCTCGACGTCGAGATCACCGCCGAGCAACGGTCGCGCTACGTCTGGCAAATCGCCATCCGGGCGTGATCTAACAGAATACCGGGTGTCATCAGAAACCAGCCACGCGGCCTCAGTCGAGCGACTCCAACAGGGCGACGATTTCCTGGTAGGAAGGGGCCTCGGCCTGGTGCGACGGGTAGTGCGTGTAGCGGACGATTCCCTGCCGGTCGACCACAAACGCGCCGGGCATTTGCCTGACGTCGCCGATCGGTTTGCCCACGCCCCCGCGAGCCATCCCCTTCAACAGCCCCAGCCAGACCCTCGGCCCGAGCACCTGCCCCATGGTCCCCCGTTCCAGGCCGAAAGCCCGATACGCCTGGCGCTGGGCGTCGGCCAGAAAAGTCGCCTCGAACTGGAACTTGTCGCGAAACATGGCTGCCTGTTGGGGCGTGCCCATGGTAACCAGCAGCAACTCGCCGCCGGCCTGTTTCAGGCGAGGGTATTCTCGATGCACGTCGACCACGTGCCCGCGCATGCACGGTCAACCCAGATGCCGCAGAAACAGCAGCACCACCGGCTGCCTGGCCCAGATCTCGCCCAACCGGATCAAGCGGCCTGTGTGGTCAAGCAGGGTGAGGTCCGGAGCGGCGTTCGCAACACGAAGCTTCGACATGATAATTCTCCCTCTTGGGCATTCCCCCGACATTTCATCGCCTGGCTTCGCGCACCAAGTGGCCAAGCTCCGGCAAAATGATCTTCTCCATGGCCAGCCGCACGGCATTGCGCGAGCCGGGCATGGTCAACACCACCGTGCGTCCGATCAGCCCGCCGGTGGCGCGGCTGAGCATGGCCGCCGGGCCGATCTGGTCGTAGCTGAGCATACGAAACAGCTCGCCGTAGCCGGGCAAGGGCTTGCTCAGCAACTCGGCAACCGTCTCGAACGTCTGGTCGCGGCTGCCCAGGCCCGTGCCGCCGGTCAGCAGTATCACCTCAACCTCCGGTCGGTCGCCAAGCTGCAGCAACAACTGCCTCATCGCCTCCGGCTCGTCGGCAATGATCTCCCGCAAAAGCACCTGATGGCCCGACTGGCCGAGCAGATCGACGATTGTCTGGCCGCCGGTGTCGGTTTCCGGTGTCCGCGTGTCGCTAACGGTGATCACGGCGCACCCGACCACTTGGGGGGCCTGCCGGCGGTGTTCGTCGGGAACTTCCGTCATCGTTTGGGCCTCTAACCCGATGTAACGCCTCACCGAAATGGTCGCTGAGGTCGCAAGACTCCAGATTGGGGGCGGCGTTCACTCGCGCAGCGACCCGAATTCTCGCCAGTTCAGCTACAAGCCGGCCTTGGCTGGAGCCGGAAAACCCGGGAAAACCGCTCCCCGGGAGGATTTGCGTTGCTCGGCCGCCGCCAACGCCCGTATACTAAATGGAAGCCCATACTCGATGGAAGCACGGCTTACGGCAATTTCCATGATTTCCCGCAATTTCCATAGTCTGTGGCGATCTCCCCGGCCGCCTCGACCCGTCGCGGCAGAGGCCCTCCGGCCGGTTTGCGGCGGGCCGGCGGCCGCACTGCTGTCGGTCGCGTTGCCGGCGGCCGTGCTGCTTACGGCCATGTGTGTTCCCGCCGCCGGCGAGGTCTTCGTGCTGGCCAACGGCGGCCGCGTGGAAGGCACCCTGCTCAACGCGGATGAGTTGATGTCGGAGAAGTACGTCATCGAGGTCTCGCCGGATGTGCGGGTAACGCTGAACCGATCGCAGGTCTCCGAGGTGCTCCGCCTTCGCCCGGAGGAGGAGGAGTACGAGCGGATCCGGGCCACGTTCGCCGACACGGCCGCCGGCCAATGGGAGGCGGCCGAGTGGTGCCGCCAGAAGAGACTCTCGCAGCAACGCGATGCGCACCTGGAGCGGGTGATCGAGCTCGAACCCGACCATGCCGAGGCCCGCCGGGCGTTGGGCTACGGCAAGAGCAACGGGCGTTGGGTAACGCAAGAGGAGGTGATGGTGCGGCGCGGCCTGAAGTACTACAAGGGCCGGTGGCGAACGTCGCAAGAGATCGAGTTGATGGAGACGCAGCGGAAGACCGAAGTGGCCGAAAAGGAATGGGCCCAGAAGATCGCCCGCTGGCGAAAATGGCTGGGCTCCGACCGCGACGTCACCGCCCGGCGAAGCCTGCTGGAAATCGACGACCCCCTGGCGACCGCGGCGCTGATCCGGGCGTTGGACACCGACGAGGTCGAGCAGGTCCGGCTGTTGTACGTCGAGGCGCTGGCCAACGTGGGCACCCCGGAAGCGATCCGGGCGTTGGCGGCCTGTTCGCTCTTCGATCCGGCGGAAGAGGTCCGCTTGACCTGCCTGGACCATCTGAAGAAGCAGAAGCGTCCGGAAGTGGTGGCCTACTACGTGGGCGAGTTGCGCTCGAAGGATAATCGCATCGTCAATCTGGCGGCCTCCGGCTTGAGCCACATGCGCGATCCCTCGGCGACCGGCCCGCTGATCGACGCCCTGGTGACCACGCACAGGTTCAAGATCGTTCCCCGCAACCCGGGCAGCACCAGCGCCACGTTCGGGTCGGGCCCGGGCGCGCCGGGCGGGCTGTCGGTCGGCGGCGGCCCGAAGATCGTCGAGCGGCGATTGACCAACCGTTCCGTGCTCGACGCCCTGGTTGCCATCACCGGCCAGAACTTCAACTTCGACCAGCAGGCATGGAAGTACTGGTACGCCTCGCAGCGGCGTCGCAAGGCGATCGACATGCGGCGCGACTAGGGCCCTCGCCCGGCACTGGCCGACCAACGAGCGGCCGGACAAGTCGGTCGTCAGGTCGGTAGTGAACAAATACTGGCCAGGAACTCTCCCAGCGGATCGCGAACCAGCACCACCAGGCAACTCTGGAATTGTTTCGCATACTTTCGGCCCGGTGAGAAACAGGCCCGTTGACGCAAACCGCTTTGGCATATGGGGTTGCGTCGAGTTTCGGCCACCTGGGTTGCTCCCCAAACGGCCGAAAACGGGGCTGAAAACTCGTCGTAAGTCTTGTGGTGACAACCGGTTGGAATTATTGAGCCTCGGCGGCGGGCGGAAATCGTGTGAAAATGGGCTGCTGTTCATCGTAACGTCTTGTGTGGCAATGGGTTGTGTTTTCGCTCCCGGGGCGATTTGGCCCATCTCGGCGCACAGCGGGCCCGTGGCGTGCCCGTCTGGGCACACGACGCCTGGACGACCTTTGGACTTACGTGCCCGGGCGTAAC
>JAFGRD010000144.1 GCA_016935315.1 Pirellulales bacterium
ATACGAAGTCGAAATTGAGGGAAACGCGGCTGCGCCGCCTTCCCCCCAATTTGTAGGCCTAAGTGCCGTTTTTTCAGAAAGTGCAGTGTCCATACCACTCGGCTGGTTAACGGGTTGTCGTACCATGAACCGCGCGAATCGGGTCTCTCCGGCGGTGTCGGTTGCTCTTCGTTGCGCCTGGCCGGCCGTGCTGCTGTGGGTCGGGGCGGTTTCGCCCGCCCAGGCGTGTAACACGCCCGTGTTTCGCTACGCGATGTACAACTGGCCGCCGGCTCCCTACTACGTCTTCTATTTCCACCAGGGCGAGACGGCCAAGGAAGACGAGCCGGTCAACAAGATCGTTGACGGGGCCTTCGACGCCGAGCTTCCGGCCAATCTGGTGCTGCAGCCGGTAGACGTCAGCCAGCCGAAGCAGTTCGATGCGTTTCCCAAAGTGGTCCAGGAGGTCTGGCAGTCGAAGCAGCAGAGCGCGGAGCCGTTGCACGCGGTGTTTACCGCTTGGGGCGCCCAGCAGTATGCCGGGCGGCTCGAGCCGGCGCAGCTCGAAGCGATGATCGATTCACCCGTGCGCCAACGGATCGGAAAGCTCTTCGACGAGGGCCACGGGATTTTGCTGCTGATTCTCACCGGCCCGGACGAGGAGGCCAACCGGCGGGCGGAGCAGGTGGCCGACGAAGTCGTGGCCATGGCGGCCGGGGGCGAGATCCTGGTGGCCGGCGGCGACGAATTCGGCATGCCGCCCGGCTTCCAGCCAGCGGCGCCCGGCAACTCGGCGCCACAGGGGGACCAGCCGGGTGACCAGCCGGCCGCCGCCTCGGAAGCCGCAAGGGCCGACGACTCCAAGCCGATGCTGAACGTGGCCGTCTTGAAGCTCGCCCGAACCGATCCGAAGGAGACCTGGCTCGTGCGTGCCCTGTTGTCGGTCGAGCCCGATCTGCAAGAGTTTCCCAACGACTCGATGATCTTTGCGGTCTACGGCCGGGGCCGGGCGATGCCGCCTTACCTGGGCAAGGGAATTACCAAAGAGAACCTGGCCGACTGCGTGGCCTTCCTGGCCGGGGCCTGCTCGTGCCTGGTCAAGGACCAGAACCCGGGCGTGGACCTGCTGATGCGATGGAACTGGGACGCCACGGCCGAGAAGATGGCGGCCGACGACCCGGCCATGGGCGGCGGGCTGTCGGGCTACGGCTACGAGGAGTATGCCGTGGGTGGGTCGGGCGATCCGATGGAACCGGCCTCGGGAGAAGACGATCCGGGCAAAACCGCGACGGCGGCCGGCGGCGAACCCGACCCGTCGCAAGCGGCGGAACCGGCCGAGAGCCTCGCCCAAAACTCCTCACCCACGGCCCCTCTCGCCGCAGGCGGTGCGAACGGAGAACGTTCAGGCGTAGGCACCCAGGCACCCATCGCCGGCGAAGGGCCCAACGCGGAAGGGCCCAACGCGGAAGGGCCCAACGCGGAAGGGCCCGCCGGGCAACGTCCCGATATGGAAGGGCCCGAGACGCCGGGCCCGGCGGCGGCTACGAGTTCTTTTGCCGCCCGACAGGCATGGAAGCTGGGCTTGGGCCTGGCCGTGGGACTGATCGTCGTGGTTGCCGCCGGCGTGGTGCTGATGCGGCTTCAGCGTGCAGCATGACAACATGATCCATCTCGAAGAAGTCAACAAGATCTATCCCACGGCCAACGGCCCGGTCCACGCATTGCGGGACCTGAGCATCGATGTCGAGCAGGGCGAATTCGTGGCGGTGCGCGGGCCCAGCGGGTGCGGCAAGTCGACGCTGCTGATGACCGTCGGCGGGTTGGTGGCCCTGACGTCGGGTCGGGTAGTGGTCGCCGGCGAGGACCTTCGCGGCGCGTCGCCGGCTACCAAGGCCCGGTTTCGCGCCGAAAAGATCGGCTTCGTCTTCCAAATGTTCCACCTGTTGCCGTACCTGACGGTGCTGGAGAACGTGGCGGCCGGCGCCGCCCGCGGACAGCAGGGCGCCGCACGCCGGCGGGCCGGCGAATTGCTCGATAAGTTCGGGCTGCCCCATCGGCTCAAGCACCGCCCGGCCGAGCTCAGCGCCGGCGAGCGTCAGCGGGTGGCGATCGCCCGGGCCCTGGTCAACCGACCGCAACTGGTGCTGGCCGATGAGCCGACCGGAAACCTCGATCCAGACAATGCGGGCGTGGTGCTCGACTTGCTTGCGTCGTTCCATCACGAGGGCGGCACGGTGCTGTTGGTTACCCATCAGGAGAGGGCGGCCTCTTGCGCCCAGCGGACCATTCTGCTCCGCGACGGCGCGATCGATGCCTAGCCAATCGGCCACGGGGCGGTGGAGCGCCCTTGCAAACGCAGTCCGGGTAGGATACCAATAGAGGATTAGCAGTTGCCTTCGGTGCCCGTACATGCAGCGCTGGAGGTCCCCCTGTGCCCCCGAATGACGGGGTGGTGGTGCCATGGCCGACGAGAAGACCCAAGAACAGAAGAGGCAGAACGGCCGGAAGCGGATTCTGCTGGTGGACGACGACCGCGAAATCGTGGAATCGATCAAGGTTGCGTTGGAGGCAAACGGCTACGAGATTCTGGTCGCCCGAGACGGAAATCAGGGTCTGGCGATGGCCGAGCGGGAGGATCCCGATCTGGTGATTCTCGACATGATGATGCCCAAACGGAGCGGTTTCCTCGTGCTGGAGAAGCTCCGCCGCACGCGCCCGATACCGCTGCGCGTGATCATGATCACGGCCAACGAAGGGAGCCGGCACAAGGCCTATGCGGAGATGCTGGGCGTGGACGACTACGTTCGCAAGCCGTTTGCCATGGACCGGCTCTTGCAGAGTGTCGGTCGCCTGCTGGCGTAAAGGCCTTTCTATTGACGCCTGCACACTCGATGCGCGAGGGCAACCAACGGGACCCCGACCTGTCCGCCCTCCCGTTGGTCGGCCTCGATCGTCCGCAATGCAGACATCAATAGAGAGCGGGGAATTTCAAATCCCTCGCGCCGGCCGTGTGTCCAGCCCCGTTACTCGCCTGCCGGCGGCGCTGCTTCCTTCTTCTGCTCCGGCGCCGGCTGCTCGCCCTTGTCGAGCTTGGGAGTCAGAAGCAACGTGACCGGCGTGGCCAAGGGCGGGATCCGCTCGGTCAGGGCCTGGAACACCAAGGCACTATTGGCCTGGCTGCTCTCGATGGGCAAATCGAGCATGGCCGAGGAGAAGTTCGACACGCAGATGAAATCGCCCCCCTCGGCCTGATAGTGCTCCTCGCCCGTCTCTTCGTCTTTCCAGAAACCGCTGCCGGCGAACACCCAGGGATGGGCCATCGCCTTGCCGGTTTCGGTGTCGAGGATCCACTCCTGGGCCCGGGCTGTCTTGCGTTGGCCCTGCGCGTCCTTCCAGATGACCGTGATCTCGATCTCCGTGCCGGTGGCGGGGACATACTTGGGGTTGAACTGCACGGGGTGGCCCATCTGGGCGCCAGCGGCCAGGAGCCCGGCATGGACGGTCGCCGCTTTGACGCCGACGGTGACGATCGCCTCGTGCTCCTTGGTTCCATCGAGACAGGCGAACATCTCCAGCGGCGCTTCCCGCTGGCAGATCTGCCCCACCATGACCACCCGCTTGCCCTTAGTGTCGAGCCACACGGGGCGATCCGGATCGAGCCTGGACAACTTCTCGGGATTGTCGACCAGCGGCGGCCCCAGATCGACCGGCTTTTCGGCCTCCGGTTCGGCGGGCCAGTCGGGCGACGGCCCCGAATCGGTCGGGCCTGCGGGTTCGGCTTCCGCTCCCATCGACGGCCCCGTCCCGGGGCCCATCGTCCGTTCCACTTCCGGCTGCTGCTCCGGCTCCTCCGCGGGCTCGGCCGTCAGATCAGTCGGCGGCTCGGTCGGCATTTCGGATTCCGGGTTGGCGGGCGGGGGCGACTGGTCCGGCACGGCGCCGGGCTGGCTCTCGGCCGGCTCGTCCAGCGGGGCCTCAAAAGTGAGCCCCGAGGGAGCATCCGGCTCGAGGGGCGTCTCGGACCCGGCTTCCGGCGTCTCGGGCGACTCCTGCCCGGCCGCATTCTCCACCTCCGGCGTAACTTCGCCCTCCGCCCGCGGCGCCGGCACGGCGGAGGAGTCCGTTGGCGGTTGATCGGTCGGCTGGCAGCCGGCAAGCATCGCGATGGCCGCCAGCATGGCGGTGGCCGTCAGGATGGGCATGAGAATGGTCGGTCGTGTCATGATTACGAACCCTTCCATAGAACGGTGGAGAAATGGCTGCCGCCTGGGGAAGCCAACCGGAATTCTATCTGTTAGGATAACCGCTTTCCGGTGCGCCGTTCAATAGCCGTTTGCACGGCGCGCCCTGCAACGGGATACAGCACCACGCGTATTCTACCGTTTCCACGCACGTGGAGAGTCCATGAGCCACACGGATCGTGTAAGACACGCATCTTCCCCGCAAGCCACGCGCCCGTTGGACGGCACGAGCCGGGCGGTCTGGCATCTATCGGCGCCGCTGAATGCGCGGCGGGCCTATGCCTCGGGCGACCGCTCCGCCGGCTGGGTGGCCTGGAAGCGCCATCTGGCACGGCGCGCGGAGCCCTCCGAGCCGGCCGACGTCCTTCCCGGCGGCATGGATGCATTGAACTGGGGCCTGCCCGAAGGGCTCTGTGCATGCCCCGTGCCGGCGTGGATCGATCGGGCCGAGCGGCTGCCGGCTGCCGCGGCGCCTGGCGACGTGGGGCTGGAGAAGGACGTCTTTCGCTGGCTGGGCGAATCGGCCGCCGCCGCGGTCGAGCCGTTGGGTGCCCTGGAAACCTTGTCCTGTGCCTACGTGTTGCCCCGCTTCGCCTCGGTCCTCTCGCCGGAAGCCTGGTGGGCCGTGCTCGATCATTTGCTGACCACGGTGGCCGACGCCGACGCGGTCGCCCTGGAGAAGCACCCCCTGATCCGTCAGTTGCTCGCCGGCGAGTTGGCGCTGGCCTTGGCCTATCTGCTGCCGGAAATCGGGCCGTGTCGGAGCCTGAAGTCGCCGGCGCGGCGGGCGGTCTCCGAGGGGCTGATCGATCTGCTGGACGGCGAGGGTGTGTTGCACGCCCAGCATTTCGCCTCGTGGCGACCGCTGCTGGCCTGTTGGACCCGGTGCCGGGCGTTGGGCACTCAGCTCCGCGGCGGCGAGATCACCGCGCCGGCCCGCGAACAGTACGAATGGCTGGTGCGGCAGACGCTCAGGACGGCCCGCCACGACGGAACGCACGCGATGACCAACGGCGCCACCGCCCGATCGGACGCCGGGTTGCTTGCGGCGGCGTTGCGGCTCGACAAGGACGACGACGATCGGCAGATCGCCGCTTCCGTGTTGCCTTGGGGAAGGGGCCTCGACAAGAAACTCGCCGCCGAGGCCGATCTGCCCGAGGCGGCCATCCATTCCGAATGGGCCGCCACGGCCGTGCTGCGGCCGCGGTGGTCGCGGTCGGGCGAGCGGTTGACGGTCGTCTATCCGGGCCGAGAGGTACGGATGGAGCTGGCCTGCGGCAAGGACGTTCTCTGGTCGGGACGGTGGGAGCTTCACGTCCGTCGAGACGGCCACCGGTTGATGCCCGTCTCCGATTGGGAACAGGTCTGCTGGGTCTGCGACGAGGACATCGACTACCTGGAACTCGAGATCGAACTCAGCGGCGGGCTGCGCGTGCAGCGGCAGATGGCGCTGGCTCGCGAGGACCACTTCCTGCTGCTGGCCGACGCCGTCCTCGGCGGGACGCGCGGCAGCGAGGCCGGAGAGGGGGCCGGAGAGATCGAATACCGCGGTTGCCTGCCGCTTTGCCAGGGTGTTTCCTTCCGGCAGGCCGATGAGACCTGCGAGGGGTTCCTGGCGGGCGTCAAGCGCCGGGCGCTGGTGTTGCCGCTGGCGCTGCCCGAGTGGCAATCCGCCCTGGAGACCGGCAGGTTGGCGCGAACCGCGACGGGGCTGGAGTTGCGACAGCGCGGCGGCTGCAACCTGTATGCCCCGCTGTTTTTCGATCTCGATCGTCGCCGACAGACCGGCCCGCTGACCTGGCGGCAGCTTACGGTCGCCCAGTCGCTGGCGATCCGGCCGCCCGAGATCGCGGTGGGCTATCGGGTGGCGGTCGGCCGCCGGCAGTGGCTGGTTTACCGCTCGCTGGCCGAGAAGGCCAACCGGACGCTGCTGGGGCACAACCTGTCGACCGAGATGTTGATCGCCCGATTCGACCGCTCCGGCGAGGTGGAGCCGCTGATCGAGATCGAGTGAGATCGGGACTCGCGAGAGAGAAGGCTGGGCAAGCTTACGCGTGGAAAGGCGGCACCGAGGCTTCCCTACTCACAACAACCGCCCTGTGTCATCTGCGGCACTTGATCCGTTTCGTGCTCTTCCGTCACGATCTGTCGGATGTCTTCGCGGGCAAGGAAGAACGCTTCGACCACGCGGGGGTCCCATTGCTTTCCGGCGCCGTCGCGAAAAATCTGGTCGATCTTCTCGTCGGGCATTCCCTTGCGATAGGGGCGATTGCTGCTCATGGCGTCGAACGCGTCGGCCACGGCGACGATTCGCGCCGTCAGCGGAATCGTCTCGGAGGTCAGTTGCTCGGGGTATCCGCCGCCGTCCCACGATTCGTGATGGTGCAGGATGACCGGCAAGACCTCATCGAGCTTGCCGAGGTCTTGCAGGATCTTGTGCCCGATCGTGACGTGCCGCTTGATGTGCTCGTATTCCTCGTCGGAGAGCTTGCCGGGCTTCCGCAGCACGCTGTCCTCGACGCCGATCTTGCCGATGTCGTGCAGCAGGCCGGAAAGGTACATCGTGTCGATCGTCGCGGCGTCGCAGCCGATCTCTTCGGCCAGCCGGACGGCGACCCGGGCCACCCGGTCGCTATGGCCGCAGGTGTACGGGTCTTTGGCGTCGATGGCGGAGGTCAACGCGCGGATGATGCCCGCCATCAGCTCCGACTGCTGGCGGTAGAGCTCGATGTTGCCGCTGTGGATGCCGAGGATCGCGGCGACCGAGCTGAGCAGATTGGCCTCGACGGTGCCGAACTCGGCGTCTCGGACGTGGTTCATCACGGCCAGCCAGCCGAAGAGGTTGTCGCCCTCGGCCAGGGAGGCGACCACGAACTGACGCACGTCGGGCTGCGGCCAGTCGGCCCGGCCGGTGATCGAACGGTTGACCACGACGGGCCGATTGGCCGCGCGGGCGTCCAGGTGTTCGATCACGGAGGTGAATTGGACGTTGTCCAGCGGGCACTCACCGAAGGTCAACAGGACCGGCTCGGCGCGCGTCTCGCGTCGCAACGCCCCTGCTTGCCGGCCGACCGGCACCAGTTGCAGCGCCAACCCCTTGGCCGGCAGCACCTCGAACATCCATTCCAGCGCGATCCGGCCCAGATCCGCGTCGCTTTGCGAAATCTTCAAGTTCTGGGTCAGCCGATACAGCAGACTGATTTCTTCGTAGGTGCTGGCCAGGTGGACCGACAGGCTGGCGGCTTCCTCTTCCAGCTCTTTGACTCGCTCGAGTGACCCCGACTGCAGCCGCACCAGATCGGCGACGCGGAGCAGGGCGTCGGCCGACCATGGCCGCTGAACGCTTGCCCAGGAAACGGCCTCCTCGGGCGACATGCCCAGCATTTCGGCGGGCCGGGAGAGATCCTCGTCGTCGGCAACCGGCCGGGTGACAAACGGGGCTACCACGACACGCGAACTCTCGTCGGCAAGCGTCAGCGGCACCGCCAGCACGAGGAACGGGTCCTCGTCGTCGAGGAACTCGGGCCGCCCCCGACGCGCCACCTGGCGGCACAACTCCGAGCGCATGGTCCAATCGCGAACGGGTTGGCCGGTGTCCAGTTGGAGCATCTCACCGGTTCGGCCGTCGAGAACACTCAACGGGGTGTCGAACGCCCGTTGAAGCAAATCACTCAACTCGGCGCCAAGCGCGTCCCCGACGATGGAAATCGTCGCATCGGTGTCGATCTGCATCGTGTCGCCGGAAGTCAGCATGGAGCCTGTCGCGCTGGGCAGCAAAAGAACGCCTGGAAACCGGAAGGCCGGTCACCTACCATAAAGAAACCTAGTTTACGGTTTAGCGCCGAGCAAAGACCGCGGGGGGGCTGTAAACCCCCTGGCTAATGGAATTCGGCTGGGTCGCAGGGGCGATCCCAGCGGTGATTGCGAGTCCTCAATCATGAAACGCCCTCATGAAACGCCCTGAAACGCTCTTCGAGGGATCACGGTTCCGCGTGCAACGGGTCGTCCAGGTGACGCCGGACGGGGTCGATCACGTCCGGGAGATCGTGCGGCACCCAGGGGCCGTGACCATCCTGCCGCTGCTGGCCGACGGCCGACTGTGCTTTGTGCGGAACTTTCGGGTGGCGGTCGACCGGACGCTCATCGAGTTGCCGGCCGGCACGTTGGAGCCGGGCGAAGATCCTGAGGAAACGGCCCGACGGGAGCTGGCCGAAGAAACGGGCTATCGGGCCGCCAGCCTCCGTCGCCTGGCGACGTTCTTCATGTCGCCGGGAATCCTCGACGAGCGGATGCACCTTTATCTGGCGACGTCGTTGACGCCGGGCCCCACGGCGCTGGAGCCGGGCGAAGACATTCAGACGCTGCTGGCCACCTGGGAAGAAGCGATGGAAATGACGCGAGACGGCCGCATCTGCGACGCCAAGACGCTGGTCGGCGTGCTCTACTACAACGCGTTCCAGGCCGCGCGCTAGGACGCCAATGCAGCCGGTCTCGAACCGGGGCGCGTCGTCAGGACCACCGCCGAGAAAGCCGAAGCAACTTCGGCCCTCTCGGCAATCGCCCCAAGCGGTCTTCGGGGACGATCGACGTCACGGACTGGCGGGTGCCCCGTAGAAACCGTGCGTCCGGAGGTCGCCTTCAATGCCACCCCACATCCCGCCGGACTGCTGCCCCAGCATGCCGATTACGCCGATGACAACCAACAAGATCATGGCAATCATCACGGCGTATTCAACGGCTGTGACCGCCTCTTCCTCGCGCAAAAAGCTGGTGATCCATTGCATAATGAACCTCCCTTCCGGCGGAGCGCCGAAGGGAAGAAAAGGGAATTCGGTAAAGGAGCTGGTGAAAGGGCCCGGTAGACAGGCCCTATTGGAACCCTACATTATAGACCGGATTTGTCAAATCTGCCGGCTCGGCAAACTTGGCAACGCCGCCGGCCAATGGGCCCCGGCGGGGTCGATCCCCGGTGGCTCGTTCGAACGCAGCGGGGCTTGCCAGCGAAGGACGCGGCTGGCCTCAGGGCCCGAAGACGCCTCGCCGGCGAACTCCACCGCGCTGCGGACGACCCCCGCGATCGAGACGGCCTCGTCGTCGAGCACTTGCGGCGACCCGTCGGAACGGACCCACGCGGCGACAATCGCCTCGGGCGTGACCAGCGTTCCTTGGCCGGCCCAACTCAAGCTCCGCAGCACGACCTCGGGCGACTGCGGACCGGGAAAGCACAGCAGGCCGGTGCCGCGACGAGGCGCGAGGACGCAATCGGTCGTCTGAATCGAGATCTCACCGGGAGGCCCCTCCAGCCGCCGACAATCGCACTCCAACAGGCCGCCGGCATCGCGCAGCGTGACCCGCGATGCCGCAATCAACACCGGCTCCTCCGACGTGGGGCAGTGGTCCAGACGCACCAGCGGCCCCGGCCCCAGGTGGAGCGTGTTGGCGACTTCCACCGACAAGGCCCCGGCCGTCCGGCAATCCAGCCCGGCCCCGACGCCCCGCAGCAGGCAGTCGCTCAGTTGCACGCGGCCGCTGGGCAACTCCATTTCCGCCCGGCTCCGATCGGTCGGATGTGTCCAGCGAATGGCAACCGGGCGCTCGACGGCCGCCCGGCTCGCTCGACTCTGCGGATCCGGGGCCGAGCGAAAGGAGCAGCCGCGGAACGCCGCCCGGGCGGAGCTGAGGCAGATGACAGCACCGCTGTTCGGGCCCACATCGGAGGCGTCCGATCCGGCATGGACAAAGTCGATGTTCTCGAAGCACACGTCGTCCGCCGCGATCGGCAGCCCGGCACGGGGCACCAGCACGACCGGCCGCTCTCCCGGTTCGCCCCGCACCCGCTGGCCCGGGCGAAGCGGCAGGCTGTCGACCTCCAGAGGCGCGTCTGCCGCGAGCACGAGATCCCGTGGCCCCTGGGCCGTCGCCTGCGGCGGTTGCGGGTGTGCGGGCGAAGGTGATGGAGGGGTCGGCTGTTCGACCTCGTAGTGTGCCGGGAGCACGGAGTTTTGGGAAACCGGGTCTTGGGAAGCGGGATTCCGGGAGACACGGTCCTGGGAACCCGTGCCGTGGTTGCCCGCCGCCGGCCCTTGCCCAGAACTTTCCGGCCGGCGGGAAGCGGCGACGGCGTCTTCCGGTACCAGACTCGCTGTTGCCGGGCTTGGCACGGGGGCGCCCCGGCTTGCCGCCCATCTGTCAGCGAACGGAAGTCCGTCGCGCCACATAGGCCAGGCCATTGTGGCCGCGACGACGAGACAACCCGCCATTGCGGCCCACCGCCAGGAAGTGCGGTGCGACGGCCGGGACGGTCGCACGGCCGGACCGCGACGACCGGGCGGGCGATATGGCCGGGGTACGCACCGGATCGCCGCCGGGTTCCCGCGGCCGCCGGACGGATCAAGCATGGCTGCCAGCCGAGCCAGCGACTGGCAGCGGTGCCTCGGTTGGCGGTGGAGGCATGCCGAAACGGCCTCTGCCAGCGCGGTCGGCACCTCGGGGGCCAACCGCCGGAGTTCCGGGATCTTGGCCGTCTGGGCGGCCCGCAGCTTCGCCAGGCTGTCGCCTCCGGCAAGCGGCCCACGCCCGCAAAGCAGGTGCCACCAAACGCACCCGCACGAAAAGACGTCGCTTGCGATCGTCGGTGGCGTGCCCTCGGTGATTCGCTCGGGGGCCATGCTATCGAAGGCCTCGGGCGGCAAGTCGGCGTGGGCATATCCTTCCTCGGGCCGCAGCGCCGGGCGCAACCCGGGATGCAACAGCACGACGCGCCCCGCGTCGGTCAGCAACAACCCCGAGACGCTCAGGTCGCCATGGCACAGGCCGACGCGTTCCAGTCGGGCCAAGGCGGCGACCATGGCCCGGGCGATCGTCAGCACCGTCTGCGGCGGAAACCGGCCGTAGCGGACCATCCACTCGGCCGCGCTCTGTCCCTCGACCCACGGCGAGGCGGCCCATAGTTGCCGGCCGTCGTCGCCGACCTCCGCGACCGGGGCCAGGTTCTCGCAGCACAGCTTCCCGGAAACGGCGGCCAGCGCCTCGAGCCGCCCCAGCAGCCCGTCGGCCCGCCGCGAGGCCTCCGGCACCACCATCAGCCGCACCAGCTCGGCGGAATCGACCCGTCGGGCCTGATACGCGACCGCATAGCCGGGCCATGGCAACGGGCGGCAGACCAGGTAGGGTCCCACCCGCAGCGAGGCCGCCCGGCCGGCGTTGATCTCGGCGGCCTGAAACGCCGTGAGGATTCGGGCCTGGGCCAGGGCGTCGACCCAGACCGACTCGAACCTGGGCAGGTCCCTGGCCAACCGCCGGACCCGCCGGCCCATCTGGCCAACTTGTTCGGCCGTGGCCAGACCGAGGCGCTGCAGCAGCGCGGCCAGTTGTGGCGGCGGTTGTTCCCGCATTTCCTGCAAGCACGCCCGAAAAGGGCGCGGTTTGAGCAAAAGCTGGCGTGCCAGCGTGCGAACGCGAAACGGAGCCGCATTGTCGCGGCGACCATGCCCGGTCGCAATAGCGAAAATCGACTTCGGGCCTGTGCGGGAGCCTTTTGCCGATGGCGAAGTCCTGCAGAGGGTGCCGGCGGCGTGGCCACACCCGGCTTGCTCCGGGGATTGACAAGACCGTCGGCCCCGGTTTAATGGAATCGGGCGATGGACCGAGGATTCGCAAAGACGGCCCAAGGGCGTGAGTCCCTGAGCACGGATCCGAGGTACGATGTAGACTGCCGGACCTGTGGTAAACACCATGAATCGGAACGCCTCTGTTTTCTCGCCGCCTGGCCGAGCGAAGAGGCCCGGGCCTTGGCTTCGGGCCCTGGGAGCCCTCTTGGGGATCTGCCTGCCGGGTGCAGTCGCTTCCCCGGCCGCCGACGACCCGCCGGAGCGGTTTTCGCACGGCGTGCTGATCCGCTTCGAGGGCCCCATCACCCCGATGCTCCAGCAGTATCTCTTCCGCAAGCTCGACGCGGCCGAACGAGATCGGGCGGATCTGGTGATCGTGGAGATCGACAGCCCGGGCGGGTTCGTCGATGCCAGCATTGCCATTGCCGAGCGTCTGCGGGACACGCGCTGGGCCCATACGGTGGCGTACGTGCCGCGCGAGGCGATCAGCGGGGCGGCGATTGCCGCCTTGGGATGCGACGAGATCGTCATGGCCCCGGACGCCCGCATCGGCGACGCCGGCCCGATCTACCAGGGCGAAGACTCCCAATTCCGCCACGCGCCGGAGAAAATCCGCGACTATTTAGCCCAGACCGTCCGCGATTTGGCCGAGGCCAAGGGCCGCCCGCCGGCGATCGCCGAGGCGATGGTCGACCGCGACGCGGTCGTCTATCGGGTCAAGGACCGTCGGACCGGCCGGGAGACGCTCCTGAGCGAACGCGAGATCCAAGCCGACGCGGACCCGGACCGCTGGGAAAAGGTCAAAATGGTGCCCGAATCGGAGAAGGGCAAGTTCCTGACCGTCAACGGCAAGAGCGCCCTCGCGTTGGGCCTGGCCGACGCGACCGCCTCGGGCCGCGACGCCTTGCGCGTGCGCTACCGGCTCAGCGGCGAGCTGCGGATCGTCGAGCCCAGCGGCGTCGATACGGCCGTCTACCTCCTCAACCTGCCGATCGTGACGGGCCTGCTGTTCGTGATCGGCCTGGTGGCCCTCTACGTCGAGTTCAGTGCGCCGGGCATCGGCCTGGGCGGCCTGACGGCCGTGTTGTGTTTCGCCCTGTTCTTCTGGAGCCGCTTTCTGGGCGGAACGGCCGACTGGCTGGAGGTGATCCTGTTCTTGTCGGGGCTGCTGTTTCTGGCGGTCGAGCTGTTTGTGTTGCCCGGTTTCGGCGTGGCCGGGCTGACGGGCCTGCTGTTGCTGTTGACCAGTCTGATCCTGGCCGGCCAGACGTTCGTCATCCCGCGCACCGAGCAACAGTGGTCCGTGCTGACCGACACGCTGCTGGTCATCTTCGCCTCCGGTGGCGTCTTTCTGGTTGCGGCGGTGGTGCTGACGAAGTACCTCGGCGAGATCCCCGTGCTGGGCATGCTACAGCTCCGCCCGCCGGACCCGAGTGAGACCGGCCGCGGCGCCGGCGCGCCGATGGGACAACAGGCGGGTCTCGAGCCGGGCGACCGCGGCGTGGCCGATTCGCCTTTGCGGCCGGCCGGCAAGGTGCGGTTCGGCCAGCAGTTCGTCGACGTGGTGACCGAAGGGCTGCTGGTGGACAAGGGCGCGACCGTCGAGGTCGTCAAGATCAGCGGCAACCGGGTGGTGGTGCGAGAAGTGTTACCGAAAGAGGAAGGAGGATCCGCGAAATGAGCCAAACGCGGGAAACATGTTGTCCGCCCTTTGAGCCGGGGCCTTGGGACGAGACGGAGATTACCTGGGAGAACAAGCGGTTCATCAAGGATCGCGTGCGGAGCTTCTTCCACATTCCGTTGAATTTCGCCTCGGTGATGCAGCGAAGTGTGGGCCTGATCGAGGCGGCCGACGCCCTGCCCGAGGAAATGATCGTGCTGTGCGACGAAAACTCCCTCTGGGGCGCCGACGTCTACATCGACGTGACCCGAGACGTGCCCGAGGCCGAAATGGCCACCATCTCCGGCACGTTCTTAAGCAAGGTCTTCGAGGGCCCCTACAAGAACGTGGGGCAGTGGATGCGCCAGATGAGCGAGTACGTCAAGGCGCAGGGTAAAGACCTGAAGAAGATGTACTGCTACTACACGACCTGCCCGAAATGCGCCAAGCAGTACGGCAAGAACTACGTCGTACTGCTGGCTCAGGTGTAAGCGCGTGGAAAGATGACACCTGAGGGGGCGGACCCCTTCTCTACTCAAAGGGGTCTGTTTCCCTCCGCCCGGCTGTCGCCCTTGGCCTACCCACGGGCAGATCGCTTGCGTCGCCCGGACGGCGAATCGATAACAGCGGGTGTGCCGTTTGGGTTATATGGCCGATATGCGCCGGCCCTCCAACGGCGATCGATGCCATGCCCGCTCGCGGTAACGCGAGTCGCCAGGCGTGGCGGCCGACTCTTCTTCAGCGCCGACGACGGCTACGTACCGGGGCTGCGCGACCTGGAGCCGAAGACGTTCGCCATGGCCATTCCGGAGCCCGGCACGTGGACGCTGTTGACCACGGTCGGCATCGGCATCCTCGTTTGCGGCTTCCTCAGGCGAAGGCCCGTCGCTCGCCGGCGTCCTGGCGGCTGAGGCCGGCACCGCGGCCTGCCGTGTGGGGTGGACGCGATGCGGGTCGTCACGGAAAGCGATTTGGCGCTCAGGCGGCGCCCCGGCGAGCCAGCCGCCGCAGGCCGGGCGGCGGTTGCGTGGTCTGCGACTGCTCCTGCTTTGGGCTGAGTCGGTTGGCCAGGAAGGTCTCGAAGACCAGGGCGATCAGCACGGCCAGCAGGAACAGCTCCCAAAGGCTTTGCCCCTCGCGAAGCCACTGGAACGTATCGGTCAAGTCGGCGGGGTCTTCGGCAAAGACCAGCGGCGTGGCGCCGAAATGCGACTGCAGCGCCTCGCGGCCGACCTTGGCCGGATCGGCCTCGGTCGGATCGACATTCACGGCAAAGGCCCGCGGCTTCGCGCCGATCAGACCCAACTGGTAGACGCCGATCTGGTGCGTGTCGTCGTAGCGGAAACTCTCCGGCGGGGCACCCTCGGCCGGGGCGATTTCCGGGCGGATCGTCTCGCCGTTGGGCAAACGCACTTCCACACGCGGCGGCCGCGGAGCGTCGTCCAGCGGCAGCACCAGCGGCGAGCCGGCCAGCACCTGGTCCCGAGTCTGCTCCGCGCCGGCCAAGTCGAAGGTCAGCCGCACCAGCAGCGGCAGGAAGATCGGGCGCAACGGCAGGTTCGACCAGCCGACGTGGGCCCCGGTGCCCAGCAGAAGCACTTTGCCCCGCCCGATGCTCCGCTGCACCAGCAGCGGCTCGCCGTCGTCGAGCCGGGCCAACACCCGGACGCCGGCCGCCTCGTCGACGTCCAGACGGAGGTGCTTGTAGATCAACACCGACTGATACAGCGACGCCGGCTCCACCAGGTCGCTCAGCGCCGGGTGTTCCTTGTCGAGGAAACCAATCTGCCAACTGTCGCGATCGCCGCCGGCGGCCGGCGCGCGGACGTCGAGCAACGGCACCGGCAGCAAGCCCCGCCCGGCTTCCTCATTCATTCGGTTGTAGGCGTCCGGATCGACGTGGTCGCCGCCGATCCAAACCAGGTTCCCGCCGCCGGCCACGTAGGCGGCGAGCTGCCGGGCCGTTTCGTCGGCCAGCGCCGGCAGGTTGACGCAGAAGATCACCTTGAAGCCGGCGAGCTGCCGGGTGGGAAGCTCGTCAGCCGTCAAGGCGGTGGTGCGAATGGCCCAATCGCCCGCCGCGCCGGGTGCCAGCGCCTGCTCGACGTAGAAAGTGTCTTCCAGGTAGGGGATTTCGTGGCGCTGGGGCTTGACCACGGCCACGGGGATCCCCTGGTCGATTTCCAGCGCGAAGAACCGCCGGTCGTCGAGTCGCGAGCCGTCTTCGCCGGCCAGACGGACTTCGCCGCGGCAGAGCCCGCTGCGGTCGCACACGAATTGGGCGTCGTGCTCCAGGCGGCCGCCGGGCGGGATCTCCAGCGCGGCGCTGGTGTATTTCTGGGCGCCGTCGACGTACAGCTCCAGATGCCGCTGCTGGGCGACCGGCGCGGCGTTGAACAGCTCGACCTTGGCCAGGATCGGCTGACCGGCAACCGGCAGAGCGGCCTCGAGATCGACGCCGTCGATCGCCACGTTGGGCTTCGGCACCTGATGGCAGTCGACCACAATGATCGGCACGTCGGCAACGGCCGAGCCGTCGCGAGACTGTTCGGCGGCGAGCGAAACCTGCTGCAAGTCGGTCAGCACGTAGAGATGCTTGCTGGCGGCGTCGGAGTCGGCCAGCAGTCGTTGGGCCTGGCGGATCTTCGCGTCCAGGTCGGCCCGCTCGTAGCTGACGCCTTCGGTATCCGAGGGGGCGTCGATCCACTGGTTCAGCAGTTGGCGGACCTTCTCGTGGGTGCGGTCGAGGTGTCCCGCTTCGGGGAACTTCGGTCCGTCGGTCAGCAGCAGCGCCACCTGATCGCCCTCGTGCAGCTCGCCCAGGATCTGTTCGGCCGCGTGCAGGGCCGTGCGGAAGCGGACCCGGCCCTGATCGATCAGGCCCATGCTGGCCGAGTTGTCCAGTACGATGGCCACGGCGGTGGCCGTCCCGCCGCCCCAGAGCGCGCTCAGGTGGGTCAGCGTGGGCCGGGCCAGCCCGAAGGCAATCAGGATCAAGACGGCCATCCGCACCGCCATCAGCAGCAGATCGTGAAACCGCTTCCGCCGCCGCGTCTTCTCGACGCTGATCTGCAGGAACCGCAGCGTGCTGAAGGGCAGCTCCGTGGCCTTCTGGCGGCTGATCATGTGCAGCATCAGCGGAATGGCCGCGGCCAGGCCCGCCAGCAGGAAGGGAAGCGAGAGGAACGTCATGGCATGTTGCGCTTGGTGATGTAGCGGGAGAGCATGAAGTCGTAGGGAACCGAGGTGTCGGTCATCACGTAGTCGATCTGCGTTTCGGCGCAGGCGCGGCGGTAGCCTTCGATGAAGGCCTCCATCTGCTCGACGTAGACGTCGCGGACGTAGGCCGGATCGACCTGCATCCGCTGGCCGGTCTCCAGATCGCGCAACGCCACCGGCTCGCGGAAGGGAAACTCGATCTCCGCCTGGTCGAAGACATGGAACACGATCACTTCGTGCCGCCGGTGGCGGAAATGGTGCAGGGCGCGGATCACTTCGTCCGGCTCGTCGTAGAGGTCGCTGATCAGCACGATCAGGCAGCGGCGTTTGAAGCGGTTGGCCAGCCGGTGCAGCGTTTCGGCCACGTCCGTCTCCTTGGCCGGGGTGATCTGCTCGAGCTGCCGCATCATCTCGTTGAAGTGGCGCGGCGAGCTGCGGGCCGGCATGTCGAGCCGGATCTCCGTGTCGAACGTGGTCAGCCCCACCGAATCCTGCTGCCGGGTCATCAGATAGGACAACACGGCCGTCAGATACGAGCCGTACTGAAGCTTCGTCAGCCGCCCCTGGTGGCTGTAGCCCATCGAGCCGCTGGTGTCCAGCAAGACCTGCACCCGCATGTTGGTCTCTTCTTCGTACTGCTTGATGTAGAGCCGGTCGGTGCGGGCGAGCATGCGGTAGTCGAGGTGCCGCGGGTCGTCGCCGGCGGTGTACTCGCGGTGCTCGGCGAACTCGACGCTGAATCCCTTGTAGGGGCTGGAGTGCAGGCCGGTGATGAACCCCTCGACCACGCCCCGAGCGACGACCGAGAGGTTCTTCACCCTGGCCAGGGCGGAAGGTTCGAGATATCGATATCCGGTCTGAGGGCTCATCGCAGTTGGAATCTCCGGCGCAGGATCCACTCGGCCGTCAGCACGCCTACAAACACCAGCCAGAGCAGCGGCGGCCAATAAAGCTGCACGGTCAGGTACTCGCGGCGATTCTGTTGTGAGCGGTCGAGCTGTTCGACCAGATAGTCGGCGGTGGTCACGTGGACGTAGCGCCCGCCGGTGTCCGAGGCAATCTGCGCGAGCATTTTGTCATCGAGATCGAGCCTCTCGAATTCGAGGTTGGGGCGGCCGACCTCGACGACCATCTTTTCGGCCGTGAGAGTCTGGTCGCCGATCTTGGCCTCGACGGTGATCTCATAGGCCCCGGCCGTGGCCGGCTCGAAGGTCCCGGCGTAGTGGCCACCGGGACCGACCGCCACCGAGAGGACGACCTGGTCGGGGCGCCCCTTGGGGCCGCGGACGTTGGCCGCGACCTTGGCGCCGTCGGTGCCCTCGCCGTCCTGATCGCGGACCACGGCCGTGATGTGGATCGGCTCCTGGGGCTCGTAGTAGCCCTTGTCGGTGCTGCCGGCCACGCTGGCCCCCGGCTCGACCGCCTCGGAGCGCCCGGCCGCCCAGCGGATGAGCTGTCCCCAGAACCGCAGAAACGGCGACTTCCGGTCCGCGGCCCGCGGCCCCTGCTGCCAGCGGCGCGTGGTGTCGCCGCAGAAGACGGCCGTGCGTCCCCGATCGACCGGCTGCACGGCCAAGACCGCCATGGGACCCGACGCATCGGGAAACGTCGCCAGGACAGTCGCCCCGGGCCGCGCCGGGCCGACGCGCGTGCAGCCGTCCAGCGGCGGCAGCCCCGCCGTTTGCGGCTCCCCCTGTTGCGTGGGAAAGAAGCCGGCAATGTTGGCAAAGATGGGGTGTCGGGTGCCCTCGGGCGTAAGCACCGGCAGAAACGGTTCGGTGATCTGGCCCACCTCGCGGCCGCCGAGTTGCACCGGGAGAATCTCGCCCAGCGGCGTGCCCGCATAGCCGCCCGGGCCAAGGCTGTGATAGCCGCCCAGCATCACCAGCCCCGCCCCGTCGCGGATTCGCCTGACGAACAGCTCCTGCTGGGCCGGGCGGATGTACGACGCGTCGAGATCGCCGAGGAGGAAAACGTCGAAGGAGTTGACCGCTTCGGCGTCGGCGGGGATGGCCTCCAGTTGCAGGCCGTCGATGTTCGAGCGCTTCAGGAACACGTTGGGACGTGTTTGCACCAGCGCACAGAACTCCAAGTCGGGATCCTTGGCCAGGAATCGCTGCACCAAGGCGCCGTATTCCGCCCGAATCGTCCCTTCCAAATACAGCACGCGGATGCCCGGCTCGATGACCAGCGCCACGGCCGAGCGCCGGTTGTTCTCCTCGATTCGCTCCTCGCCGACCGGCGGCACGACGATCGAATAGGTGTGGCGTCCGGCGGTGGCGGGGCGGAACTCGAATTCGACCGGTTGCGATCCCTCGACGCTGTCCAGCGTCAGTTCGACCTCGTCGAGCTGCTGTTCGTCCTCTTCCAGAATCACGCGAACCACCCGGCCGGCCAGCCCGACGGCCTCGACCGACGCGGTGATCTTGGCCACGTTGTCCAACAGGAGCTGATCGGGGCAGTCGATGCCGGTCACCTGGATGTCGCGATAGGCCGCATCGCTGCGTAGACTGGCGCCGACGCCGACGGCATGCACGACCATGCCCATCTGCTGCGCCGCCTCGAGCGGTTCGCCGGCCGAGTTGTGCACGCCGTCGGAGAACAGGATGACTGCTTCGACGTCGCCCGGCTGGGCGACCTTTCGCGCCGCCTGCAGCGCCGCGGCCAGCGAAGTGGCCTTGCCGTCCGGCCGCAAGCCGGCCAGCCGCTCGACGTCGTCCAGCGGCCGGGCCTGTTCCGAGAACTCGATCAGGCGCAGATCCAGGTCACCCCGCAGCTTCTCCCACCACCGCTGCACCAATTGCCGGGCCTGGTTGAAGCGGGTCACACCCGTCGCGTCGTCGGAGATGCTCATCGATGACGACGAGTCCAGCAGGAAGACCAACTGGCGTCGCCGCTCGATGTCGCGATGGTAGCTGAAGACGGGCCGAAACAGCAACAGCACGACCACCAGGATGGCCACCGACCGCAGCACCAGCAGCGCAAGCCATTGCCGGCCCGGCAGCGCGCCGAACGTCCGGCGGTAGAACGTCGCGGTCAGCACCACGGCCGCGGCGGCGACCGCCAGCATGGTCGTGGCGCTGTAGCCTTGCTCCAGGGAGACGTTGAACACGGGCGGAGGGTACCAATCGTTCGCTGACGTGACATCGGGGCGCCGAGCCGCCAAGCCACCCGGGTGTTCCGGCAATGCCCAGGTGTCCCGCGAACCTACGAGTCGCCCTTCCGCGCGCGTTGCGCGGCGGCCTTTTTGCGGCCTTCGGCCAAGGCCTCATCTCCCAGTTTAATCCACTTTACGTAGACAAGCGACTCAAACTTCTCGCCGATCTTCCCCTTGCTCCGCTTTTGCAGCAGAAATCGCTCTTCCTTGGCGCCGGGACGCTGCACACCCGGCCGGCTGGGCGTCGCGTCCTGCGGCTTGAGGTAGACGACGCCCGACAGGGGACCGGTGATCGTGCGGCCGTCGCGCAGAGTGATCCGGTGGAGGTACTCGCGGGCGGGATACGTGCGGCCGGTGAACATCTTCTCGTCGCTGGCCAGCTCCTTGAATTTCCACTCCTTCTCCATCCACTCCTGCTTCACGCGGCACTCGATCTGCTTGGCCGCCCGCAGGGGAACCTCCCGCTGGCGCTGAAGCTTCTCGTCGAGGATCTGCAGCCGCTTGTCGCGCGTGAGATAGATCAGGCCGGGATGAACCTTCCCGTTGGAGAGCTCGATATAGCCGGGTAGGGCGTCGTCGCGAACCGGGGGGGCCGGGCCGAAGGGGTTGATCGGCGGCGGATCGGCGGCGGACGCCGGCACGGCACCCGTGGTCAGCGCCAGCAGAAGCACGGCCGGAAGCCCGGCGAAAAAGCGCGGCGACCTGTCGGTGACGCCGAACATGGGAGATCTCCTTGACGCGGGAGGCCTCGGCGGCGGTTCCGCGGGTTACGACTTGGTCTCTTCATAGCGCCCGAAGACCATCCGCCCGGCGCTGGTTTGCAGCACGCTGGTCACCGCGATGCCGACCTGTTCGTTGATATGATCGCGGCCGGCCTCGACGACGACCATGGTGCCGTCTTCGAGATAGCCGACGCCCTGGCCGGGCTCCTCGCCCGGTTTGACGATGCGGACGTCGATATGCTCGCCCGGCAGGAAGACCGGCTTCAGGGCATTGGCCACGTCGTTGAGGTTGACCACTTTCACGCCTTGCAGCCGGGCGATCTTGTTGAGGTTGTAGTCGTTGGTGACCAGCTTGCCTTCCATGTGCTTGGCCAGGATGACGAGCTTCAGGTCGACCGGCTGGCCGGTGAATTCAGGCAGATCGCGTTCAAAGATCGTCAGGTCCACGTCGGCGTTGGCTCGCAAGCGGTTGAGGATGTCGAGCCCCCGGCGGCCGCGGCTGCGGCGCAGCCGGTCGGAGCTGTCGGCGATGCCCTGCAGCTCCCCGATGACGAACTTGGGCATGATCAGCTCGCCGTCGAAGATGCCCGTCTCCAGCACGTCGGCAATCCGCCCGTCGATCACCACGCTGGTATCCAGGATCAGCGGCTTGCTGCCTTTGACCTCGCGGGCGAATTCGACGAAGGGAATCAGAAAGCGGAAGTCGTGCCGGGTTTGAATCAGCAGGCTGATGCAGATGTAGCAGAACACCAGCCCCAGCACCAACTGGACGTTGAATTGAACGGCCCGAAGATGCTGCTGGGCCCCGGGGGCCGGATCGTCCGTCGAGAACAGGGGCGCCAATGCCAGACTGGCCACGTAGGCCATGAACAGGCCGACGATCATCCCGAAGTAGACGGCCGAGATGATGTCCAGGTGCTTCTGCCGGATGAAAACGTCCAGCAGGATGACGCCCACCGAAAGCCCGGGCAAGCCCAAGAACACCGCCCAGGTCATCCATTCGGACGTTTCATGGATGACACCCGAGTTGATGACAATGATGGCCAGCCCGATCGAAACCATCACGAAAACACAGCGCAGGATGATCAAGCCCATATTCCCACCGTAGCTGAATAAGACCGTTCACACGGAAGATGAATGAAACCGCAAGGCAGGAAGGCGCCGACAGCGCCGGCGTGCCGACGATACCGCAACCGATCGTCTCGCCCTCCCTCATTGTAGGACGCCGAACCGACGAGTGGAAGTAGGACCCCTGACCACGCGTCCGGACATCCGGCCGAAGGCACTTGACAATCCCGGCGACCCGCACGAACCGCCAAAAACGCTTGTGACACGGCACTTCACACGGGGGGCGAGCAACCAATCGCCACCGCGGCCCGGAACCGCGAACCTCTGAAAGCTCGTCGTCTTCGCCAATCTTTATTCGACGCCCAGACGGTCCTATGGGACGGCCAGCCGCCACGGCGATCGGCCCCTCTAGTGCTCTGTCACGACTAAGAAATGGGGTTGAGTACCGAGGATAGTAACCCGAAGCGTGAGCGAGAGATGCGGCGGATTCTGCGTTCTTTCTCGCTTACGCTTCGGGTTGCGATGCCCGAAGCCACCCCAATTTCAAGATTTGACAGAGCACTAGGCATATTCCTGGTATAGCGGCGTGATCACCAACTCGGGAACCAACGCCCGGGGAGGAAGCTTGGCGATGGTCACCACACAGGCGGCGATGTCCTCGGGCATGAGCATTTGGGCAAGCTTTTCGGGAGGGACCGGCGTGGGGCGCTGGGCAAGGATGGGGGTGTTGACCTCGCCGGGGTAGACGTTGGTCACGTGAATCCCGTTGGCCCGCTCCTCCAGGCCGATCGTGGTTCCCATCGCCGTCATCGCGAATTTCGACGCACAGTAGGCGACCCCGCCCAGCTTCATCGCCCGCTTGCCGGCAATGGAAGAGATGTTGACGATCAGGCCCG
Organism: Pirellulales bacterium; assembly: GCA_016935315.1. GTDB lineage: Bacteria > Planctomycetota > Planctomycetia > Pirellulales > Thermoguttaceae > JAFGRD01. Next base: position 22,553 of record JAFGRD010000144.1, read on the forward strand.
ACTTCCGCTGGCGCATAGCGGGCAAGGCCGCCTGGATGCAGTTGAAGGCGCCGGTATTGTTGATCGCCATCATGCGATCCCAGTCGGCCGGATCCAGCTCGCCGATCGCCCGCTTGGCCACGTTGATACCGGCGCTGTTGACCAGGATGTCCGGCGGTCCCAATTGTTCGCCCAGCCAGGCGAACAACCTTTCGACGTCCTTTCGATCCGAGACGTCGCAGGGCCGGGCCAGCAGGGGCGGGTTACCGTCGGACCCCGCTACGGCTTCTTCGAGTCGCTGCTGGTTGCGGCCGGCGATGGCCACGCGGCATCCCTCCCGGGCAAACGCTTCGGCGACGCCCAGCCCGATGCCGCTGCCGCCGCCGGTCACCAGCACGGCTTTGTCGTTCAGTTGCACGGATGATTCTCCTGTCGATCAGAAGGCTCGTTGGTGTTTCGAAGCTCTGTGTGGACCTTCGGCGTCACGCTACACGACCGGGCCGAGACACGCAAGGTGGTGATGCCGCCCCCCCAGGCCACGAGATACGCCGAGTTGGGGCGTGTCGGAAGCCGGTTGTGCATACTTCAACAGGAAGGACGCCCGGCGGCCTTGCCCTTTCCTCGCGCCCCGATTTAAGATGGCGGTGGAATTCGCATTATCTTCTCCCAATCCAAAGGCACGTGACACGGCGTCCAACCTATGGCAGACCAGAGAGGCCAATTGGACACCTCGATCGAGATCATTACACCCGAAAACATCGCCTTTCAGTACCACGTGGCCGGGCCGTTCCGCCGGCTGCCGGCGTACCTGATCGACCTGCTGATCCGCGCGGTGATCCTCGGCGTGGCGGCCATAGGCGCGGCACTGTCGTTCGGCCTGTTAGGCCTGGGACCGATGTGGTGGATGGGGGCGATACTGGTCTTCGGGTTTGTGTTGACCTGGTTCTACGGCGGGCTGTTCGAGACCTATTACAACGGTCAGACCCCCGGAAAGCGGTTGATGCAGATTCGCGTGGTGTCGACCAACGGTCAGCCGATCAACGGGATGCAGGCGGTGATGCGCAACGTGTTGCGGGCCATCGATGCGCAGCCCTTTTACCTGTCGGCGCTGGTGGCGTCGATGATGAACGACCGGTTTCAGCGCTTGGGCGATTTGGCCTGCGGCACGATGGTGGTGATCGAGGAGCGCCGGTGGTTCGAGGGACTGATGCGGACCGGTGAACCGGAGGCGGCCAAGATGGCGGGGCTGATTCCGGCCGATTTTCAGCCCAGCCGCACCCTGGCCCGCGCGTTGGCGATTTACGTGCAGCGGCGTCGGATGTTCTCCTGGCCGAGGCGGCTGGAGATCGCCCGGCATCTGGGCGAGCCGCTGCGAGAGAAGTTCAACTTGCCGCCGGCCACGAATCTCGACTTATTGCTTTGCGGCCTGTACCACCGCACGTTCATCACCGACCGGGGCGAGGACGAAATCCGCGAAGGTTCGCCCTTTCTGGAAATGCAGACCACATGAAAGTAGCCGATCTGCTGGAAACCCGCCGTGAGAACTGGCGGGAGCTGGAACAGCTCTGCACGTTGTTGGAAGGCCCCTCGCGGCGGAAGGCGCCGGCGCCGGCGATAGCCCGGTTCTCCGTGCTCTATCGGACCGCCTGTGCCGATCTGGCCCTGGCCGACGCTTACCAGCTTCCCCCCAGCACGGTCCACTACCTCCATCAACTCGTCGGCCGGGCCCACAACCAGCTTTACCGCACGCGTACCTTCGACATGACCACCTGGCTCCACGAGCTGTTCGTTCGCGTTCCCCGGCGGCTGTTTGGCGACAATTGCCTGCGGCTGGCCTTTGTCGTCTTCTGGGGCGTGTTCCTGCTCTCGGCCATCACGGCCTACCACTCGCCCGAATTCGCCGAGCGGGTGATGGGGGCATCGATGATGGGGCAGTTGGAGGAGAACTTCTCGGAACCGATCACGGGCCGCCGCGCGGACATCGGCGGGGGCATGGCCGGGTTCTATGTCTACAACAACACGGGCATCGGCTTGCGGTGTTTTGCCTTTGGGCTGCTGTTTGGGATCGGCGGGCTGTACGTCACCGTGTTCAACGCGGCGGCGATCGGGGCCGCCTTCGGGCACATGGGCACCGTGCCGGAGCCCCAGCACTTCTTCCACTTCGTCACCGCCCACGGGCCCTTCGAGTTGACCGCGGTAGTGCTTTCGGCGGCGGCGGGCATGCGGTTGGGGTTTTCGCTCGTCGACACGCGGGGATACACCCGCACGGCCTCGCTGCGCCGCGCCGCCGACGAAACCATGCCCACCATGGGCGCCGCCATGGTCATGTTCTTCCTGGCCGCGTTGATCGAAGGCTTCTTGTCTCCCTCGGGCGCGCCCTATTCGCTGAAGGCCGCGGTGGCCGTGCTCTCCGCCGGCATGTTGATGTTCTATTTCGTAATCCTCGGATATCCCCGGGAAGAGTAGCCGTGCAGTTGGACGAGAACCGCATCGCCATTCGGCAGCGCACGTACCTCGACGTCATGGACCTGGCGTTGCGGGTGATTCGCGTCTACGCCGGGCCGTTGAGCCTGGCGTTTATGGTCGGCGTGGTTCCGGCGATGCTCCTGAACGCCTGGCTGCTGGCCGACTACGCCGACGTCGATTTCATCGAGAGCGGGTTCCTGCGGTACATGGGGTGGATGGTACTGCTGGTGCTCTGGGAAACGCCGCTGGTAACCGCTCCGATCACGCTCTACCTGGGCCACGCCCTGTTCAGCGAGCATCCCCGGCCGGCGGAAATCGCCCGGGAATTCCTCTGCTCGCTGCCGCAGATGCTCTGGTATCAGGTAATTGGGCGGGCGTTGTTCGTTCCCCTGGTGATCACGTGGTTCTTTCCGCTGGCCGCCTGGGCGTACCTCAGCGAAGTGATCCTGCTGGAGCGCAACCCGATGCACACTCGGCACCAAGGACAAATGACCACGGCCCGGCGGCGCCAGGCCCTGCACGCGGGCTACGTCGGCGACCTGTTCGCGCGGTGGCTGGGGTCGGTCGCCGTCGGGTCGTTGCTGTTTGCTTCGCTCTGGCTTTCGATCTGGCTGACCGGCGGCATGCTGTTGAACGAATGGGAGTGGACCGGGGCAACGTTTACGCTGGCGTTTCCCCTGGCGTTCTGGATCGTGGTCGGGTACTTTGCGGTGGTCCGGTTTCTCGGCTATCTCGATCTGCGGATCCGCCGGGAAGGCTGGGAAGTGGAGCTGATCATGCGGGCCGAACGCGCCCGGCTGATGAGGCAGTCGACATGAACGCGGTGCTCGCAGGCTCGACGATAGCACGCTCGACGGCGGCGGCCGCCGATTCGCAGGAGTCGATCGTCGCGGGGCGCGAGGCGCTGGATCAGTGGTGGGGCCACCCCTGGTACGATCCGGCCACCGACGGTGTTCGCCGCCTGGAAATCCCCGAGCCGGTCGATTGGAGCTGGCTCCGGGATTGGGTCCCCGACTTAAGCTGGATCGGCGACTGGATACGCAGTTGGTGGCCGAGTTGGGCCCCAGGGTTCGGTTGGCCCGACACGTTGTTGGGTTGGCTGGCGTGGAGCGGGCTGATCCTGGCCCTGGCTCTGACGGCCTATTTGCTGATTCGCGCCTATTTGCGCCGCAGGGATCGCGGGGTCGAGTCGGGCCGCGGCCGGATATCTGCCCGGGGGGACGACGATTCCGATCGGGTCGAGGCCTTGCCGTTCCCGGTGCAAAACGCCCGGGGAAATCTGCTCGAAGAGGCCCGGCGATACTATCAACAAGGGGATTACGCCCAGGCGATCGTCTATCTGTTCAGCTTCCAGTTGGTCCGGCTCGACAAGGGGCAGATCATCCGGTTGACCACAGGAAAGACCAACCGCCAATACTTGCGGGAGGTCGGCCCGCGGCCGGCGCTGCAGCGGCTTCTCCAGCAGACCATGGTCGCGTTCGAAGACGTCTTCTTCGGCAACCGCCCGCTCGATCGGCCCGGGTTTGAGGCCTGCTGGTCCCGGCTCGACGAGTTCGAGTCGCTGGCCGCGCAAGGAACAAGTTGACCCCCATGACCAACCGCCACCACCGTTTGTCCACGCTGCTGAGCCTGCTCGGGGCCGGATGGCTCTGCGCGCTGGCCGCCGGGTGTTCCGAGGAGATCAACCCGACCTACGGGCGGCGCAACGCCGAGGGCGGCTCGGTGAGCATCAACGGCACGAGCGTGTTGGGCTCGATGTTCGAGCAGGCCGGACACCGCGTGTTCTCCTGGCGCAAGCTGTCGCCGAAGGTCAGCCGGCGGGCTGACTGCATCGTCTGGTTTCCCAACGACTTCGAGCCACCCGACCCGGAGGCCCGCGCATGGCTCGATACTTGGCTCACCGAACAGCCGGGCCGCACGCTGATCTACGTCGGCCGCGATTTCGACGCCAACGGCTTCTACTGGGAGAAAGTCGAGCCCGACGCCCCGCCCCGGCAGGTTCCCAAGATCCGGGCTCGCAGGAACGCGGCCAGGCGACAATTTCGGCGCGCCCGCCCCGCCATGCCCGAGCCGGAAGACTGCGAGTGGTTTACCGCGGACGGCAAATACGAACCCCGCAAGGTCCGCACGCTCACCGATGGCGACCCGCGATGGCTCGACGGCATCGACCCCGAAAAGCTCGAAATCGAACTCAACGGCCGCATCGACCCGGGGCCCACGGCCGAGGTGCTCTTGGAGTCGGAGGGCGACGTGCTGGTGAGCCGGGAGTGCTCATGGGGCCCCTTGGACCCGTGGGGCCAAGGAGACCAGGGCAAATTGATCGTGGTGGCCAACGGTTCGTTCCTGCTGAACCTCCCGCTGGTCAACCACGAGCATCGCAAGCTGGCCGGCAAGCTGATCGAGGAGGTGGGACCGCCGCGCAAGACGGTCGTGTTTCTCGAGAGCAACGCGGGCGAGCAATTGGTTCTGGAAGAGGACCCCTCGGCCGCCAGGCCGACCGGGTTGGAGATTCTCACCACGTCCCCCGCCTGCTGGATCTTCCTGCACCTGGCGGTGGTGGGGCTGTTCTTCTGTTTCTCTCGCTGGCCCATCTTCGGGCTGCCGCGCAAGCTGCCGCGGGGAAGCCCTTCCGACTTCGGCAAGCACATCCAGGCCTTGGCCGAGCTGCTGGAGCGCTCGCGCGACCAGGCCTATGCCGTGACCCGCCTGCTGCATTACCAACAAACCGTGAAAACCAAGAGTGACGACTCGAACCCCTAGCTGCCCATGATGACCGATTCTTCCGCCAATCAACCTCCGGAACCTTCCGCGCCGTCGCCGGTCCCGCCGGCGAGCGTTTCCCGCGCCTCGACCCGGCAACTGTTCGAACGCATTACCGCCGAGATCCGCAAGATCTTCGTCGGCCAGGACGAGCTGGTGCTGGGCACGCTGGTGGCGCTGTTCTCCAACGGCCATGTGCTGATCGAGAGCGTGCCGGGCCTGGGAAAGACGCTTTTCGTCCGTGCGTTGGGCCAGGTGCTGGGCTGCCAGTTCGGCCGCATCCAGTTCACCGCCGACCTGATGCCCTCGGACATCACCGGCTCGCCCATCTTCGACATGAAGACCCAGGAATTCCGCTTCCGCCCCGGCCCCGTGTTCACCCAACTGCTGCTGGCCGACGAGATCAACCGCTCGCCGGCCAAGACGCACGCCGCGCTGTTGGAGATCATGCAGGAATACCGGGTCACGGTGGAACGGACCAGCCACCGCATTCAGCGCCCGTTTCTGGTGATGGCCACCCAGAATCCCATCGAGGCCGAGGGCACCTACAACCTGCCCGAGGCCCAGTTGGACCGTTTCATGTTCAAGCTGGTGATCGACTATCCCTCGCCGCAGCAAGAGGCCGACATCCTGGCGATGCACAGTGTGCAGGTCGATCTGGACAGCCGGCTTCAGAAGCTGGCCACCGTGACGCGGCCCGAGGAAATCGTCGACATCACCCGCCAGAACGGCCGCGTACGGATCGACCCCAAGCTGTTGGGCTACGTCAACTCGCTGGTCCGCTTGACGCGAACCTGGCCGCAATTCCACATGGGGGCGTCTCCGCGGGCGGGTATCGCCCTGATGCAGGGCGCCCGCACGCTGGCGGCGTTCCGCGGGCGCGACTACGCGGTGCCCGACGACGTCGTCGATCTGGCTCTGCCCACCTTGCGGCATCGCACGATCCTCTCGGCCGAAGCGGAAGTGGAAGGCCATTCGGTCGACGAGCTGCTCGGCGAACTGATCGGCTCGGTGGAGGTGCCCCGGCTGTGACTTCCCTTGCGATCGTGCTGGCGATGCTGGCGGTGCTGGCCGCGCCGCTGGCCGGCCTGGCCTGGTTCGGCGGGATTTATCCGCGGCCGCCGCTGATCTACGCGGCGCTGGGTCCGGCACTGTTCTCGCTGCTGATCTTGGCGGCGGCCGACACGTCGTGGCAGCCGGCCGTCGGCCTCACGCTGCTGGGGCTCGACGTGATCCTCGCCGTGGCCGTGCTGGTCGATCTGCGAAGCCTCCCCGAACCGAACGTCTTCTCGGCCGAGCGCGCCGCCGGACGCATCGCCTCGCTGCGCAAGCCGCATCGCGTGGGGCTGATGCTGTTGAACCACTCGTCGCGGGCGTATTCGGTGCAGGTTCGCGACGGCGTGCCGCACGAGCTGGCACCCAAGCCGGATGAGTTCGCCCGGCGGCTGGACGGCCGCAGCCGCCTGACGCTGTCCTACGTGCTGCGCCCCAGCCGGCGCGGTGCGTTTACCCTGCGGCATGCCTACCTCCGCGCGCAGAGTCGGTGGGGCCTCTGGCACCGGCAGCTCGCCTGCCCGGCGGAAACGACCGTCCACGTCTATCCCGACATGAAGCAGCTCGGACAGTACGCCGTGCTCGCCCGCACCAACCGGCTGAGCCTGATGGGTGTTCGCCGCACGCGCCGCATCGGGCAGGACCACGAATTCGAACGGCTCCGCGACTACACCGTCGACGACAACTACAAGCATATCGATTGGCGCAGTACCGCCCGGCGACGCAAGCTGACCGTCAAGGACTTCCAGTCTTCGCAGAGCCAGCGGATCATCTTCCTGCTGGACTGCGGGCGGATGATGACCAACGAGGCGGTCGGGCTGAGTCTGCTGGACCATGGGCTGAACGCGATGCTGATGCTCAGCTATGTGGCGTTGCGCCAGGGCGATTCGGTGGGCATGATCAGCTTCTCCGACGAGATCCACGGCTTTGTCCCGCCCCGCGGCGGCATGAACCAGATGAACCGCCTGCTGCACGCCTCGTTCGACCGCTTTCCCCAGTTGACCGAATCGCGCTACGACCAGGCCTTTCGCTACCTGGCTTCCCATTGCCGCCGCCGGTCGCTGGTGGTGCTGATCACCAACGTGATCGACGAGGTCAACGCCGGCCAGATCGAGCGCTACCTCAGCAACCTGGTCGGCCGGCACTTGCCCTTGGGCGTGCTGCTGCGCGATCGCCGGCTGTTCGACGCGGTCGACGTCGAGCACCCCCGCGACGACCAGCTCTGGCCGGCCGCCGCCGCCGCCGACATCCTCACCTGGCGTCACCAGGTGCTTACCGATCTGCAGAGCAAGGGGGTCCTCTCGCTCGACGTCTTTCCCGAGGACATGACCGCCCCGCTGGTCAACCGCTATCTGGAGGTCAAAGCCCGCCACTTGCTGTAGAGACAGAAGCGGCTTATTGATGTCTGCATTGCGAATGATCCAGGCCGACCGCCAGCGCGGAGCGTCGATTGCAGCCCCCATCGCGTTGCCGTTGGCTTCTGCCACGACGCCTCGCCAAACGGCGCGCCGCGAACCATCTTACACCGGAGTGTGACGGCGCATCGAAAAAGGGTGACGACGGGGCGCCACCCTGATGCGCACACTCAACCTGCGGTCTGCTTGTCGCAGATCCTGTCCGACGTTGCGGCGCCGACCCGCCGCGACGATCGCCGGAGCCCTTAGACCAGACCCTTGCGCACCGCCCAGACCGCGGCTTGCGTGCGGTCGCTGACGGCGATTTTGCGGAGGATGTTCTGGACGTGCTCCTTGACCGTCTCGACGCTGATTTCCAGCGAGCGGCCGATTTCCTTGTTGCTCAGGCCCAAGGCCACGTGGCGCAACACCTGGGTCTCGCGCTGGGTCAGGGGCACGTCGTCGTCGTCGATCGCCTGGCGGATCTTCATCGCCCCGGCAATGCGATTCAGCTCGCCGCTGCGGCTGGGCGACTCGCCTCGGCCGGCCGCCGTAATGGTGGCCACGATGTCGTCTCGCGCCGAGCCTTTCAGCACGTAGTCGGCCGCTCCCAAGGCCACCGCCCGGGCGATGTACGTGGGATTGTCGTAGGTGGAGAGCATCACGACGCGCGACTCGGGCACTTTGGCGCGGAGCTTTTCCAGCGTGGAGAGTCCATCGCCGTCGGGCATCCGGATGTCCAGCAGGATGACGTCCGGCTTGAGCTTCTGTGCCTGCTTCAAGGTCTCTTTGCCGTTGGCGGCCTCGCCAACGATCTCGATTTCCGTGCCGGCCAACAGGCTGGCCAAGCCGGTGCGGATGACCTGGTGATCATCGCAGATCAAAAGTGTGATACTCATTTGGGGGTCTCCTAACAAAGAAGGTGTGGATCGCCACCAATCCAACAGGGCCAAGCATCCCCTGCGATCGAGTATCCCTGCCCCAGGGGCTGTAGCGGGACTGCAATCGGCTTGGATCGAGTGCGTGCGAATGTTTTCATTGCCTAAATCCTAGTACACTTGCGGGCAGGGCAAAAGCCCCCGGAGAAACCAGTTAATCCCCCCAACCCAGCGGTATATACACGGAGAATTGGCCCAATTCGAGGGGGAAAACGCGTTTTTTGTCTGCCGACGACGGGAAAAAACTTGGCGAAAAACGGCCGAATTTCCCGGAATTCGGGGGGACTATGGGCGTCAGGTCGCCTCGGCACACCATCGGCGGGCCGATTTCAGGTCGTTTCAGGGGCTGAAAGTCTGGGGCTGGAAGACCTGTGTACGGCCATCTGCGCAGTTTTCCGCTAGTTTCCCCCTAAATTACCGGCGTTCCCCTTCTTCGCGCATTGACTCGCCCCACCCCGTAACGTAGATATTTGGCGACAGCCCATGCGGTCGCCGGACTGAACGATGCGGACGGAAGGCAACGCGGCCCGTTTGTAGCGCAAGCGACGCTTATTCGGGAGGTCAGCGTGCCGAGGGCGGCGCGACCGGCCGTCACAGCCGGCGCCAATGGAACCATGCGAACGATGGGGCATCCTCGAGATGACAGACATGAATCAACCGGGTGCACTCCTGCTCGTTGACGACGACCGACACCTGTTGGCCTCGATGGGCGACTGGCTGCGTGATCAAGGCTACCCGACCGACACGGCCGCCACCTTCGCCGAGGCCGTCGCCGCCGTGGACAAGAGGCCGTATGATCTGGTGCTGTCCGACGTCAGGCTGGGCGCGGAGGAGGTCGATGGTTTCGATCTGTTGGAATACTGTCGCCAGCATCGACCCGGCGCCAGCGTGATCATGCTCAGCGGGTACGGTACGGTGGGTGATGCGGTGAAGGCGATCCGGGCGGGTGCCTTCGACTTCCTCACCAAGCCGCTGATCGACCAGGAGTTGGAGATGTCGATCGAGCGGGCGCTGAGTCAGCGTCAGGTGATCGAGGAGAACAAGACGCTGAAGGCGCAGCTCGACATGCGGTTCGGCCTGGAGAACATCGTCGGCAACGACCACCGCATGTTGAAGATCTACGACATGATCGACAGTGTGGCCGACACCAAGGCCACCGTGTTGATCACCGGCGAGAGCGGCACCGGCAAGTCGCTGATTGCCCGGGCCATCCATCGCCGCAGTGGACGCCGCGACAAGCCGTTCGTCGAAGTCGCCTGCGGGGCCCTGCCCGAAACGCTCCTGGAAAGCGAACTGTTCGGCCACACGGCCGGCGCCTTTACCGGCGCCACGGGCGAGAAGATGGGCAAGTTCATGCAGGCCAGCCACGGGACGATCTTTCTGGACGAGATCGCCACGGCCAGCCCCGGCATGCAGGTGAAGCTGTTGCGGGTGCTCCAGGACTTCGAGTTCGAGCAGGTCGGCGGCACAAAGACGTTCACGGTCGACACCCGATTGATACTGGCCACGAACGAGAACCTGGCGACCGCCGTGGCCGAGGGGCGCTTTCGGCAGGATCTGTTCTACCGGGTCAACGTGATCAATATCCAGTTGCCGACCCTGCGCGAGCGGATCTCCGATATTCCGCTTCTGGCCGAGCACTTCCTCTCGAGCGTTCGCGAGGACTCCGGCAAGCCGGTTCACGGCTTCACCGACGAGGCCATGGCCACGCTGCAGGGCTACCGTTGGCCGGGAAACGTTCGGGAGCTGCAGAACGTGATCGAGCGGGCCGTGCTGTTGGGCAAGAACGACGTGATCGGCCTGGACGACCTCCCCGCCGAGTTGGTGGCCGCAGGTCCCGTCAGCGTCGAGCCGATCGGCAGCCGGACGCTGAAGCAGGCCCTGGAAGGCCCCGAGCGGCAGATCATTCGCGAAGTGCTCGAAGCCCATCAATGGAATCGCCACGCCACGGCCGAGGCCCTGGGCATCAACCGGACCACGCTTTACAAGAAGATGAAGCGTCTCGGGCTGGAAGAGCCGCACGTGGCCATGGGGCGGTAGGCGGTCCCCGACGCGGTTGCGTCTGGCCACACGGAAGGGCTACGGGCACGCCCTGCCACCTTGCAGTTCTCATGCCATCGGGTGTGCCGTCTGGCCGCCCGGGAATGGTCGCTTCGGAACGCCGGCAGCGTTCTGCCCGAATTCGCGGCCGCATTTTGACTTTTGGGATAGGATGGAGGTAGAGCGTCAGTGCGGCAGGGGCGGTGGTTCGTGGCGAGCCGTCGCCACCCGGGAGCGACGATGAGAACGAAGCGGCGAAGAATCCTGGCCGGCAAAGGCGCACGGACTTGTGCCCCCGAACGGGTCCGCCGTCGCCTCGGCTTCGAACACCTCGAAAGACGCGAGCTGCTCAGCGTCGCGCTACCCGGCGGATACGAAGCCGCGCCGGCCGGTGGCCTCGACGAGGCTTCGTCAGCGTACCGGGAAGTTGCCGAAGCGGCCGCAGCCACGTTCGGCCCGGCCGCCCCCGCGTTGCCGAAGAACGTGATCTTGATGATCGGCGACGGCATGGGGCTGCAACACGTCATCGCGGCGCGGATGTTCCTGGGCGGCGAGATCGTCTTCGACGAGTTTCCTTTCCAGGCCGAGGTCACGACCCACTCGGCCAACGCATCGATTACCGATTCGGCCGCCTCCGGGACGGCGATGGCCACGGGACAAAAAGTCAACAACGGGGTGATCAGCGTGGCCACGCCCGGCGACGGGTCGGATCTGACCACGTCTTTGGAAGTGCATCGGACGGCGGGCAAGATGACGGGGCTGGTAACCACGACGGCGATCACCAACGCCACGCCGGCCACGTTCGGCGCCCACGCCGCCAGCCGCACGTTCGCCGCGGAAATCGCCGCCGACATGCTCACCCAAACGCGGCCCAACGTGCTCTTCGGCGGCGGCGGTGTCGGCATGACGTCCGAAGACGCCATCGCCAACGGCTACACGGTCGTCAGCGACCGCGCGGGGATGCAGGCGCTGGCCACCGAGAGCGTTACCCTGGTTTCCGGGCAGTTCGGTACCGGCCACCTGCCCTACGAGCTGGACGGCCTGGGCAGCCTGCCGCATCTGTCCGAGATGACGACCACCGCCCTGGCGATTCTGGATAACGACCCGGACGGCATGTTCCTGATGGTCGAAGGCGGTCGCATCGACCATGCCGGCCACATCAACGACATCGAGCGAAACGTCCGCGAGACGGCCGAGTTCGCCCGGGCGGTCGAGATCGTGCTCGACTGGGCAGCCGGAAGGGCCGACACGCTGGTGCTGGTCACGGCCGACCACGAGACGGGCGGGCTGACGGTGCTGGCCGATCGCGGCGCGGGCGTGGCCCCGGAGGTCTCCTGGTCGACCGGCGGTCACACGGCGGCCAACGTGCCCGTCTACGCCTGGGGAAGCAACGCCCACTTCGTGACCGGCGTGCTGGACAACACGGAGATCGCCGCGCTGACGACGACCTGGACCGTGGAATCGCTGGGCCCGATCGTCGCGGTGGAGATCCGCGATCTCGATCCGTCCAGCGGCGCGTCGTGGTACTCGTGCCAGACGACGCGCCAGGGCCTGTTGATGTTGCAGGCCTCGTCGCCGACCGGCGCCGAAGACGTCCGTCTGACGCTCTACGATTCGGGCTACGGCGAATTGGCAACGTCGGCGTTGGTTCGCGGAGGGCAGCGGATCGACTGGCCGACCGGCGTCTCGACGACGTACCTGATCCGGCTTTCCGGGACCGGCTCCGACGTCACGCTGAAGGCACTGAATCCCATCGTGGAAGCGCACGACGATCACGCGGAAACGACCGGCATGTTCGCTCCCGGCCAATCGGAGTTCCTGCTGAGCGACCACAACGATCTTCGACTTGCGCAATACGGTTTTGTCTATGGCGCCGCCGGGGCCGGCTGGAAGCCGATCGCCGGCGATTGGGACGGCGACGGGGCGGACTCGGTCGGGCTGTTCAATCCGGACAGCTCCACGTTTCTGCTGCGACATTCGCTCAGCCCCGGATTCGCCGATGTGGGTTTCGCGTACGGTCCGGCGGGAGCCCGCTGGCTGCCGATTGCCGGCGATTGGGACGGCGATGGGATCGACTCGGTCGGGCTGTTCGATCCGGCGACTTCCACGTTCTTTGTGCGCAACGCATTGACTTCCGGGTTCGCCGATCGGTGTTTCCTCTACGGTCCGCCGGGGGCCGGCTGGTGGCCCATCGCCGGCGACTGGGACGGCGACGGGGCCGACTCGGTCGGGCTGTTCAATCCGAGCAGCTCCAGGTTCTTGCTCCGCAATTCGCTGACTTCCGGGTTCGCCGACGAGCAGTTCGTCTACGGCGCCGCCGGGGCCGACTGGAAGCCGATCGCCGGCGATTGGGACGGCGACGGGGCCGATTCGGTCGGGCTGTTCAATCCGAACAGCTCCACGTTTTTTCTGCGTAACGCGCTGAGCACCGGCTATGCGGACCACAGTTTCGCCTACGAGGCCCCCGCGACCGGTTGGCAGCCCATCGCCGGCGATTGGGACGGCGCAAACGGTTCCCTGACGCAGGCGAACAAGAGCACCGAGGGTCCCCTACCGGGTGCGCCGCTGGGGCCGGTCGAGTTGAGTCTGCTTTTCACCCAGGCGGAATCGCCCGACGCCGTCGGCAAGGCTCCCAAAAGAGAGAACGGACTCGCCCTGTTCGGTCCGTTGCTGGCGCCGGAGAGCTGACGCTCCCGAGCCCATGCCTCGGCAAACCCCGGGCCGAAGACCCGTCCATGGTACGGCTTCAGAAACGCATGACGATATCGGTCGCCAGCAGGAACTGGCTGACGGAGGAACCGCCGTCGAACGCGGCCGGATCGGCCGGGTCATCGCGGTCCTGCCAGTCCCAGCGGACTTCGGGCCGGATCGTCACGCAGGTGCCCCAGCGGTAGTTGGCCCCCAGCGTCAGGTTCGTATACAGGCCCGGCGCCGCCGTGTTCAGAGACCGGTATCCATACGCCACGTAGCCGTCATCGTCGCGGAGGATCTCGTACCGCAGTCCGAGCGCGAGCTTCTCGGAGACCTCGTAGAACAGATACTGGGTGAAACCGTAAGCTTCGCCCCGATCGATTTCGTAGCGGGCGCTTCCCTCCTGGTAGAACCCGTCGTGATTGAGCACGTAGTGCAGCTTCTCGCTTAGTTGTTGTTCCAGTGTGACGGAGTAGACGACGCGTTCGAGGTTCTCGCCGGGGGCGTCGGCACCAGGCAGGCCGTCGAGGTCTTGCCAATCGGCTCGGCTGTCCTGCTCCGGGCCCAGGGCGACCGCCACGTAGACGCTGGTGCGCTCGTCCCGGCTGGTCCAGGTCGCATTGGCCGTGTGCGACCACGACGTGTTGTTGTCCTCCCACACGTCGTTGCCGCGGTGGATCCCGTACGACGCGCTGAGCTGATCGGCCAGGTCGTAGCTCAGCAGCACGCCGGTGTGGGTATAGGCCGAGGGGTTGAAACCGATGGTGTGGGAATAGAAGAAATCCTCCGTCGCCAGCCCCCATTCATAGCCGACCAGGGCGTACCACTTGCCGATCTGTGCGGTGAGCCCTCGTCCGACGGGCAGAAAGGCCTCGACGTATAGCTGGGGGAAGGCCACTTTGTAGAAACGGCTGCCTGCGTCGGAGACGATCCGGTCGTCCAAGCCCAGGGCCTGAAACTGGAAGGCGTCGGTGCCGTAGATCACGTCGCCGCGGAATCCAAGCGAGAACCGGCCGGCATCGCTCGGGGCCGCCCGCTCGATGGTCGCGTAGAGCTGATTGAGCTGGTACTCATTCGCCCGGTCGTTGAAGCCCACCGGACCGTTGAAACGATCGGGTGGGCAGTCGGGGTTGAAGGTGAAGCCCTGGGCCAGCCAGCCCTGGACGGACACGCCCGTGCGGGCAGACCAGCAGTCACCCAGCAGCCAACGATTCAAGGTGCGGCAGGGCGCATCCTCTTCCGGCTCCTCTTCGCCCGCGTCGTTGTCGCCTTCGGCTGCGGAGACGATGTCGGCGTTCGACGGCAGAGGGGCAACGGCTTCCGTCCCGGCCGTCGGTTCTGGCTCGCTCGTCGATGCCCGGGCGCCCTCTCCGACGGGAGCCGCAATCGCGGTTGCGAAAATGCACACCCAGCCCCAGATACAGCCAGGCAGAACGACTGAATACCTGTAGACTTCACGACGTGGTGCAGTCGCATCTCCACTGCGCGAAAATCGAGTGGTTCTCCGGCGATACCGTGCGCCCGTCTTCCGTTTCCGCAGAGTTACCACGGGTCCTGCCCTTCCCGATCAGAAGCCACCGGAATCGACGTTTCACGCAGGGCGAGCGTTATGGGTGGAAAGGCGTCTGCGCCACGTTCCACCCAAAGAGAATACCCCGTTTGCCCTTCTCCGATGTCCTTGCCGGAAAGGAGAAGATACGCCTTGCCCTGGGGCAGTGTCGGTCCGCCGGCAAACGGGGCTTGAGGGAAAGTGCGACTCTGAGGATTGGTCGGAACGGACCGCCCGGAAGCGCGGGCTTGCTGGCCCCCGTTGGGGCAGCCTTCTCGCCGGCCTCGACGTCGGCGGGTGGAGGCAACCTCCCCGCTTTTGCCGTCGTCGGCCGCAAGACACGGCCCATCGGTATTATTTCCGGCCAGCCGAACGACGCGCCGGCCATTTGCGAGGTATGGTTAACCTGTGTCGTCAATCGGCGACTCCCTTCGTTCGTCGCGCACATCGTCCGCGTGAGTGAACCGTCGGAACACTCGTCCGTCTTTAGGACCTGTCGAGTAACAAGCGGGGCATTCTGGGGAATCACAAGGGCGTGCAGACGCCGTTCGGTTCGCTGATCCACAGCGCTTGGCCGCGAGCGGGACGTCGCTTCAGCGGCCCTTCGATCGGGGATACGGTCTGCACCTCTGTTGCCAGAAAGAAGCCGACCGCCGAACGATCTCGGTGCGCGACGATCCCCCAAGGGGCAGACTGATGAGACTCCAGACCAAGAGCCTTTTGATTACGGGCGTCGCCGTCGGTTGCCTGTTCGCGGCGCTGCTGGTCGTCTCTTGGATAATCGTCGGGAACAGCTTCGCACGGCTGGAGCGCGCCAACGTGTGCGACCGCACGCTGGCGGTGCGAGACGCGCTGGAGCAGCGGTTCAAGTCGCTGGAAACCAGCAACGCCGACTGGGCCGCCTGGGATGCGTCCTACGAGTTCGTCGAGGACGGCAACGCCGCGTTTCGGGATGAAAACCTCTCTGATGATGCCGTGGCGACGCTGCAGATCAACGTGATGCTCTATCTTCACCGGTCCGGCAGAGTGGTGACCTCGAAGTGTGTGGATATCGAAACGGCGGAGCCGCAGCCCACTCCACTGAGCCTGGTGAAGCGGGACTGGGCCGACGACCCGCTGATTCGTTTCGACGGTGTCCGCGATTTCCATTCCGGCGTGCTCCGTCTGCCGGAGGGAGTGATGCTGGTCAGCGCGATGCCGATCATCAAGAGCAACCGCGGGGGTCCAATTCGCGGCGCGCTGCTGTTCGGCAGATGGCTCGACGCGAAGGAAGTCGAGCGGCTCTGCGAGTTGACCAACGTAGCGACTCGGTTCTGTCCGGTGGACGATCCGGCACGACCGGCCTGGACGCGGGAGATCGATGCTTCCGCGGAGCCGTTGACCTGGCTGGCCGACTCCGAAACGGCCGAAGCGTGCTTCACCGTCAACGACGTGTACGGAAAACCGATCCTGCTGGGCATTACCCGGCTGCCCCGCGACATCACGGCACAGGGGCGGCAAAGCCTCGTCTACCTGGCCTTCTCTCTGCTGGTCACCGGGCTGGCGTTCATGCTGCTGCTGCGATTCCTGCTGCGATCCCTGGTATTGTCCAGGCTGCTGCGGCTTGCCCACGAAGTCGCAAGCATCGACGACAAGGGGCTGGACAACGCCCGGATCCACGTGGCCGGCAACGACGAGCTGGCCGGGCTGGCCGGCACGGTGGCCGAGATGGTGCGAGGGCTGGCCCAGTCGCACCGGAACCTCCGCTCGGCAACCGAGGCGGCCAACCAGGCCAGCCGATCCAAGAGTGCCTTCCTGGCCAATATGAGCCATGAGATCCGCACGCCGATGACCGCGATCCTGGGGTTTACCGACGTCCTGCTCGAACGGGTCACGGAGTCGGAGCTGATCGAAGCCGGCCAGACCGTCAAACGCAACGGAGAGTATCTGCTGCAGGTGATCAACGACATTCTTGATCTCTCCAAGATCGAAGCGGGCAAGATCGAAGTCGAACGCATCCCCTGGTCTCCACAACAGGTCGTCTCGCAGGCCGTCTCCTTGATTCACCAGCGTAGCGAGGAGAAAGGGCTGCGGCTGGGCGTCGAGTTCGATGGGCCCGTTCCCGCCACGATCTGCACCGACCCCGTCCGACTGCAACAGATCCTGGTCAACCTTCTCGGCAACGCCGTCAAGTTCACCGAGGCAGGTGGTATCCGCCTGCTCGTGCGCTGTGTGGGGGCCGAGTCGTCGAAACCGATGATGCAATTCGAGGTCCACGACACGGGCATCGGAATGAACGAGCAACAGCTCGGGATGATCTTCCAGCCCTTTACCCAAGCCGACAGCTCGGTCACACGCCGCTTCGGAGGCACGGGGCTGGGGCTGACCATCAGCCGGCGGTTTGCCGAGCTGCTGGGCGGCGATCTGTCCGCCCGCAGCAAACCCGGCGAGGGCAGCACCTTCCTGTTGACCATCGCCGCGGGCGACGTCGGCGATTGGGTGCAAGTCGAGCGTGCCGCGCCGGAGAGGTCCCGGCTCGACGAGGCGGATGCCGCGCCGCCGCTGGATCCGGACTGTCGCGTGCTGCTGGTCGAAGACGGCGTGGACAATCAGCGCCTGATCCGCCTTCTGCTGGAGCGGGCGGGCGCCGCGGTGACGATCGCGGACAACGGGCAGGCAGCCGTCGATCTGGTCACCGGCGCCGAGGCTCCGGGCGAGCCGTTCGACGTGATCCTGATGGACATGCAGATGCCCGTGCTCGACGGCTACGAGGCCGCACAAAGACTACGCGACGCGGGATACACACGTCCGATCGTCGCGCTGACGGCCCACGCCATGCGCGACGACCGCGAAAAGTGTCTGAGGGCCGGATGCGACGATTACCTCGTCAAGCCCATCCATCGCGACCGACTCCTCTCAGTGGTCGCACATTATGCCGCCGTTTCCGCGGAACCCGCCGCCGAGCCGAGCCTTCGGTGAGATATCGGCCGCCCCATGGCCTGCACGAGTCCTAAGCGGACGGGGCCGGCAGGATCTGCGGCAGGGGGGATCGGGCGTCCCGCCTGTTTGACTCGGCACGTCCGGATCGTTATGATCGGGGAATCTGGAATCTCGGCCCAAATGAAGGGGAACCCGATGCGCGTACGCGACGGCCGCCTTCTCGACGCCCCCGCCCATCCCGACCAGGAGAACCCGTGATGGAAGACCACAAGAACACCCGCCGCCAGTTCATCAAGGCCACCTCGGCGGCCGTCGCCGGGGCGTCGCTCGGCTCGTTGGCCACGGCCAACGCCGCCGAAGTGAAGCCCGAAACCGTCCTGAACCACAACCCGAAGATGGGCTACCGACGACTCGGCAAGACCGGGTTCATGATCTCGGAGGTCAGCCTCGGCGGACACGGCGGCGAGAAAGTGGAAGACCGCGTGCCCGTGCTGGAGAAGGCCGTCGAGCTGGGTATCAACTACGTCGATAACAACATCGACGCCGAGTGCAACCTCTACGGCGAGGCCATGGCCAAATCGGCCGGTGCCCGGCGCGACAAATGGTTCATCGGTTTCGCTTCCTGGCCCCAGAAGATCACCACCGAGTATGAGGAGAACCTCTCGCCGGCCGGCATGATCAAGACGATCGAGGACCGGCTGAAGTCGTACCGCACCGATGTGCTCGACATGTGGCGGCCGGTGGGCGCCACCTGGGGAAAAGGCCAAACGAACATCTCTTCGATGCTGATGGTCAGCCAGAAGACGCTCGACATGGTCGTCGAGGTCTTCGAGAAGGTCCACCAGCAGGGCAAAGTCCGCTATCTGGGCGTTTCGGCGCATAACCCCAAGGTGTTCCACCGCGTGTTGGGCGAGTATCCGCAGTTCTCCGTGATCATCTTCCCGTACCTCTTCCTGACCGAGGAGTTCGGCGGCAACAGCCTGTTGAAGCTGGCCCAGGAAAAGGACATCGGCGTGATCGGGCTGAAACCGTTCGGGGCGGGAACCACCTTCGGGATCAAGCCGCGGGAGATCCAGGGCACCGTCGACAAGCGGGCCCGCGTGCTGGTCCGCGAAATGCTCCGCGAAAAGCGGCTCTCGGCCGTGATCCCCGGCGTGAACATCCCCGAACAACTCGTCGAAAACGTCCACGGCTCGTACGAACGGGACCAGCCGAAAACGCCCGAGGACGAACAGGCCTTGAAAGAGTGTACCCGAAACTACTACGCAAACCTCACGCCCGAATACCGATGGCTGCACAAATGGGAGCAGGTGTGAACGCCCAGCGGCACTGGGGCCCATGGTGGTTGCCGGTCGCGTCGGCGGCGCTGCTGCTTGGGATCGCAGTCTGGGCACCGGGCTTCGGGATTGGCTGCGAAGGGGACACCGAGACCGGCGGAGCGGCGGAAGAGTCGGGCGAGGAGACCAGTCCTTTCAGCGCCAACGCGGCGTGCTATGTCTGCCACATCCCGTTCGTCCGCGAGGAGCTGGGCAAGGTCCACCTGAAGGCCAAGGTGCCGTGCATCGAGTGTCACGGGCTCAGCGCCGCGCACGCCAACGACGAGGACATCGGAGCGACGCCGCCGGACGTGGTTTTCCAGCGCAAGCAGATCGACGCCTCGTGTGTCAAGTGCCACGAAACCCACGACGCCCCTGCCCGCCAAGTGATTGCCCGCTATCAGGAGAGAAAACTCTCGTCGGAGTCGCCGGCCGTTTGCACCGACTGCCACGGCAGCCACAAGATCGAGCAGCCGGCGGAGCAAGAGTAGCCGCCCCCCCTTGTGCGACCTTCGCCATGCGGGGATACTGCACGGTTTCAACTGCCATCCCCATTCTGACGGATCTTCCCGGGGCTGCCCCTGATGCCGATCGCGTCTTCCGACGACCCTCGCGTTCCAGAACCTGATACGAGTCCCCGCGTTGCCCTGTCGGCGGTCGTCATCCTGTCGGCGGCCATGGCGGCCGCCTGGATTGCGTCCGGCTCGATCGGCCTGCTGGCACACCCGCTGCGCCACGCGCTGACCTGGGTCGCCCTGGGCGTGGCGATCGTGTCCGGCTTGCCGCGGCGGGATGCCTCGTGGCCCCGGTGGGCGCTGCTGGTCGCCGCGGTGTTGGCCGGTCTGGTGATGACCGCCGCGTCGCTGCCCGCCGTTAATGTGTTGGCCGTGGCCCTGGTGCTGGCGGCTTTGGTCGGGCCGGCGCCGGGGCTGCAGGGTCGGGTCGTGGCGACGGCGGCCCTGGCCGTGGTCGCGCTCGGCATCTTCCGGACGGCGCAGACCTCGATTCCGGTCGTCTGGCTGGCGGCCGACGCCGTTGGAGAAGTGTTTGGGCGGCTGGCCGGGCGGCTGGCCGGAGAGCCGCTCTGGATCGGGTCCCTGTTCGGGGGCGTCGATTTCCTGGTGCTGATGGCGGCCCTCTACGTCGGCTGGCTGCTGCAGACGGCGCCGCCGCGATGGCCGCGAGCCCTCTACGCGGCGGCGGCCATCTTGCTGGGACATCTGCTCTACCTGGTCGTGCTGGCTTTCTCGAACCGGCTGCTGGCCGCCCTGCCCGACCCGGTGCTGCCGGAGATTACCGATATCAACCAAATGGGCGTTTGGACCTGGGGCAACGCGGCCCGGTCGCTGCTGCCTTGGAACCTGCCGGTGCTTGCCGGGCTGGTTCATGTCGCAATCGCCGTGGCCATGTTCCGCTGGGCCCGGTGGCCGGCGGAATCGGGGGAAGCACCCGAGCCGGACATGGAGAAGGGCCCATCGCAAACCGGGCCGCCCCGCCGGCGCGTGCAGCTTGTGCTGCAATACGGTCCCGGGCTGCTGGCCGTTCTGATACCGATCGTGACCGTGCTGGGTCTGAGCAGATCGACGTTGAAAGGCAAAACGGTCGTGGCCTACGCGGAAGGCTACGTCAACTGGAACAAGCCGGAGCATCGGCAGCATGGGACCGCCGGTGAGCCGTCGCCGCAAGAGCGGCCGACCGATCCCGCCCGGCGAGACGCCCCCACCTACGGCACGTTGCGGTGGTTCGTCGAGAGCCTCGGCGGCCGATTGCTGATCTCGAATGATCTGTCTGAGCAGGATCTGGCCGCGGCCGATGTGCTTCTGCTGATCCATCCCGACCGGCCTTGGCCCGAGGAGACCCTGAAGCGGGTGAAGCAGTATGTCGACGGCGGCGGGGCGCTGCTGGTAGCGGCCGAACCGACCGTGGCGCGACACGCCGCCGGGCAGACGTCCAGAAGCAGCTTCAACGACGTGCTGAGCGCGCTGGGAGCGGCCGTGCGAGTTCGAGACGACACGGCAGTCGCCGCAGTGGCCCAATGGGAACACGCCCTGCAGCCGCTGGCGCATCCGGCCACCGAGGGCATCGACGACCGGCGAAACCACTTCGGGCTGGTGAGCAGCTCGTCGATCGAGGTCCGCTGGCCCGCCCGGCCGCTGCTGGTGGGACGCTTCGGCTTCGGCGAGCCGGGCGATAGCGGGGCGGCGGAATACGACTCGGGTGAGGAACTGGGCGATCTGGTGTTGGCTGCCGAACAGCGCATCGGGCGGGGACGCGTTGTCGTGCTGGGTGGCGCCGCCGCGCTGCGCGATGACTTCCAGGCCGTCGCCTATCCGACCACCGGACGCCTGTTGGCCTACTTGGCCGACAAGCCGGGCAGCCCGCAGGACTGGTGGCGCCAGACGCTGGGGCTGCTGGCCATGGCGGCACTGGTGGGGCTGCTGTTCTGGCAGCGGGTCGGGGCCCAGAACACTGCGGTTCAGAAGGCGGGGGCTCAGGAAGCTGGCGTTCAAGAGACTAGTGAGTCTGCCGGCGTTCAGCCGGCGGCGCAGCGGGCAGCGGCGATCCAGGTGGCCGTGGTCGCCGCGGCGCTGGCCGTCTCGCTGGTCTGTTGCGTACACCTGAGCCTGGTCACGGGTCGCGTGTTGCCCGACGGGAAGCGGCTGCTGCCCAACCAGGTGGCCTACATCGATGCCTCGCACCTGGAGGCCTACAGCAGCGACACCTGGGACGCTTTCGGCATCGGCGGCCTGGGCCGCACGCTGATTCGCAACGGCTTCCTGCCGCTGCTGCTGCCCGAGCTGAGCCCAAAGCGGCTGGAGGGCGCAAAGCTGCTGATTTCGATCGGCCCCGGGCGACGTTTTTCCGCGGCCGATCGCCAAGCCGTGAAACGTTTCGTGGAGGCAGGCGGGACGTTCCTCTGCATGGTCGGGGCCGAGCAGGCACGCGCCAGCCGGGAGCTGCTGGGCGAGTTCGGATTCTACGTGCCCACCTCGCCCGTGCCGCCGAGCGAGATCGTCCGCGAGCCGGCGCCGTTGGGCATGGGCTATTTCCGGACGCTCTACTTCAACGAGGACGGTGTTCAGGCGTCGATGCTGTGCTACTCAAGTTGGGAGGTAATCTGCACGGAGCAGGACGGCTGGAAGATGGCCCAGTGGTCGGACGGAATCACCGACGTACCGTTTGTCGTCAGCCGGCCCGTCGGACGCGGCACGGTCGCCGTCATCGCCGACACCTACGTGGCGACCAACCAGAACCTGGAAACGGCCGAAACGGCGTTTGCCGAGAACGTCGATTTCTGGCGTTGGTTTCTTAGTCGGGTGACGGATCGGCCCCCGTGGACACCCTCGAAGCAGGACGAACCAAAACCGCCGAGTCCGCCCGATCGGCCCGCGGCCGAGGCGGTGCCCGCCGACGACTCGGCGAACCGGGAGGCAGCACCGTGATGCGACTGTGGATGGGCGTAGCCCTGCTGGCCGGTTCGTGGCTGTTGGGTCTGAGCTACTACTACCCGGCCGATGGCCTGGCGTGGGTGCTCGTGGTGGCCTTCGGCACGGTGCTGCTGGGCGGGAGCATCCGGCGACTGCCGCCGCGACGCGAGTTGGCGATCGCTCTGGTGCTGCTGCTGCCGGCCGTGGGATACGCGTCGTGGCCGGTGAAGGCCGCCCCGCTGCTGATCGCGGCCGGCCTGGCGATCGAGTTGTTGCCGATTCCCCGGCGGTGGCCGCGCTGGCTCGGCCGCGGGGCCATGGCCTCCGGCACGGTATTGCTGGTCCAGTCGCTGGCGATGGTTTTCTACGCCAGCCAGACCGCACGCTCGCACGAGTTGCCGGGGCCGCTGGTGGAAATGCTGGCCGCCATCGCCCGCCTGTTGGGCGTCGATGCGGCGGCCGACGGCTCGGCCGTCGTGATGCACTCGATCCGTCAGGTCCATCGCCTGGGGGCGACCTGGGAGCTGCTGATCGATCCGCCCACGTGGTGTTTCTTCGTCGGCTCGCTGGTGCTGTTCGGCCTGACGGCCTGGGGTAATCTGCCCGCGGGCCGCCGATGGCCGGCCTGGATCGATCTGCTGCGAAGGCTGGCGGTGGTGCTGGTCGTCTGGTTGCCGATCCGCGCCGGACTGATGATGGGTCTCTACGCGCATCGGGTGCTGCGGACCGACGCCGAGTTGCCGCTGCACGCGATGAACCAGTTCCTCTCGCCGTGGGTTTTGCTGCTGTTGCTGCTCGGGCCGGTGCTGCTGCTGGCATGGGGGCAAAACGCCTTTTCCGGGAAGAGCCGCCCGTCCGGGGACGAGCCTTCGGACGAGGCCTTCGGCGGTGAGATCGCAAACGGTCCCAAGCACAGACCCGTGCCCCTTGTTCTGCGCGACCTCTTGCCGGTGATGCTGGCCGTGGCCGTGCTGACCTGGGGCGTGGCGTGGGATCCGGTGGGAACGCGCAAGGCCGGGCGGGTGATGGTCGTCGAGCGCCACTCCACCTGGGAGCCCACTTCCAAGCCCTACGACACGACCTGGTACGGCCACGACTGCGGCTACAACTACGCGGCGCTGTACGACTATTGCGGCCAGTACTACCAGATGTCGCGACTGAGCGAGTCGGAGAAGATCGACCGCCGACGGCTCGACCAATGCGACGTGCTGGTGATCAAGACGCCCACCGCCCGGTACTCCCGGGAGGAAGTGGACGCCGTGGTGCGGTTCGTCAAGCGGGGCGGCGGGCTGTTGCTGGTCGGCGACCATACCAACGTTTTCAAATGCGGCACGTACATGAACGACATCACGCGGAAGATGGGCTTCGTCTTTCGCGACGACCTGCTGTTCGGCACGGGCGATTCCCCCTACGAGCAGTCGTATCGTCCGCCGCAAGTGCCGCATCCGGTGGTGCAGCACCTCCCACCGACCGATTTTGCCGTTTCCTGTTCGATCGATCCGGGCCGTAGCTGGGGCCGGGCGGCGATCCGCGGCACGGGCCTGTTCAGTCTTCCGCCCGACTATCACCGCTCGAACTACCATACCGTCCCGCAGTTGCGGCCCGACATGCGCTATGGCGCGTTCATCCAGCTCTGGTCCACGCGCTTCGGCGACGGCCGCGTGTTGGCCTTCACCGACTCGACCATCTTCTCCAACTTCTGCGTCTTTCAACCCGGCAAGGCCGAGTTGTTTCGCGGGATGCTCGAGTGGCTCAACCACGGCGACGCCCTCGGCGATCCGCGGCCGTGGCTGGTGGCGCTCGGGACGGTGTTGCTGGCGGCGGGGCTCTGGTTGGCGCGACACCGGCTCGGCGCCTGGCTGGTCCTGGTGGCGGCCGGGACGTGTGGCTGGGTGCTGGCCTCGGTGGCGGTCGCCGCGCTGGGGCGCGCGGCGATGCCCGTGCCTGAGGTGGTCCGCCCGTTGCCCCGGGTAGTGATCGACCGAACCACCTCGGACGTGCTGCTGAGCAAGGGGGCCTACATCCAAGGCGCGGGCGAAGGCTACGGCTTGTTTGAGCAGTGGATCCCGCGACTGGGATGCTACACGATCCGCGGGCGTGGCGAAGAGGCCTTTTCGGGCGAGGTGCTCGTGGCGATCTGTCCCAACCGCTCGGTGTCGCCCCGGTTCCGGCAGCGACTGATCGAGTACGTCGAGGGGGGCGGAAAGCTCCTGGTGCTCGATTCGCCCGAGAATACGGCGTCTACGGCCAACAGCCTGCTTTGGCCGTTCGGGCTGTCGATCGTCCACGGGCCGCAAGACGGGTGGCAGCGAGGCGTGTTGACGCTGACGGACGATTGGCCCGGCATCGAGCTTTCCGGGGCGTGCGAAGTGGCCGGCGGCCGGACGATTGCCCGGCTCGCCGACCGATCGGTGGGCGCCGTCGCCCACTGCAAGAAGGGCGCCGTCATGGCCGTCGGCTTTGCCTCGGCGATGAACGACGCGAGCTTCGGCTACGCTTGGAACTCCCAGCCGGCGGCCAACACGCTGTTCACCTACGACACGTACGTCCGCTTCAACGTCCAGTTCGCCTTGCTGCGGTCGCTGGCCAGCGGCGAGCCGGTCCGCGCGTTCCATACGGGCCACGTGGTGATCGATCGCACGGTTTCCGAGGTGGCGCTGCCGGAGCCCAACACGGTTCCGGAAGGCGACACGGGCTTCGGCCTGGCCGAGATGTGGTTGCCGTATCTGGGCTATTCGACCGCGCGAGGCAGCGGCGACGAGGCGTTTCGCGGCGAGGCCCTGGTGGTCTTCCTGCCGAGCCGCCCGGGGGACGAGGCCTTTCGCGACCGCCTCCAGCGATACGTCGCCGCCGGAGGCAAGCTGCTGCTGGTCGATTCGCCGGACAATGAGGCATCCACGGCCAACGACCTGCTGGAGCCTTTCGGTCTGACCATCGACCGCGACACGGTGCCGCAAGGTCGGCTGTTGCTGGATCGCGACGAAGACCGGTCGCCGTGGCCGAACACGGAGATCGATCCGGCCTGCCGGGTCGGTGGCGGCCGGCCGTTTGCCTGGGTCGGCCCGACGCCGGTGGGCGCCACGGTCCGGCACGGCCGAGGCGCGGTCACGGCGGTCGGTTGCGGCAAGTCGCTGGCCAACGCGGCCTTGCGGGGCAGTTGGGACCTGCCCCCGCCGGCGAAGAGTCTGGTGCCCTACGACTTGCTCACGGCAGTGGTCCGGGCCCTGATGACCGACCAGCCGGTGGCCAAGTCGATGCCTAGCGTGTCGGATTGAGGGCCGCTATGAACGCATCTAGCGAACCGCGGGCAGCGTTGCGGGCGGTTTGCCTGGCAGCGGTCGTCGTCTCGCTGGCCGCCTGCGTCTACGTCCTGCTGACCAGCCCGCCGACCCGGTTCGACGACTCGTATATGTTCCTGCGCTACGCCAACAACATCCTCGCCGGGCGGGGACACGCCTGGAATCCCGACGGCGTGCAGGTCTACGGCAGCACCAGCCTGCTGCACGTCGGCGTGGTGACGCTGCTGAAGGGCTGTCTGCCGCGGGCGGCCGATGCGACCGTGCTGCTGGTCGCTTCGGCACTGCCCGGGCTGGCAACGATGCTGCTGCTGGTTCTCGGCTGCGCGTGGATCTCGACCCATCGGTTGCTGCATCGGCAGTACCTGCTCTGGGCCGGACTGTTGCTTCCCGTGCTGGTCTTCGACGGCACGCTGCGCTATCACCTTCAGACGGGCATGGACACGATGCTCGCGGGGCTGGGCAACGCGGTGCTGATCCTGGCTACGTTGCGGCTGGTCTCGCGGCCGAGCGCCGGCCGGCTGGCCGCGGTGGTCGCCGCCGGCTATCTGGCGTTTCTGGCTCGTCCAGACAACGGCGTCTACGCCACGCTGTTTCCCGCCTTGGCCATCCTGCTGCTGGTCCGCGGCCCGCGGCGGAAGCTGTTGGCGGTCTTCGCACTGAGCCTGCTGGCGGTCTTGCTGGCCGACGCCGCCGTGAAGTGGTTGGTCTTCGGCTCCCCGTTGCCTTTGCCGTTTTATGCCAAACAGCACGGGGCCTATCGGGGCTACGCGAATCCGGACGGTCCGAATCCGTTCCTTCTGCTGAGCGTGTTCCTGGCCACGGCCCTGCCGTTCGTCTGCGCCGTGTGGCTGCTGGCCCGCCGGGAGACGATCCGCGTGCTGACGGCGTTGCTGGTACCGGTGGCGTTGACGTTCGGCTACTACTTCTCGGTCAACCAGATCATGGGCGCCGCCGGCCGGTTCTACTTTCCGTCGCTGCCGTTCTTTGTCGTGGCGGCGGCCGTGGTGGTCGACGACCGGCTGCGGGCCGCGGGCGAGGGCTGCGTGCTAGGGCAAAGAGAGTTGCTGACACGACTGGTGATTCTGCTTCTGGTGATCGGAGTTGGTCGAGAGGGATTGGCCGCGGCGACGGCGCGGTACCAAAGCACCTTGCCGCCCGCCGGAACCACGGCCGCACGGCCGGCGTACGACGTCGCGGCCGAGGAGCCGCTGCCGGCGGTCGATCGTTGGGACGCGATCCAAGCCATGGCGTCCCTTGCCGAACGCGTCCCGGCCGGCACGGTCATCGCCTTGTCCGAGCATGGCGTGGTCGGCGCCCGGGCGCCGCAGGCAACGCTAATCGACCTGGTCGGGCTGCACGACAGGCAGTTCGCCCTGCACGGCTTCTCGGCGGCCGAGCTCTTCCGGCGGAAACCGGACCTGATCTGGCTGCCGCATTACCACTACACGAACATCCTCGGCGGCATCCTCCAAAGCGATGCGTTCTGGCGGGACTACGCCTTCTATCCGGGGGCGTTCGACTACGGCCTGGCGATCCGAAACGACAGCCCCCATCGTGCCCGGCTCACGGTGCTGGTCGACCAGCAATGGAAGGCCCTCTACGGCGACCGCGATCTCGGGCAATACCGGGCCGTGCGAAGAAATCTCCATTGACGTTTGCACAGTCCATGCGCGACGCTCGGCGCTTCCAGCGGCCTGATGCCTGGAGTACAATAAGAGCCGCGGCACGACGAGCCGGCGTGCCGGCCACACGAACGCCTTCCCGCTTCGAGGAGTCCTTGCCATGATCGCGCGACGTTCCACCCTGATTTTGCCGTGGTTGCTGGCCGTTTCGACCGGATGGGCCGCCGCGCCGCCGAAGGTCAACGAATCGGCCCGAGACATCCCAGTGGCCTACCGGGCCGACGTGCTGGTGGTCGGCGGCGGGACGGGCGCCGTTTCGGCGGCGGTTGCCGCGGCCGAGCAGGGGGCCAAGGTCTTTCTGGCCGCTCCGCATCCGTACCTGGGCGACGACATGACGGCCACGCTGCGGCTCTGGCTGGAGCAGGGCGAGGAGCCGGTCGCGCCGCTGGCCCGGCGGGTCTTCAGCGACCCCAGTCAGACCGGCGCCGGGCCCGATCCAAACCGGCTCCCCTTCCGCTATGAGACGGACGTGCCCAGTGCGCCCAAGCACAAGGACACCAACCCGCCGTCGCGGCTGACCGACGGCCGCTGGGCCGACGCACCCTCGGAAAGCGTGCAATACGACGGCGACGTGGCGATCACGGCCGATCTGAAGACGCCGCAGCCGATCCAGGAAGTCCGGCTGATGTTCTTCCGCCGCGTGGCGAGCACGGCCGAGGACAACTTCGACGTCAAGGGGCTGACCGTCTCCACCAGTGACGACGGGCAAATCTGGAGGCAAATCGACTCGGTCGAAAGCCGGCCGTTTTCCAGCGAGTACGGCACGTTGACGGTGCGAGTCGGCGGGCCGGCGCGGTACGTGAAGCTCGCTGTGAGGAAGCCCGAAGCCATGACCCGCACGCTGCTGGGCGAAATCGAAATCGTCGCCCCCGCGCCGGACGCGCCCGCAACACCGGTCGCCAAGCTTCCGCCGCCGCGTCCGATGCACGTGAAGAAGACGCTCGACGACGTATTGTTGGCGGCGGGCGTCGAGTTTCTCTACAGTTGCTACGCCACCGACGTGTTGCGCGATGCGGCCGGCAACCCCAGCGGCATCGCCATGGCCAACCGCGCCGGGCGCCAGGCGGTCGTGGCCAAGACGATCGTCGACGCCACCGACCGGGGACTGGTGGCGCGGCTGGCCGGCGCCAAGTTCCGGCCGTATCCCTCCGGCGCGCACACGTTTCGGCGCGTGGTGATCGGCGGCGAGGCGCAAACCGGCGAGAACCTCGCCTCCCGAATCATCACACCGCCGTTCCGGGGACCGTATCCGAACCAGGCAGGCACGTCCGGCGGCACGTTCGAGATCATCGAGTACACGCTGCGGCTTGCGATGCACGACGACGGCTACGCTTCCTGGGCCGCCGCCGAGCAGCAGGCCCGCACGATGACCTATCATCCCGAACAGCAGTTCACCTCCGACGTGCTCTTCGAGGTGCCGCCCGACGCAATGCACGGCCGCCAGTCCGTGGACGGGCCGTGGACGGGCGTGGAGAACGTGTCGCTGGGGGCGTTTCAGCCGGCCGAGGTGCCGCGGGTGTACGTGCTGGGCGGATGTGCCGACGTCTCGCGGCCGCAGGCCGAAAAGCTGCTGCGGCCGCTGGCGCTGATCGACCTGGGCGCCCGACTGGGCAAGGCCGCGGCGGCCGAGGCGAAGTCGTTGCCGGCCCCCGGAGGCGTGAAGCTGCCCGGCGCCGAAGCGCCCGACGCCGTAGCCACGGGCGAAATCCGCGAGATCCTCCGGGGCGTGCGTCCCACGCAAGAGCTGCCGACCATCCGGCAAGACGCCCGGGCGCTGCCCGTGCTGGGCCGCTACGACGTAGTCGTGATCGGCGGGGGAACCGGCGGCGCGCCGGCCGGCATCGCCGCCGCCCGCCAAGGGGCCAAAACCCTGGTGGTCGAGTACCTGCACGGCCTGGGCGGCGTCGGCACCATGGGGGCGATCTCCAAGTATTATTGGGGCAACCGCGTCGGCTTCACGGCCACGATTCCCGGCGGCGGTTCCTGGGTCATCGAGCAGAAGATGGAGTGGTACCGCACCGAGTTGCTCAAGGCCGGCGCCGACGTCTGGTTCGGCACGATCGGCTGCGGGGCGATGGTCCACAACCAGAACGTCGTCGGCGCGGTGGTCGTAACGCCCGGCGGCCGCGGCGTCGTGCTGGCCAAGACGGTGATCGACGCCACCGGCAACGCCGACATGGCCGCCGCCGCCGGGGCCGAGTGCATCTATACCGACGCCTCGGAGTTCGGCATGCAGGGCACCGGTCTGCCGGGCCGCAGGCTGGGCGGCGCCTACAACAACACCGATTTCACCATCACCGACGAGACCGACCTGGTCGACGTCTGGCAGATGTTCGTCTATTCCAAGAACAAGTACCCCGACGCCTTCGACCACGGCCGGCTGATCGACACCCGGGAGCGGCGGCGGATCGTGGGCGATTTCACGATCACGCTGCCCGACCAGGTCAACGAGCGGACGCATCACGATTCGGTCGTCCGGGCCTGGAGCAACTTCGATACGCACGGCTACACGATCGATCCCTACCTGCTGCTGGAACACCCGGAGCATCGGGGCATCGGGGTCTACATTCCCTATCGCAGCATGTTGCCGAAGGGGCTCGACGGGATCCTGGTGATCGGGTTGGGCATCAGTGCCCATCGCGACGCGGTGCCGCTGATCCGCATGCAGCCCGACATCCAGAACGGAGGCTACGCCGCCGGCGTGGCCGCCGCGATGGCCGCCGAACAGGGGACCGCGCCGCGGAACATCGACGTCCGCAAGCTGCAGGAACACCTGGTCGAGATCGACAACCTCCCCTCCAGCGTGCTGGAGGACGAGGATTCGTATCCGCTGCCCGACGAGAAGATCGCCGAGGCCGTCGCAAGCATCAAGGAGGGCCGTCCCGGCGCCGCCGTGATCCTCACCCACCCTCAAAAGGCCCTGCCGATGCTGGAGAAGGCCTTTGCCGAGGCCGAAGGGCCGGACAAGCTGGCCTACGCCCGGGCTCTGGGCGTGATGGGCCGCAGCACGGGGCTGGAACTGCTGGTGGCCGAAGTCCGCAAGACGCCGCAGTGGGACCAGGGCTGGAACTACCGCGGCATGGGTCAGTTCGGCGCGGCCCTCAGCCCGCTGGACAACCTGATCGTCGCCGCCGGCCGCACCGGCCAGCAGGCGGCGGTGCCGGCGATCCTCGAAAAGGCCGAGCTGCTGACGGCCGCGCACGACTTTTCGCACCACCGGGCGGTCGGCCTGGCGCTGGAGCTGATCGGTGACCCGGCGGCCGCCGCGCCGCTGGCCGCGTTGCTGAAAAAGCCGGGAATCAGCGGCCACGTGCAGACCACGGTCGACGAGGCCATCCAGCGCGGTGCCCCCGGCGGAACCAACGCCGAGCAGACCCGCCGCGAGTCGCTCCGCGAGCTGCTGTTGGCCCGGGCCCTGTATCGCTGTGGCGACGACAACGGCTTGGGCAAAAAGACGCTGGAGGCCTACACAAAAGACCTGCGCGGGCATTTGGCCCGGCACGCCAAGGCGGTGCTCGAGGCGGGCGCCTCGCAGTAGCTACTTGCCCCTCGCCGGGGTGTGATTGCCGCCCGGACCCCAACATGCTACCGTATGCCCACCATGGAGTACGCTAGCTGGATAGCCGCGGGTGTTTTGGCGACCGACCTGCTGATCCGGGTGGGGCTTTCGGTGCGGGTGGTCATGCGGCGGCGGCCGGTCGGCGTGTCGCTGGCCTGGCTGTCGATCGTGCTGATCTTCCCCTTCGCCGGGGCGGTGATCTATCTGATGATCGGCGAGTTGCGTTTGGGCAATCGCCGCGCACAGTGGGCGGCCGTGATCCACAAGCCCTACGAAGAGTGGCTGGGCGATCTGCGAAACCGCAGCGACGTCGACTGGTCGGTGTTGGGTGCCGAGTGCGAGCCGCTGGCCCGCCTGACCGAGGCGGCCGTGGGCATACCCGCCTTGCCCGGCAATGAGCTGGAGCTGATTGCCGACACCAACGACGCATTTCGCGCGGTGATCGCCGACATCGACCGGGCCGAGCGGACCTGCCACCTGGAGTTCTACATCTGGAACGTCGGTGGCTTGGCCGACGAGGTGGTCGAGGCCCTGGTCCGCGCCCGCCAGCGCGGCGTGATCTGCCGCGTGCTGGTCGACAGCGTCGGCAGCCGCGAGTTCCTGCAGAGCGAGGTGGCCGAGCGGCTCCGGCAGGAAGGCGTTGCCGTCGGCGAGGCTCTGCCCGGCGGGCTGGTTCGCATGCTCTTCGTCCGCTTCGACCTGCGGATGCACCGCAAGATCGTGGTGATCGACGGCGAAGTGGCCTATACGGGCAGCCTGAACATGGTCGATCCGCGGTTCTTCAAGCAGGACGCCGGGGTGGGCCAATGGATCGACGCCATGGTGCGGGTGCGCGGGCCGGCGGTCGAGGGGCTGGCGATCACGTTCCTGGAAGACTGGGCACTGGAAACCGGCGAGAGCGTCGAGCAACTCCGCCGCACGGGCGGCGTCCACGTGATCAGCGAACTGGGGCCCTCGGCCATTCAAGTGGTCCCCTCCGGGCCGGCCATGCGGAACGAAGCGATCCAGCAGATCTTGCTGATGGCCATCTACGCCGCCCGCCGCGAGTTGGTGCTGACCACGCCCTATTTCGTGCCCGACGAAACGCTCCTGACCGCGCTGGTCTCCGCCGCCAACCGCGGAGTCGACGTCACCGTCGTCGTGCCCGCCAAGGTCGATTCGCTGCTGGTGCGGCTGGCCAGCCAGGCCCACAAGGTGGACCTTTTGGAGGCAGGCGTTCGGGTGGCGCTGTTCGACGGGGGGTTGCTGCACACCAAGTCGGTCACGGTCGACCGCGAGTTCAGCCTGTTCGGCTCGTTGAACCTGGATCCGCGCAGCCTGCACTTGAACTTCGAGATCACCCTCTCGGTGTACGACGGGCGGTTCACCTCCGAGTTGCGCCAACTGCAGGAGTCTTATCTGCAGCAATCCGAGTTGATGGACCTGGCCGCGTGGGAATCCCGCTCGACGATGGCCCGTTTTACCGAGAACGCAGCCCGGCTGCTGGGACCGCTGCTGTAAGGGCAAGCGGCGGCCAATCGCCGCGAAGGCCCAGGGGTGCACGGACACCAATGAGTCATGTAGTCGTCCCGGATCTGCGGGTTCTGCCGGCAGATCGGGGCCGATTGCGGCCCAAGAGGGATTTGCTGGAGGATTTGCCACGCTCCTCATCCGATACAGGTCCTGGGAAAGGGCTGTCGGGGGGCAGCGGCGGCGATTCCCCCATGCCTTGTACCTCGCGTGACGCAGCCCCGACCATGCTACCAGCGTTGTCCCGGATCATCTCTCTGAGTGCCGTGTTGGCGTTGAACGCGACGACGGCGGAAGTCCCTCGGACGGAGGCGAAACGACGTTCCGAAATCATCGTTGGCGTGCAGGCGACATGGAGCCGCGAAGACTGCCAAGAGCGGTGGCAGCCGACGGCAGGGTATCTTTCAGAGGCGATCCCGGAAGCCCGTTTCGTCATCCGGCCTTTGGCCTATGAAGAGGTCCTCCCGTGTGTTGAACGCGGCAAGATCGACTTCCTGGTTGCCAATCCGGCCTTCTATGCCACCTGCGAGCGATTATATCACACGACGCGCATCGCCACGCGCGTCGGATCGCTTCACGGCCAGCCGGCAAAGACGTACGCCGGCGTGATCATCTGCAACACGGCCCGAACCGACCTGCAATCGTTGGAGAGCCTTCGCGGCAGGACTCTCATGGCGGTCCATCCCTGGTCTTTTGGCGGCTGGTTGATGGCGCACCGTGAGCTGCATAAACTCGGGATGCGCGTCGACCGCGATCTCCTGTCGGTTCGGTTCGCGGGACAGCATGACTCGATCGTCAAGGCCGTCGCCGAGGGTCGGGTAGATGCGGGCACGGTCTGCGCTGACGATCTTGAGCGAATGATTCAGGCCGGCCGCATCCAGCGCGCCGATGTCCGTGTGCTTCGCGCCCGTTCACAGGGTAAAGCCGAAGAAACCGGCGCCTATTCAACGCGAGCCTATCCCCAATGGGCGTTTGCAAAACTCGAGCACACCAGCGACGAACTGGCCGAGCGCGTGACCGAGAGGCTTCTGCAGATGCCGGCCAACAGCCCGGCGGCGCGGTCTGCCGATACGGCAGGCTGGACCATCCCCCTGACCTACGAGCCCGTTCACGAGTGCCTGCGCGAGCTTCGCGTCGGCCCCTACGAGCACTTGGAAGAAGTGACACTGACCGCCGCGGTCCGTGCATACTGGCCCTGGCTCGCGGCGGCGTGTTTCCTGATGATCATCGGCTGGTCGGTAACCGGAACCATCCTCTGGCTGAACCGCCGTCTTCGCGAGAGCGAGGCCCTGCGGAGAGAGGCCGAAGCGTTCGCGGCCAGCGGCCGCCTGGCTGCCAGTGTGGCTCACGAGATCAACAATCCGATGGGCGGGATCGTGAACTGCCTGCATTTGGTCAGGGGAACGTTGGCCGCCGACCATCCTGCCTCCCGATATCTGGCGGCAGCCGAGAAGGAGACAGCCCGCGTTACCCGTATCGTTCGCCAGATGCTCACGCTCCACCGCTGCCGTCCAGAGAAAGCCAGCACGTTCCGGCTGGAGCCTGCGGTCGAAGACGTCGTGTTGATGCTGCATCCTCTGGCCCGTGATCGGAGCGTACGGGTCGAGTCGCGAGTCGTCGATCGGGAAGAATCGGTCCGGTTGCCCGAAGAGTCGCTGCGCCAGATCCTGTTAAACCTGCTGGCCAACGCGATCGAGGCTTCGTCCGCGGGAGATGCCGTTCACTTGGAGGTCGCCAGAAGCCGCCGGCATCTCGAAGTCAGGGTTTCCGACAACGGAGAGGGAATCTCGGCCGAGATGCTCGATCGGGTATTCGAGCCGTTCTTCTCGACGAAAAGTGGTTCTGAACGCGGATTGGGACTGGGGCTCTCGATCTGCCGGGGGATTGTCGAATCGCTGGAGGGGACATTGTCGCTTGAGTCGTGCGTGGGGCGGGGGACGACGTTCCGAGTCCGTCTTCCGTTGCAGCAAGAGGCCCGCCGATCCGGTCTCGGGCAAGGCGACGTGCGCGTGCTGCATCCGTCTGCCCCTTCGACGACCGTCCAGCCCGCGACACGCCCGGCGAAGCGCCGTCGGTCGGCGGGGGCGACCATTCCGGGAGAAGATCTTGGTTGAAGCTGCCTCCATCCTGATCGCTGACGACGAAGAGGTGTTTCGAGAAACCACCGCGGATCTTCTGCGGCTGCGGGGCTATCGTTGCGATTGCGTTGCTGCCGGCCGGACGGCGCTTTCCGCCCTTGACGACGAGCGTTTCGATTTGCTGGTTGCCGACATCCGAATGCCGGGGAATGCGGAGTTACAGTTGGTCGAAGAAGTGCGGCGGAATCGTCCGGGGTTGCCGGTGATTCTGGTGACCGGGGCCCCTTCACTCGATTCGGCGATCCGTTCGGTTCAACTTCCGGTAGCGGCCTATCTAACCAAGCCGCTCGAACTGGACTCGTTCTACCGCCATGTCGATCGTTGCATCGTCGAGTCGACGACGCGGCGTATGCTGCGAGATGCCCGGCAGGTGTTTGCGGCCTGTACTGAAAAGCTGGAAGCGTTGGAAGCCGCGATGTCAGGCAATTCAGGAGCCCCGACGTCGCGCGAAGTGGCCGCGACGGCAAACGCGGCAGTCTGCGCGGTGCTCGACGGGTTCCAGTCCATCGAGCCGCTCTGGCAACGGTGCGCGGGCGACAAGGACGCCGCGGCCGTGCAAGCCCTGTTGACGTCGCCCCGGGAGATCGCCCTGCAGGAGGCAATGGAGTATGCCGTGCTGGCTCTCGAGCGCACTCGCAAGTCGTTCAAATCGAAGGAATTGGGCGAGCTTCGCGCCCGCCTGACTGGTCTGCTGAAAAAAGGCAATCGGCCGACTTGACACTTCGAAAACGCGACCTATGGTTGGGTTGAAGTATTCCCGTGCCCGAGGCACCGTGGAATCGAAGCCCCCGGAGATCGCCGTGGGGCGCCTGGTTGGGCAAGGCAAACGGCCTGCTCATTGAAGGCACAACCGCAATGGCATCCGTCCGCGAGACGGAGCATGCCATGGCGGTTGTGCCTTTTTTTGTTTCTTGCCCACTTCAGAGAACCGTCCGCTGAATCGACAGGAGAGAAGTGATGCTGCAAGTGAACTTCAAAACGAAAGTGTTTGCCCTGAGCGTGCTGGGAATCGTCGCCACGGGGCTGATTCTGCTGGCCGCGGTCTGGCTCCAACGGCAGACGCTCCACGAACAGGTCACAGCCGAGTTGAACGCGCAGGGCCAGCAAGAGTGCACCAAGATCGCCCAATCGGTCTACCTCATGCTTCGCACCAATCACGAGAAGCTGAAGAAGGAACTCCAGCACAATCTCAACGTGGCCGAGAGCGTGCTTCATCGGTACGGAGAGGTCCTGCTGGAGAAGGAAATGGTCTCCTGGAACGCCGTCAACCAGTTCACCAGCAAATCTCGCAAGGTGGACCTGCCCAAAATGTGTTTCGGCTCGCAGTGGCTCGGCCAGAACGCCAATGCCGATACGCCGTCGCCGGTGGTCGATGAAGTTCGGGCGCTCGTGGGGGGAACGTGCACCGTCTTTCAGCGAATGAACGCCGCGGGCGACATGTTGCGGATCTGCACCAATATACATAAACTGGACGGGAACAGGGCGATCGGAACCTACATTCCCGCAATCAACCCCGACCATTCCGCCAACCCCGTCGTCGCGACCGTGCTCCAGGGCGACACGTTCGTCGGACGGGCATTCGTCGTCAACGACTGGTACCTCACGATCTACCGACCGATCCGCGATGCGGCGGGAGACGTCGTCGGCGTCTTGTATTTCGGCATTCCGCAAGAGGACGTCCCCGAGCTCCGCCAGGGAATCATGGACATCGTAGTCGGTAAATCGGGCTACGTGTTTGTGCTGGCGGGATCCGGAGAAGAGAAGGGCAAGTACATAATCTCTCACAACGGCGCGCGAGACGGAGAGAATATCTACGACGCGCAAGACGCCGACGGCAACCTGTTTATCCGAGAAGCGATTGCCAAAGCGGCTGCTACGAAAGACGGCCAGGTCGAGCTCCAACGCTACGCCTGGCGCAACGAGCCGACCGCTCCGCCGCGGTGGAAGACGACGGCCCTGACCTATTTTGAACCATGGGACTGGGTGATTGGGGCCGGCGCCTACGACGACGATTACCAGGAGGCCGCCCAAGAGGTCAATCGCGCGCTCCATCGGCTGATCCTGTGGGTGGTGGTCGGTTCCGTCCTGGCGCTGGTGCTCTGCGGTGCCGTCTCGCTGCTGTGCGCACATCGAATCGCCAGACCGATCGTCAACGCCATGACGCTGATGGAGCGCGTGGCCGAGGGCGATTACAGTCAGCGCCTCGATGCGACGGGCTCGGACGAGATCGGTCGCATGGGAAGGGCAATCAACAAGGCTGTCGATGCGACTGCCCAGGCAATGAACGACGTCCGAGAGGCTGCTGCCGGCGAACAACGGGCACAAGAGGAGCGAATCGCCGCCGAGCGCCAGCAGGCCGAGGCCGAACAGAAACGCCAGCAGGAAGAGGCCGAGCGAGAACGCCGTCAGGCCGAGGCGGAACAGAAGCGGCGAGACGAGCAAGCGGCCATGGAGCGTGAACAGGCCGAGAAGGAGCGCCGGCAGGCCGAGGAGCTTCGCCGCAAAGTGGACAATCTCTTGGAAGTCGTCAATGCCGCGGCCCAAGGGGATCTTACCAGGACCGTTGCCGTCGAAGGCGACGAGGCCGTCGACGAACTGGCCGGCGGCATCCGGAAGATGCTCGCCGACCTGTCCAACGTCATCGGCCAGGTGACCGAGAGTGCGGCCCAGTTCAACGAGGGCTCCCGATTAATCGCCGAAAGCTCGCAGTCGCTGGCTTCCGGCGCCCAGACGCAAAGCTCCAGCGTCGAGGAAGTCAGCGCCTCGGTCGAGGAGTTGACGGCTTCGATCGACGGCGTGAAAAACAACGCCCACGAGGCCGACGCCGTGGCCAAGAAGACCAACCAACTGGCCGAACAGGGTGGTGCCGCCGTCCAGAAGTCCATCGAGGCCATGGAGCTGATTCGCACCAGCTCGGACCAGATCGCCGAGATCATCCAGGTGATCTCCGAGATCGCCAGCCAGACCAACCTGCTGGCGCTGAACGCCGCCATC
>JAFGRD010000145.1 GCA_016935315.1 Pirellulales bacterium
ACAACGGTTTAGCAAACCGTCGCTTTCGACCACTCAGCCACCTCTCCAGGCCCCTTAACGGAGGGGATTCTCGGGCCATCGCCACAGCGACGGCATATTAGAGAATATCACAATCCAACCGGCGGGCAACCCCCGGAAATCAGACATCGCAGAGCTTCACCGCCTCCCGGAGCGAGGTCAGCGGATCTCGCGTGGGGATGAACTCCTGGGCGACGTAGCCGGTGTAGCCGGTCTTGACGATCTCCCGCATGATCGGCGGGTAGTTGACTTCCTGGTTTTCGTCCAGCTCGTTTCGACCAGGCACGCCCGCCGTGTGGTAGTGGCCGATGTACTCGTGGTACTGGCGGATGCGGGTGATGATGTCGCCCTGCATGACCTGGATGTGGTAGATGTCGAACAGGTAGGTCATCCGCGGCGAGGCGATCTGCTTGCACACTTCGTAGGCCCATTCCACCGAGTCGCACATGTATCCGGGATGGCCCTTCATCTCCTCGGCCACGCGGCTGTTGAGCACCTCCAGGCAGAGGTTGATCTTCTTCTTCTCGGCGTAGCCGATCACCTTCTTCAGGCCCGCAACCGTGTTCTCCAGCCCGACGTCGTCGGCAATGCCATTGCGGAACCCCGAAAACGTGATCACCGTGGGGAATCCGGCATCGGCGCACGCATCGACCGCCGTCTTGATCTTGTCGATGCACATCGCGTGGTTCGCCTTGTCGTTGAATCCCTCGACGAACCCGTGGCTGTTGGCCAGGGCGCAGATCAAGCCGTATTTCTTGAGGATGTGCCAGTTTTCGGGCTGCACCAGCTCGACCGACTTGATGCCCATGGCGGCCGCTTCGCGGCAAAGCTCTTCCAGCGTCATCGGCTTCGACGAGCACTCGCCCAGAAAGCACCAGTCGCAGACCGACTGCTTGATCCGCCCGTTGACGACCACCCGCTTGCCGGCCGTCGCCCTGCGACGCCGCAGGATCTGGGCCTCGCCCACGCTTGGCAGCCCGGCCGCCGCCACCGCCGCAGCACCCGCGGCACCCTTCAGCAGCCCGCGACGGGTGATCTTCTTCGATTCTCTGTGCGTACGGTTCTCACTCATTGTATTGCCTTCTTCCAAACTCGGATTTAGAGGAAAAGTCGACGTAGTATACCCAACATAGCTGCCGTGAGGGCACCAGGCAAGTCGCTGCGGCATGAGGCAAGTCGCTGCAGAAATGGGTAGACTGCGGCACCCCTTTCGCCGAAGGGTACCGTGCACGCCAACTGATGGGTGTCAGCCGCCGGGTGTCATCTGCCGGGCATCAGCCGCCGTTGGGCAATCAGGTGCTCGGCGACGACCTGGCCGCCGATCAGATGCTCCTGGATGATCTGCTCGATCACTTCGGCGTTGCAGCCGGCGTACCAGGCGCCCTCGGGATAGACCACCGCGACCGGGCCGCCGGTGCAGATCCGCAGACAGTTGGCCTTGGTGCGGTAGACGCCGCCGGGGCCGCTGAGGCCCAGCTCGTCGAGCCGCCGCTTCAGATAGTCCCACGCCTGAAGCGACTCCTGCTTGCTGGAGCACTTCGGGTTGGTCTGGTCGCAGCAGAGGAAGACGTGTCGCCTAAGCGCGGGGATCTCGCGCTGCTGGGCGACACGGCGTTGGCTGGCCAGCGTCTGTTCGTCCATCGCGTGGGCTCCTATGGATGTCTGCTTTGAAAACGCTCGAGGCCGACCGACGGGAGCCGGGCTCCCGTTGGTGGCCGTCGCGCATGATCCGTGCAAACGTCAATCGTGATCGGGCGCCCAAGATGAATCGCATCGCTGTCGAGTGTTCACCCCCGGGCGAGCAAGGCGACTTCGGCCACTCGGCGGCCGAGGTTCGCGGCCGTGGACATGCCGAACTCGTCGGCGGTGATGCCGCCGGGGCAGCCGCTCCAAAGGGTCCCGCCGCGATGGCCCGTCGGCTTGCCGTCGCCGACCAGCAACATCTGGTGGCAGAACAGGGCCGACTGGACCGACTGGATGGTCAGCTCCTGGCCGCCGTTGCGGGCTCCGCCCACCGCCAGCACGCCGGCCGCTTTGTTGGCCCAGGCGTCGGTCTTGCGCAACTCCATGCAGCGCTCCAGAAACGCCTTGCACAACGAAGTCATCGAGCCGAAGTAGACGGGCGTGCCCATGATCACGCCGCCCAAGGCCGGATCGGTCAGCTTCGGCAGCAGCGCGGGGAAGTCGTCCGTCTGGCCGGGCGGCAACTCGATGCCGGCGGCCACCGCCCCGTTGATGTTCAGGCCGGCCAGCTCGAGCAGCTCGGTTTCGATGCAATCGGCCACCTCCTTGGCCGCTGCCAGGCAGGCTTGCAGCGCGGTGGCCGTCGTTTTCCCTTGACGGGGGCTGCCGCAGATGCCGAGGATCTTGATCTTCTTGGCCTCGGCGGCTTCCGCCGAATCGGCGCCGAGGCCGGTGGCCGTGCCCGCCCCAACGGCGGCGATGGTTCCGGCGGCTCCGAGGAATCTGCGACGAGTGACTTCAGATGCCATGAGGGTCTTCTCCTGTGCGTTGGTGGGTGGAACTCGATGCGTGGCAGCCCGCAACCGCCGCGGCGGTCGGCCGTCCGCTATCGTACTGGAGGGAAGGTCGCGCGGCAAGACAGCGCGGATCGCGCCGCTACGGCAATTCGGCGTGTTGCGTGGTCACCAGGGCGCCCCGCCGGTCGGTCACGCCGAGATAATAGACCAGCGGGCGGGCTTCGGGCAACTCGGCCGAGACGGTTCCTTCGCCCAGCTCGGCCTCGACCGTCTGCCAGTTCCGCTGCTGCCAACTGCCCGTGTCGGTCGTGTAGTGCAGATGGGCTTCGACGACGGGCACTTTCGCGGCAAAGGGGGCGGTAGCCCGGCCAGCGGCGGTTTGAAGGGCGCCGAGGGCCGGCAGCGGATCACCCTGCCGCAACACGCTATCGACGTACAGACCGATTTCCTTCGGTGCCCAGCCCTGGGGATGCCCGTGCGGCATGCGAACCTCGATCCGCACGTCCACCCGGCCCGGTACCGCGCGGTAAGACTTCTGATAGCTGTCCAAAGGATAGGCGAAATCGTTGGTGCCGTTGAGAAACAGGATTGGGCAGGTAACGCCGGGCAGATAGCGGGAGGGATCGTAGCAGGCCACCCAGCGGGCGGTTTGCTCGGGTCCGAGCCGTTCGAACTCGCCGAGCCAGCAACTGTTCTCGTGCAGAAAGCCGCAGCCGTAGACGGGCACGGCCACACGGAAGCGCTCGTCGAGCCCGGCGACGATGCACGTAAGGTATCCACCCCAGCTAATCCCGGTCACGCCGGTCCGCTTCGCGTCGACCTCCTCGCGCGAGGCCAACAGCGAATGGCCGCGAATCACGGCGGCCACCGCGTGGT
The DNA here is from genome assembly GCA_016935315.1 of Pirellulales bacterium. Lineage (GTDB taxonomy): Bacteria > Planctomycetota > Planctomycetia > Pirellulales > Thermoguttaceae > JAFGRD01. The sequence continues at coordinate 3,375 of JAFGRD010000145.1, forward strand.
AGGTCCAGAGCCGCCGGGCTTCTTCGTCCGTGCGAAACGGGAGGAACTTTTCGGGATGGCCCTGGTCGGGCATGCCGTCGGGGAGTCGCTGCTTGTCCGGGCCGCATCCGCCCAAGTCCATCGCCAGGGCCGCGTAACCCCGCCGGGCCCAAAGCGTAGCCCACTCGGCAAACGCGGTTCCGCCGCCGCCGTGGACCAGCACCATGCCGGGAAACGGGCCCTCGCCGGATTCCGGTCGGGCATAATAGGCAAACACGCGCGTCGGCTTCCCCTCCAGCGGCTCGCCCTGGTAGTAGACCTCTTGCACGAGTGCGGACCTATCGCCCCAGACGGCCTCGGGCACGGTTTCCAGCAAGTCCAGGTCCCAGGGGCCGGTGAAGCGTTCGGCGGCCGCGCCGGCGGCGGTCAGGACCGCCGTCGTCAGCCAGAGGCAGAGCAGGGCGAGTTTGGGGAAGTGAGGCATAGCGGGGTGCGGTCCTGAGGACTCGTAAAGGGCTAAGTTGGGCATTCCCTATGGGTGGAAAGGCGGCGCAGACGCCTTCTTACCCATAACGCTCGCCCAGCGCGAAACGTCGATTCCGGTGGCTTCTGATCGGGAGAGAATCAGGAAACTCACAGGCATCCTCAGTCCGCATGTGATGAAAGAGCAAGGCCGCTGCGCGTCCTTGCACTTTCATGTATGTCCAACTTGTTCTTTCACGAGTTCTTAGACGTCCTTGGTGACCAGCACCACGTCTTCTTCCGAGTCCTCGTCCAGCTCGAAGCCGCGATTGCGGAAGGTGGCCAGCATGCGGTTGTTGTCCTTGGACGTTTCGCCCACGACGTGTTTGACGCCCCATCGCTTGGCCACTTCGAGGCAGTAGTCGGTCAGCGTGCCGCCCAGTCCGTGGCCGTGCCAGCGATCGGCTACGATCACGGCGTATTCAGCCGTCTCGTGGTTCATGTCGGCCACGAGCCGGCCCACGCCGATCAACCGTCGTTGCCCTTCCTCCTGGACCTCGGCAACGATGCCCAGCTCGCGATCGTAGTCGATGAAGCAATACCGCGTGGCCATCTCGTGCGTCGTCTTTTGGAAGAGATAGCTGAAACGGAACCGGATCGACTCGGTCGAGCAGCTTGCCAGCAACTCGTGCCACATCGGCTCGTCCTCCGGCTTGATCGGCCGCAATACGACCGACGTGCCGTCCTTCATCCTCCGCTCGGCGACAAACTCGTCCGGATAGGGCCGAATGGCCAGGTGGGCGTACGGCCGGACCGTGTGCGCCACCAAATCGCGGTCGATGACCACCCGGGCGTCCAGCGCGATCACGTCCTTGGGCGTCACCAGCAGGGGGTTGATGTCCAGCTCCTTGATTTCCGGATAGTCGGCCACCAGATAGGAGAACCGCATGAGGATCTCGATCAGCCGATCGATGTTCGCCCCCGGCTTGCCGCGATAGCCCTGCAGCAGTGGCCACGATTTGAGCGACCTGAGCATCGTGCGGGCGAGCGATTCGCTCAACGGCGGCAAGGCCAGGGCACGGTCGCGGAACAGCTCGGCCGCCGTGCCCCCCATGCCGACCATGATCACCGGGCCGAAGACCGGGTCCTTCTTCGTCCCGAGGATCAACTCAAAGCTGTTGGGGTAGGTCATCATCTTCTGCACGGTAACGCCCATAATCTCGGCGTCCGGCTTCATCTGTCGCGCCTGGCTGGTCATCTTCTCGAAGGCCTCGCGAACGACCTCGTCGGAAGGCAAGTCGAGCGCCACGCCGCCCACGTCGGTCTTGTGCGTGATCTGCGGCGAATGGATCTTCATCACGACCGGATAGCCGCAACGGCGGGCGACCTCGACCGCTTCCTCGGCGGTTCGGGCCGAATAGGGCTTGGTGACCGGAATCTCGTACGATTCCAGGAACGCTTTGGAAACGTTCTCCGAAAGAATCTCGCTTCCCTCGGTCAAGATCGTGTCGAACACGCCGCGCAATCGCTTGCGGTCGAGCGAGAACGCCACCGGAATGTCGCGCGGCGTCTCGTGCAGCGTCTCCAGGTTTCGCGCGTAGGAAACCAGGTGCATGAACGCGCGGACCGCCTGCTCTGGCGTCGTGTAGGTCGGAATGCCGGCCTCGCTGAGCAACTCGATCCCTTCGCTGACCACGCGACCGCCCATCCAGGCCGCCAGAACCGGCTTGTGGGCCTTGGCCGCCGCCTGGCTGACCGCCCGGGCGGTCGCCGTCGGGTCGGTCATCGCCTGGGGCGTGAGGATCACCAGCACGGCGTCAACGCCTTTGTCTTTCAAGACGATTTCGATCGGCCGGGCGAAGCGGTCGGGCGGGGCGTCGCCGAGCACATCGACCGGGTTGCCGTGCGACCAGCAGGTTGGCAGAATCGCGTTCAGTTGCTGGATCGTCTCGTCGGAGAGCTTCGCCAATCGGCCGGCACGGTCGATCAACGCGTCGGTCGTCATCACGCCCGGCCCACCGGCGTTGGTGACGATCGCCAACCGGTCTCCCTTGGGCGGCGTCTGCCGGGCCAGCAGTTCCGCACAGTCGAACATGTCCTCGATCTGGAAGATTCTCTCGATCCCCGCCCGCTGAAAGGCCGCTTCGTAGACCGCGTCGACACCGGCCATCGCACCCGTGTGCGAGGCGGCCGCCGCGGCCGATTCCGTGAACCGCCCCGCCTTGTAGGCCACGATGGGTTTGGTTCGGGCGAAGGCCCGGGCCGCCGAGACGAACTCCCGGGCCTCGTTGATCGATTCGATGTACAGGATGATCGACCGCGTCTCGGTCGCCGAGCCGAAGTAGTCGATCAGGTCGCCCATGCTCACGTCGAGCATGTTGCCCACCGAGACGAAGTACGAAAAACCGATCCCTTCGTCGATGGCCCAATCGAGCACCGACGTACACAAGGCGCCGGATTGTGAGATGAAACCGACGTGCCCGGCAGAGGGAGTGGCCGTGGCGAAGCTGGCGTTGAGCGAGATGCTGGGCACGATAATCCCCAGGCAATTCGGGCCCAGGATTCGCATGCCGTTGAATTTGTTCTTCTCTTCCAGCACCTTCTGCTCGAGCTGACGGCCTTCCTCGCCGATCTCCCGGAACCCGGCCGAGATGATCACCATGCCTCGGGTTCCCGCCTCGCCACATGCCCGAACGATCCCCGGCACCGTGCTCGCCGGCGTGCAAACCACGGCCAGGTCGGGCGGGTGAGGCAGGCTGGGCACGTCGCGGTAGGCGTGGATACCCTGAACCGCTTCGCGTTTCGGGTTGACCGGATAGACCACGCCGCGAAAACCCGAGCCCACCAGGTTCTTCAAGACCGTGTAACCCACGCTGGTCGGCGCGTCGCTGGCACCGATGACGGCTACCCGCTGCGGGCGAAATATCTTGTCCAAGTTCCGGATGCTCACTTCATTGCTCCTGCAAAAGAAAACGGTGCAAGACGCTCGGCACCGTGGCCCCTCCAGCCCATCGCGACGGCCATGAGTGGTTGAAATGCTGCGGCGGCCCGCTGGTAAACATGAAAGTATAACCCATCATCTCCGCCTCCGACAGACGCGCAGCCTGCGTTGGCATATCCGGTTGCTACAGCAGGTCAACCTGAGTTGCCTGCGGTAACTAGGAGGCCTATGCCGGCTGTGCACGTCGTCTCGGCGGTGATCACCGCTTGTACCTCTGAATCGGGGGAATACTTGACCCGAAAGGCGCATTGGGGCGGCCGCCTGCGGTGGGCAAAACCCTCCGGTTCGGTTACAATTCGTCCAGCCGTTCGGACCAGCCGGAGAAGGCGGTCGCTGCGCCCGGCCCGGAAAGAGGCAGCACGCTTCCGGCGTCGATCGACCCACCAATGGACAGCGGATGACCGACCACGACCACGACGAGGACCGGCCCCTTGTTTCCCGCGCCCGGCAAGGCGATTTCTCGGCGTTCGAGGAGTTGGTGACCAAGCACGAGCAGCAAGTCTACGGCTTGGCGCGTCGGATCGTCGGCCAATCGCACGATGCCGAGGAGGTCGTCCAACAGACGTTTCTCAGCGTCATCGAGCACCTGAAAGACTTCCGCGAGGAATCGCGATTCTCCACGTGGTTGGCGCGGATCGCCACCAATCACGCCTTGGCCCTGCTGAGGAAACGTTCGCGGCAACGCACGGTCTCGCTGGCCGACGACCGCCAGAACGACGGTCTCGACAACTTGCCCCACCCGGAGTTCATCGCCCAGTGGCGCGAAACGCCCGAGCAAATCGCCACTCAACAAGAGACCCGGCGACTGCTGGCCGAGGCGCTCGACTCGCTCGACGAGAAGTACCGGCTGGTCTTCGTGCTCCGCGACGTCGAGGGGCTTTCGACCGCCGAGGCGGCGGAGGCATTGGGAATCAGCGTCGCCAACGTGAAGGTCCGCCTGCTGCGGGCGCGCCTGATGCTACGCGAACGCTTGACCCGCCACTTCGGCGACGAGGCGACGCGACTGTTTCCGGGACACGACCATTGAACCCGCCTGTTCTCTCCGATCGGCCGCGAGGAGGAACTTTCACCCCACCCCGAGGACCCCACCCATGCGTGCGCTTCTGCTCGGTGTTGCTGTTGTTCTGACGGCGGGCCGTTTGGCCCTGGCCGACCCGCTGGCACTGGACGAGCGCCCCGCCGGCGAATCCGAATGGGGATATCGGCCGGCCGCGGCCGCTACCCTGCAACTAAGCCCGCCCGGCTTCTCCTGGCGACCGCAAAGCGGCATCGTTGCCTGGCAGCTCCAGTGTGGCCGCGGCGAGACGTTCGATGCCCTCGAGTACGAGGCGGACGGGATCGCCTGGAGCGTTCATTGTCCGCCGCGGGCGTTTGCGCCGGGCGCCTACACGTGGCGCTATCGGGGCATCGACGGCAAGGGCAACGCCACGGCATGGAGCCGGCCGCGGAGCTTCGCGATCGCCGCCGACGCCGTGAGCATGCCCATGCCCCCGCGCGACGAGTTGCTCGGCCGCATCCCCGCGTCGCACCCGCGGCTGTTTCTGCGGCCCGAAGACCTGCCGCGGCTGCGCCGGCTTGCCGAGGGCTCGATGCGCGACCGGTACGACCGGCTGGTGGCCGAGTGCGAGCGGCTGCTGGAGAATCCTCCGCCGACCGCGGAGCCGCCGAGGTATCCGCCCGGCATGGTTCGCCTCAGTGAAGAGTGGCGCAAAATCTGGTGGGGCAACCGCACCTACACAATCGCCGCGCTGAACGGCGCCGCCACGCTCGGCTTCACCCGACTGCTCGGCGGCAAGGAAGAATACGGCCAACTGGCCCGGCGGATCCTGCTGGATTGCGCCAAGTGGGACCCGCGGGGAGCGACCGGCTATCGCTACAACGACGAAGCGGGTATGCCCTACGCCTACTATTTCTCCCGGACGTACAGCTTCGTCCACGACCTGCTGAGCGAGCAGCAGCGCGAGACTTGTCGCCGCGTGATGCAGATTCGCGGCGACGAGATGTATCGTCACCTCTGCCCCCGACACCTTGGACGCCCGTATGCCAGCCACAGCAACCGGGCGTGGCATTTTCTGGGCGAGGTGGGGATCGCGTTCCACGGCGAGATCGAGCAGGCCGACGACTGGGTCTGGTTCGCCGCCAACGTCTTCTACAACGTCTATCCGGTCTGGTCCGACGACGACGGCGGCTGGCACGAAGGCGTTTCCTACTGGAGCAGCTACGTCGGCCGCTTCACCTGGTGGGCCGACGTGATGCGGGCGGCCATGGGCGTCGACGCCTTCCAGAAGCCCTACTTCTCCCAGGTCGGCTACTACCCGATGTATCTGATGCCGCCCGGCAAGGTCGGCGGCGGGCTGGGTGATCTGGTCGCTCGGTGCACCGCCCGCCAAAACGTCCCCCTGGTCGGCCAGCTTGCGGCCCAGTCGGGCAACGGGCACTGGCAGTGGTACGTCGAGCAGATGGGCGGCGCCAAAGCGGAGTCGGGCTACATCGGGTTTGTGCGCGGCGCGCTGCCGAAGGTCGAGGCCAAGGCACCCGACGACCTGCCCGCCTCGCGGCTGTTCCGCGGCACGGGCCAGGCCTATCTCAACACCACGCTGTACGACGCCGACGACGACGTGCAAGTCGTCTTCAAGTCGAGCCCGTTCGGCACCCAATCCCACGGGTACGAGGCCAACAACTCCTTCCTGCTTTGGGCCTACGGCCAGCGGCTGCTGATTCGCACCGGCTACCGCGACATCTACGGCAGCGCCCACCACCGCAACTGGATGTGGAGCACGCGGTCGGTCAACAACATCACCGTCGCCGGCCAGGGCCAGGGCCGGCGCACCGCCTGGGCAAAAGGCCGCATCGTGGCCTTCCAGACCACCCCGAGCGTCGACGTAGTGGTCGGCGAGGCGGGCGAGGCCTATCGGGCCGAAGGCAAGGCCGACGGCGACCGGCTGCTCGACCGGTTCACCCGCGCGATCCTCTTCATCAAACCGGAGCTGGTCGTGGTTTACGACCGCCTGGCCGCCCGCGAAGACACGTCGTTCGAGTATTGGCTCCACGCCACCGAGAAATTCACGGCCGATGACCAGCGGGATGTCCGCTTGCAGGTGGGCGACGTGGGTTGCCGGATTGCGCTGCTGGCCCCCGAGGGGCTGAGCTTCAGCCAGACCGATCAGTACGACCCCAATCCCCGCCCGCGGATCAAGCTGCGCGAATGGCACTTAACGGCCACCGCGCCCGAAAAAACCCGGTCGATCGAGTTCGTGGCCCTATGTCGGCCGCACCGCCTTGGCGATCCGGTTCCCGAGCAGCAGCAGTTGCGTCAGGTCGACGGCGGATACGTACTCACGGCGGCCCTCTGCGACGGAGGCCGCGTCGAGGTCCGCCTGCCGAAGACCACCGGCCCGATTCGGATAGAGCGATACGACAAGGACGGGACGGCCGCCGAGCCGCTGGAGGTCGCCGAACGGTAGCTGGACTGCTGGATTCAGCCGAAACGAGGGCGCGACTCGGGCCGGTCACCTGTCTTCTGGGAAGCCGGGGACGGGTCCGGTGTGCAGCCACTTGCCGCGGGGATCGACGAACGACGATTGCAGCGCCCCGCACTGTTCGATCCGGCCAAACTCGGATACGGGCAGAAGCGGCGTGATCCGGTTGCGGAAGAAGTAACTCTCGGCCGACTCGAAGTCCGCAGGCAGCTCGCCCTCGACGCGGTACAGCCGCGAGACCATTTGCGACCCCGGGGCCAGCCAGCGATAGATCTCCCATTGGCGGCTGTCCGACCAGAGCCGGTAACCGGCCGGCCGATCGGGCCCAGCCGCGGTATAGGTCGTTTCGCTGTAGCCGCCGCTGTAGGGCAGGATCGCGTCGCACTGGTGTTCCGCAAACGTCAACACGTCCGCGCCCATCCGCTCCCGCAGGTAGTGCATCAGCTTGACGTCCTCGAAGCTCGAGCCGAAGCTGTCCAGGTAGAACAGCGTACACCCCTTGCCGATCATCGTCTCGAAGCGCCGCCAGAGCATCGCCCGGTGGCCGGGGTCGTCCGGATTGATGTCGAGGATCTGGTCGCTGTGCCAGTCGGCCCGCACGGCCAGATGCCGCGGCCGGGTACACACGCCCAGCTTCAGCCCGGCCTGTTGCAGCGGCCCGGCCAGCGTGGGCCAGTTGGCTTCGACCTCGGGCGGCAGGACGTCGAAATCGGGGCGGTACATGGCCCCGCGCGGGTCGTCGCCCCCGTGTCCCCAAACGATCACGCCTTGTCCCCCGTTTTCCTTCAAGGCGGCGACGAGCTTGTCGCAAAACGCGGCCGCGCCGTCGGGCCGATCGATCCGGCGAAAGCCGCCGTGGAAGCCGTACGGATTCGTGTTCGAGACGGCCTGTTGGCTGTGGTTGAGGTAGTCGGACGCGATCCAACGGAAATCGGCCTGGTAGCGCACTTCGCCGAAGGTCCGCCGGAAGTGCTCGCGGTAGGGCTGCAACAGGTGTTTCCAGTCGCGGTTCGTGCTCACCCGCAGCTTCAGGTCGAAGGTGCGGGCGCCGCGGCACGGAACCGGCGAGACCGCGAAATAGATCAACCGCCGCCGGGGCGACTTTTCGCGTTCCTCCGGTGCCCAACTGCCGTAGTCCCAGAGAATCAGCGTTCGCGTCATACCCGTTCGCCAAGGCGAGACGCCGACGCCCACCGAGTCGTCCACCGCGTAGCTGCCGCCGATTTTCGACCAGTGGCCCGGATGACACAGCCCCACGCCATGGGCCTGAAAGTAGCTGATGTGCTGCACCATCATTTGGCCTTCCGGCGGGCGGCCGAAGTCAAACGTCAATCCGGTGAAGCCCACCACGCGAAGCGGTTCGCTTTCGTGCCGATTCTCGATCCGGGCGGAAATCAAGACATCTTCGCCGTCGAAGGTGTAGCTGGCAAGGCACTCCACGTCGCCCAGCCGATGCCACACGCGGGCCGTCCTCTCGTTAACGATCGTGATCGACTTCTCCAGCACCTTCCGGACATCGACGGCCCCCGACCCGGCGTCCTTGAACCAGGGCTCCGCGTTGAAGACGGACCACGTACCGTGGGCCAACCGCCGCTCGCCGACGCGAATCGACGAGAGGCCGTCGGCGGTGACTTCCCAGACAATGCCCTGCGGCGTGCGGTAGGTGAAAGCCCCTTGCCCTGCGTCCGCGGTCGGCTCGGCGGCCCCGGCGAGGACCGCGATGGCCGGCCAAAGCAGCAGTAGCACGGCGGCCGTTATCGACTTCAGCATCGGTCAGTTCCTGTGCATGCTCCGGGTGCGGACATCCATCACGCTCCACCCAAGATACCACCAAGGTGGCCCATGTTCCAGGACGACAACACGGTTGTCCAGGACCGACGCTTATCGGGGCTGCCCGTCTTTCCGCGGCCGGGGGCTATCCGTGTTCTCGCTGCGCCGCCCGATCCGCTCGCTTCGCGTCGCGCTGCCGGATCCATTCCCGCCGTTGCTGGGCGTGAGTTTTGATGTTTGCGGGCAATCCGGGCATCTCCAGCACGGCCGCCAGGTCCTCGGCCGCTTTGTCGTCTTCGTGCATGGCGGAATACGCAAGCGCCCGATTGTAGACCGCCATCGCCTTCACGTCTTTGGGGATATTGGGCGCCTGAATTGCGGCGGAGTAATCGGCGATGGCGCCGGCGTAGTCGCGTTTGTTGGCCTTGGCCATTCCACTGCGATAGAGCGAGAGGGCCTTTCCGCGATGCGAGAACCAACGCTTCACCCAGGTTCGGAAGCCCATGCCGGTGCCCTTTCATCCAGACTTCGTCGCGACACGTGCCTCGCGGAACGCCGGCAGCGCACCGAGGACGCCCGCGGGCCAGCCGCGGGACGTCCCCAGTAGGCCGTTGTCCGGCAAGCTCAGACGACGCTGACGGATTCGGCGCGCGGACCCTTGGGCCCACGGCCTTCCGTGTAGCTGACCGTCTGGCCTTCGCGGAGGTCCTCAAACTGGATGCCCTGCACCGACGAGTGGTGAAAGAACAGTTCGCCCCGCTCGCCCTCGATGAACCCGAAACCTTTGTTGGAAATCAACTTCTTGATCGTTCCCTGCGACATACCTTCAACTCCTTGAAACAAAACAGAAACACAAACAGACCATCGTGGCACCGTCGCCGGACCCCTTGCGGCAATTTGGCACGAAGGTCGGACACGGGGGGAGTCAAGTCAACCGCGATCAGAGAGTCGTCCGCGGCGAATCGCAACACGGCGATCGGAGAGGAAGAATCCAGAAGGAAGCTGAAGGGGCTTGAGCTTATGCACCCCCACAAATACACAGTATAGCACTTTGCCGGCCCGGGGGAAGGGGGGAACCGCGAATTCTTCGCTTCGCGGCGCCGACTTGCATCCCTCCAGCCGCCGGAGACCCCAAACGCCTCCGCTAGTCGTTGGTTCGACATGGCAGCTCTTGGGCCGTGGCGGCGGGCAACCGTTGGTTCGACTCTCTGCCTTCGGACAGGCATTCTGCTGTTTCGTTCAGGCGGTCCATCGCCGCTTGAATTCGGGCTACGTACTGCTGGAGCTGATCGCCTCCCAGTCCAGGGGGGACCCTGATTGGCTCCCCGGCAAGAAGGTACACACGCGTGAATGGCTTGGGTATGACCAGATTCGTCCAGGTGCCCGCGATTCTCCAGCAACGAACGCAGGAATAGGCCGTGGGAATGATCGCACGTCCGGTGCGCGACGCCAGGAAGGCGATTCCCGTGCTCATTTGCCGCCGCGGGCCGCGTGGGCCGTCGGGCGTGATGACGATGTGCTTGTCTTCGGTGGCCCGCATGAGTTGCCGCATGGCGCTGGCCCCCATGCGACTGGTCGACCCCCGAACGCTCGACACGCCGACCCATCGCAACACATTGGCGACGAAGGCTCCGTCCGCGTGTCGGCTCGTCAGCGCCGCCGTCGAGCGGTGTTTTCCCGCAAACGCCGGGATGACCATCGAATCGTGCCACACGCAATAGAGATATCGCTCCGGCGGCGACATGGTATACGGGTTCGTGCTGGGAGTTTCCTCGCGGAAATCCAGTTTCAGCATCCGGAACAGGAGCCAAATGACTCCCGTGAAGGCAACTGCTGAGAGTCTAGTCAATAGTGGGCTGCGAATCTTCAAGGCGTCCTTCTCCCTTATTCCGCAAGTCAGCTCCTGGATCGGCGTTCTGCCGAAGCAAGGCAGTGACATCGTTGTGTCCTTCCTGGGTGGCGATGTCAAGAGCCGTTCGTCCTTTTCGAGTTAGCGCACTCGGATCGGCGCCGGACTCGAGCAGTGCTCCGACCACCTCCACGTGGCCCCGTGCGGCGGCCCACATCATTGCGGTAACATCGCCCTCATCCTTGGCATTGGGGTTCGCGCCCGCCTGAAGCAGGTCGCGGACCAGGGCCAGTTGGCCGTCCTCGGCTGCCCGTATCAATGCCTTGTCTCTCCTTCGCGGGAGGCACGACATGAGTCGTCTCAGCATAGTCGATCTTTCCGAACCGGCTTCATGGTCACCGGTCCATTATTGCCTTGCTTCGGCCCGCCTGGCCTTGGCGACGTCCCGTTCGGCCCTGGCCCAGTTGCCCGTCTTGCTGTAAACCTCTCCGCGAAGAAGATAGGCCCTCGCACACTCCGGGTTGAGCCGAATAGCCTCGGTGAAACACTCGATTGCCCGCTCCTGCTCGTTGTTTTCCAGATGTTGGATGCCCTGTTCGATGGCCTCGACCGCTTGCAGATCTTCTCGTTCCCCCGGCAAGCTCTGCCCGTGTTGTCGTTCCACTGCCTTCTCCTGCTACTTGCGCCGCCAAGACCGGACGGCACGCACGGGACATCCGTAGTACGGCCACCGCATATCGTGGTGCTCATTGATAGTGTGAGTACCACCAGTCGCTCGCGAATCTTCTGCCGGCTCGGCAAGCGTTGCCGGGAACATCCACCACCAGGTAGAGGCAAATGTTCAAGATCCAGGTCAACATGGCATTTCCTGTCGGTACGGCAGACAGACGAGGTCCCGGGAAGCGACACGGCCCGCCGCTCCACTGGTCTACAGAGCCTTCCCGTCACGCCGGGTCCGTCATCAGTCTCACCTCGGGCATGGCAGCCAACAACCGCTCCAGCCCGCGACGAGACGTCTGAGAACTGTACGCCACGTGGAAGGAGCAGCACGACGAACCGTCTTCCTCGTTCATCGGCGCGGCGGTCTTGAAAACGAAGGAGTGGCCGAGGCGGTTGAGCAGCCACTGGGCATTGCCGATGCCGTCGACTCGCACCCGACAGTCGCGTCCCAAAGGACGAATCCACACGCTGAATATGTCCATCATTGCGCTCCGGACCGAAAGGCATCTCCCCCCGTGACTACGCGCGCCGGGCGCGCTTCTGCACGTCCGTCTCGAGGGCACCGAACGTGGCTTCGTGGCGCTGGACCGTCATCTGCAAGACGTGCATCAACCGCTTCGCGGTGTACAAGTTGGCAACGATCCGCTGCGACACCACGATCGGTTCCGTCGGCATTCCGAAGGGCTGCGGGTTGAGTCCGAAATCGATGATCAACTCCTCCGGCGTGCCCGTTACACGGCAAAAATTGGCGTAGCAGGCCATCGCTGCGGAATCGTCCACTTCGACCGGCCCCGGCTGCGCCTGCTGCGCTGGTTGAACGTGGGGAGCGGATTGGCTCGCACCCGCCGGAGGTGCTCCGCTGCTGGCTTCTAGATTATCCAAGGCATAACTCCTTTCCACGGAAACATCGCTTATCTTCGCTGCGCGTCGCGCGCCTGCACTCTCAGTTGGTCCATGACTCCGCCAACTCCCTCGACTCCGCTGGCCGCTTTCAGGGCGGGCCGTCGCTGGTGATCGAACTGAATCGTGCCCGAAAGCGTCACCTGGCCGTTGCGGACCGCCACCGTGACTCGGGAATGTGAGCCCAAGCTCGCTCTCGCAAGGCGCTGATTGACCTTCTTGAGAATCGTCTTGTCCGAAGCGGATCCCTTTTGCAGCATGGTAACATCTCCCATACAGGACGGTTGACTGGTATACCAGCAGCCGGAACTCAACTCCCTTTCGATCGCCCGTTTTCTTCGGCGCGCTCCTTCACGGAGCGGAATGGCATGCCGTCGACCCGTTCGTAACGCTCGGCGCGCAGGAACCAGAATGCCAATCCACCGGTGTTATGGTAGGCGCCGGGCGTTGTGGTGCCTTTCACGATGTTGGCACGAACTCCCAGCGAGCCCTTCTTGCCCGTCTTTTTCCAGCCGCGCTGCTCCATGATGATGCGGACCACCACCCCGACCGCCTGTCGCAGGCGTTTGGTCCGCCGCGGGTCCTTTGCGGCGAGAAACTCATCGATGGCCGGCTGCGCCTCGAGTTCTCGGACCACTCCGGCCAAGGCGGCCCGGTCGTGATGAATCTCCGAGTTTTCCATCCGGCGCTGCCGCTGGGCGTCATCGAAGAAGGCGAGCACCTCGTCGAACGGCTGTTCAGCGTCGTCCAGCACGTCGGCGAATGTTCTCCCCTGTCGATCCTCCAAAAACTCGTTGCGAGTAATACGGACCACACGCGGCATCGGCGTTACCCTCTCTAGGGACAAAGACATTCGTAAACCTCCACACTACCTTGGGTTTATTGACGTTTGCACAGTCAATGCGCGAGGGCGACCAACGGGAGCCCGATTTCTTTCCGGCCTCCCGTTGGTCGGCCTTGAGCATTCGCAATGCAAACATCCACAATGGTTTCTTCAAGAGACTGGCCGACCTTCCGTGCCCTGCCTGCAAAGCCCACATCTGCAATGCCGATTTCTGGCCATGCAAATACTGCATCTACAAATATTATATCTCCACACACAGGAAACGGCAATGGCGATTTCCGGATTTCCTCGGAATCCGGCCACCGTTCGACGCCCGACCACCCTTGCGGCTGGATTCGAGTTCGCCGACGAGAGGGTCCGTGGCGCCCATCGCCCCCGCCGTGTGCGGCCCTTCCCGCGTGCGGGGCACTTCCCGCGAGAGGACCCGCGTGCCGACGCGGATGATCATGACGGTCAGTGGCGCGGCCGTGTTGGTCGCCTCGGGCACGTTTGGGTTGAGCCACACCATCGCGTTGCGCGAGTCGACGGCCAAGCACGAACATGTCTGGCGCCAACAGATGGCGGGCCGTGACGGAGTGCGACCGCCTGACTTGCCTGACAACTCGCACGCCGCAGCAGGTGTATTCGCCACCATTGCTAGCATGCCGCCTTGCGCGCGTTGGGGTCTCTGCCGCGAGACTTTTTCTGATTGCGCGCCGCTATGCGGCGCAAAAAGCTTGCCCTATCCGCAGAGTTTGCTAGGCTGAAATGTAGCGGTTCAATTCTGCTTTTGCGATCTGCTGACTTATGACCGAACCGCGGGCCGGGCGCCTCCGGCGCTCGGCCTTGGCCTCTTTGACATCGCCGCATCTCATCTGTTGATCTCGGGCCGTTTTTCCCTGCGGTTGCCCCGTCGGCACCTTTGGTGTCAATCTCGGTTCATGGTCTGCAACGTGCCGGCGGGGCATCGTTCATGGATGTCTGCATTGCGAATGCTCAAGGCCGACCGACGGGAAGCCGGAAGAATCGGGCTCGCGTGGGTCGCCCTCGCGCATGGAGCGTGCAAACGTCGATAAGCCGCGTCGCTCTCGTGGCTGAACTCGCCAGAGTCCAGACGACGCGGCATCCACTTCGGCTGAATTCCTGCCGATGCGGTTGCCCAGCTACGCGGGCGGTTGACAAGCGGTCGGATCGCCTCTACGATCAGTCCTGGGTGGTTCGCAATCGTTGACTCCCATCGCTGACCACAGCCAACGATGCCGATTCAGTCTAGCCTTCAATCCCTGTTGCTGTTCGTTGTGATCATCTGGTCGTCGCTCGCAGCGTTCGGACCGCGGGGAGTTGCCGTCGCGGTGATTCCACTGACGGTGGCCGTCTGTGTGCGAGCGCCAGAGTTGGTCAGAGAGTTGGCCAGAGCGGTGATGGCGCGGCGAGGCTACTGCCTTCTCGTGGGTGCGCTGGGACTGCTGCTGCTGGCTGCGCTGTCTCTGTCGAACAGTGGGGCCGCCCGAGAAGCCCCCCGCCGACTGTGCTGCCTGAACAACGTCAAGCAGATCATGCTCGGGATCTGCAACTACGAGTCTGCGCATGGACGTTTCCCTCCGGCCTACACGACGGACGCGGCAGGCCGACCGATGCATAGTTGGCGCGTGTTGATCCTGCCCTACATCGAACGAACCGATCTGTTCGAGAAATACCACTTCGACGAACCGTGGGACGGCCCGAACAACCGCAAGCTGGCGACCGAAACGCCCCGAGAGTACCTATGCCCCAGCCAACCAGGCGGCCCACGCGGGACGACGAGCTATGTGGCCGTCGTGGGACCACACACCGTCTGGCAGGATCCTGAAGGAGTGCCGGTGAAGAGCATTCCCGACGGCGCACCCAACTCCGTCATGATCGTTGAGGTGGCCGACTCAGGCATCAACTGGATGGAGCCCAGGGACTTGTCGTTTGAAATGGCGCGCCGCGGGCTCGGCCCGAATGGCAAACGATTGGGCGTCTGGCATCGTAACGTCCGCGACGACGACTTCACCTTCTGCTCTGAGCAGGTCAACGCCGTCTCGGTCGGTTTCGTCGACGCCAGCGCACGTAGCCTTCGGCCCGACATCCCTGCGGAGACCTGGGAGGCGCTATTGACCATCGATGGAGGAGAGTCGGTCGACGTCGACCAGTTGCCTGCCCCCAACATCGTTTCCCGGTCTCAAAGCCCAAAATGGGGCCTTCTTGTTTCCCTCGAGGCCCTCGTCGTGTCAAGCGGCCTCTTGATTCTTCGGCCGCGGAAGAGAGCACAGGACGAGTATCGCGGGCGGGACGTCGTCTAAACCGCGTTGCTCTCGCAGCTGCACTCGCAAGAGTCCAGACGATGCGGTGCCGATTCCCATTTCGGCCGAATCCTTGCCAGCGCGGCTACGGGGTTTGCCCCGGCGGCTGGGCCCAGCGCTGGGCGATCGCGACCAGCCACTGCACCGCCTGGACCATCTCGTCCAGGCAGGCCCATTCCAGGGGCGAATGGGGCACGTGCTGGCCCGTGGCCAGGTTGGGCGTGGGCAGGCCCAGCTCGGTCAGCCGCGAGCCGTCGGTGCCGCCGCGGACGATCGTCCGCTCGGCCACGCGACCCAGACCGGCCAGCGCCTCCTCCGCGTAGGCCACCGCCCGGGGCTCCCGCGAAAGCCCCTCCGACATGTTGCGGTACTGGCGCGTTACGACCACGTCGATTTGGGCCTCGGGGAAGACGGCCATGGTGGCCGAGGCCGCCTGGTGCAGCAGGGCCACCCGGTCTTCGAGCTGCGCGGAGTCGAAGTCGCGCAGGAGGATCTTCAGCTTCACCTGGGCCACGCCGCCGCCGATTTCGTAGGGGTGTAAAAACCCTTCGCGGTCCTCGGTCACCTCGGGGGCCAGGCGGTCGCGCGGCAGGCGCCCCAGGAAATCGGCTGCCGCCCGGACCGCGTTGGTCATGCGGTCCTTGGCGATCGAGGGGTGGATGTTCACGCCCCGGATCGTGACCACGGCCAGGTCGGCCGAGAAAGTCTCGACGTCGATGGCGTCGGCCCCCTGGCCGTCGAGCGTGTAGCAGGCCGCCGCACCGATCCGCCGCGGGTCGAGCTTGTCGATGCCGCGGCCGATCTCCTCGTCGCAGGTGAAGCAGATCCGCACCGGGCCGTGGGCGATCTCGGGATGCTCGCCGAGCCAGGCCGCCGTCTCGACGATCACGGCCACGCCCGCCTTGTCGTCGGCGCCCAGCAACGTGGTGCCGTCGGAGGTGATCAGCGTCTTGCCGATCAGCTTCTGAAGCTCGGGGTTGTCGGCGACGAGGATGGCTCGCTCAGGGTCGCCCGACAGGGGGATATCGCCGCCGGCGTAGTTTTCGATGATGCGGGGGTTGACGTTGGCCCCCGGCGTTTCGGGCGAGGTGTCGAGATGGGCACACAGGGCAATCGTGGGCGCCGGGCCCTCGACGGTGGCCGGCACGGTGGCCAGCACGATGCCGTGCTCGTCCTGTTGGGCGTCGTCGAGGCCGATGGCCCGCAGCTCTTCGACCAGCAGCCGCCCCAGCTCGAGCTGTCCCGGCGAGCTGGGATAGTCTTCGGCGGCGTCGCAGGCGGTGGTGTCGATCTTCACGTAGCGGAGAAAACGGTCCAAAAGCCGCTGTGGGTACATGGTGGTGCTCCTGCTGGATCCGGCAAAAAAACGCCCCCCAATCGTCCCGCCCCCTATCTTCCTCGAATCGGGTCGGTTTTGGTAGGCTGGGGACGTGGAAAACATGCGTTGGACACTCTTGGCGAGCCACTCAAAACCCATCCGAACCGGAGGCCTCGAATCATGCCCACTGCCGTAAGCTACCTGGTGTTCGATATCGAGAGCGTCGCTGACGCCGAGCTGGTGGCCAAGCTCCGCTACTCGGGCGAGGGGCTCGACGGGGCCGAGGCGGTGCGGCGCTACCGTGGCGAGTTGATGGAGAAGTACGAGAGCGACTTCATCCCGTACACGTACCAGGTGCCGGTCTCGGTGGCGGTGGGCAAGGTGCAGGCCGACTTCCGGCTGGAGGACGTGGTGGTGCTCGACGAGCCGCAATTCCGCCCGCACGTGATTACCGAGCACTTCTGGCGGGGCTGGGAGAAGTATCGGCGGCCCACGCTGGTGAGCTTCAATGGCCGCGGGTTCGACCTGCCGCTGTTGGAGCTGGCCGCCTTCCGCTACGGCATCCCCGTGCCCGGCTGGTTCCAGGAAACCGGCCGATCGTATGAACAGCCTCGCAACCGGTTCAACACGAAATCGCACATCGACCTCTGCGAGACACTGACCAATTTCGGCTCGACGCGCTTCAACGGCGGGCTGAACCTGGCGGCGAACCTGTTGGGCAAGCCGGGCAAGATGGATGTGCAGGGCGACATGGTCCAAGACATGTACGACGACGGGCGGCTGGCGGAAATCAACGACTACTGCCGCTGCGACGTGCTGGATACCTACTTCGTGTTCCTCCGCACCCGCGTGCTTATCGGCCAGCTTCCGCTGGAGAGCGAACAGCAGATCATCGCCGACACGAAGCAGTGGCTCGAACAGCGGGCCGAGGAAGTGGCGGCCTACCGGGCCTATCTGCAACACTGGGGCGACTGGGTCAATCCCTGGCTGGAAGCGGCGGCCGTGGGCGGGGGTAGCTGAAGCCGCGAGACTTTAGACTTGGAGGTCCATCCGGCTGCACCGGATGTGGGGCAGGTCGGTATCCCCGTACGCTGGATTCATGCGAATTCAGGACTGGTAGAAGAACAAGTTGGACATCCATGAAAGTGCAGGGAGACGTAGCGGCCTTGCTCTTTCATCACACCCAGACGGAAGATGCCTTGGTCGGGCGTCGGTTTTCTTCGCCGCGATTTTTTGCCTGGGCGAAATCCGGTGCTATAATTCTAATGTCAGGGCGTTAGGTGCGGCTGCCTCGCCGACGGCGGCCTGACAGGGACACCGCATGAGGCGTTGGGCGTATTCCCGCGGTGGAAGCCCGTGACGTGTCGATGCCCGACAGACACGTAGCGGGCTTTTTCTATGCGCCGCGGCAACGGCGATTGGCTGTTCACCATACCGGTGCTTGTTCTGTTTCCGCGAATTCAGCGACAAGTCATCGACTGCACGGGCCTCGACAATACCTCTCCCGGGCGGCAGTCGCCGTCGTAGCGGATCGTCACGGGCACAGCGATCGCCCAGAGATGCCTGCCCGCCGCCAGGGCCGCCTGGTTGAAGGCCTCGACGTACTGCTCGGCCTGGTCCGACGACATCGGGTCCGGCTCGGCCGGCTCGACGGCGACGCATTGCGGGGGGATCTCGCGGCAATGCTGCGGCTGCCACCGGTCGTATCGCGCAATCCACACCCGCCATCGCGTGTGGCCGGAGCAGGGAGCATCGCTCATGACCCAAGCCTCCGCTGTGGACTCGCAGAAGAACCCGCCTTCTGCGGCAAATCCCTCTTGACAAACGGTCTCCCGGATAGTATACAGGCGTATATTCTCCTGTCAAGAGGAATTTTGCCGCCGGTTTTTCCGGCCACCGATCGCCCCAGGGGGACCCGAGGCCATGTCCGACCATGCGGCAGACAACCTATCGCGATTGATGGCCGACCAGGGGCTGTCGATCCACCAAGCCGCTCGGCAGACGGGTGTGGACGAGCGGACCATCCGGGCGATTCTCGGCGGCAATAAGCCCCACGCCCGAACGCTGAACCGGCTGGCCAAAGGGCTGGACGTGCGGGTTGACGAGTTTTACGTCGATCCTTCGCAACTGCTCTACCGGCGTTTCGATCGCCGCACCAACCCCGTGATCGAAGAGGTGATGGAGACGCACAAGGGACTGTTTGCCGGCTGGGGCGAGGCGGACTTCGACGAGTTGCACAGCCGCATGGGGACCGGCGGTGTGCTGACTTTCGAGGGGGCCCTGGCCGCGGTCCGCCAGATGAACCGCAAACGGGAGCTGCACGAGAAACTGGACGTGCTGCTCGAAAGCAGCCGCGCCGAGGACATCGGCGGCATCGTGGACGTTCTCTACGGCCAGGTCGTGGTCCAAGACGGCACGGAGTGACCTTTGCGCCGCAGTGATCGGGGCCTCAGAACCTTCTGGGGTGGATGCCTGGCAGGATCTTCGGCCGCTGCAAATCGACCCGGGGCGGGTCGGCGATCGGCGGCCGGGCCTTCTCGCAGACGCGATCGCCCAGCCGCCGGTAGCCGTCGGGCCCCATGCCCGAGAGGTGCCAGCCGGTGCCCCAGGTATAGATGTAGAACGGTCTGCCCCCCCATGCGATCGGATCGGCCGATTCCAGGCCGGCCCGCTCCAGTCGCCCGGCCAAGGCCTGATCCTCGCCGTTGTTGACGGCCGGATATCCGCCCACCTGGCGCAGCGCTTCTCGGCGATAGGCCCAGCCGCCGTGAAACAGGCCGCCCGTTGCGTGCTGGCGAAGCGACCCGTCCCGTTGCGGCCGCAACACCAGCGAAGGACGCGACCAGGGGGCGATCCGCAGGGCGGCCGCGCTCGCGCTGAGGGCCCAGGGCAGGTAGAGATCGTCGTCGTCCCACACGGCCAGCGCCTCGACGTCGTCGGCCACCAACGCGACGGCCGCGTTGCGCTTCTCGCCCAACGAGGGGAAGCGGCGACCGGTGGAGATCAGCCGCCAGCGGTCGCCCCGTTGGTTGTCGTACTGCCCGGCGTCGTCGAGCACGATCAACTCACGGGCGGCGTGGTCCTGCAACTCGAAGCATCGGATCATCCGTCCCAACTCGACGGGCCGCAGATAGGTGCAGCAGACGGCGGCGATCTTCATGGGCAGAAATCGTAGCTGGGTTGGCAAGAATTCAGATCGTTGTGCCAACCAAGAGTCTCCCATCTGAATTCTTGCGACTTCAGCTACCGGTCCGGGCATCCGTCGTACTGAAACATGCGGACGTCGCGCCGGTACCGATCTCCCACGATCTGCCATGACTGCTCGTCGTAGTACTGCCGGTACGGCCCATGGGGCGAGCGGTTGTGCCGTGGCAGGGGCACGCAATCGGCTCCCACCTGCCGGCAGACGTGGGAAAAGTCGTCCGGCAGTCGCTCGAAACGGCCGACGAAATCCACCAGCCGGCTCCCGTCGTCGTCGGTAATCCACCGATACTGCGGCCAGAAGTGGAAGTGGTCGCGGTGCGGCCAGGTGTCGAACCTCCGGCAGAATTCGGCGAAGCTCCCGACGCGCTGGACGGCCGTCGCCAGCCGGGCGTTGGGGCGATACCAGCGATGGGCCGGCGTCATGGCGGCGAAGTAGTGATACAGCGACACGAACCGGTCCCAGGGATCTCGCACGAAGGCGAACCGGTAGTACCCATCGCCGGGCGGCGCCTCGGCCGCCCTGGGAAAATGCCCCGTCCAGCGGTCCCACCAGCCGAGCGATGCGATGCTCGAGCCGCCGGTGCGGGGAACGTGGAAGAAGACGCATCGATAGCGGCCAGAGCGGTTCACGGGCAGGCCTCCTCGCCGGGGAAGTCGCCCGCGATGCGCAGACTGTTGAGTGTGTCGTCGCCCAACGAGCTGTTTCTGATTCCCACGTGCTGACCCAGGCTGGGCGTGTGATACCAGACTTGCCGCCCGGTCGCCTTGGCCCAAGCACCGATTTCCCGGTCGGCATTGTGGACGGTGCACAGCGGGGCCACTTCGGCGAGTACGGCCCGCGCCGACCAGGCGGAAAACACCCACGCCTGCGATCCGGCCAGGGAAAGGCCGCGGCCGCTTTGGGCGTCGCTCCAACCCCGGGTTTTCTGCCGATACGCCTGGGGACAATAGGGCGAGCAAAGGGCCAGCTTCTCGTCGGGCCCCGGCCAGAGGGTTCGCTGCAAGTAGGCATACAGCCCGCGACAAACGACGACATCGTCCTCCACCAGGAAATAGGCGTCGGCCGCCGCGTCGCGTTGCACCGCGTGGTGCAGCGCCGCCATGTAGGCGCGAAAGTGCCCGGACGATTCCCGGTCGCGGTAGACCCGCACACAACGGCCGCCGGTCGGGCCGTCGCCGCGAGACCGACCGGCCGCTTCCAGGCTGCGGAGCGTGCGGGCGAGCGTCGGCTTCGGACGCGGGGCCGTCAGGACCACCGTGGCGATTCTCATGGGCCCAGACCCTCCAGCAGCGATTGCCAGCCGGCCCAGATCGCCCGCGGATTGGCCAGCTCGGTTTCCAGGACCGTGCGGGCCAGGCGGGCGACGGCCAGGCGATGCGGCTCGTCGTAGGCCAGGCGGGCCGTGTAGTAGGCGAACTGGTCCTCGGTCTCGCAGAGGTATCCGGTGCGGCCATGGCGAATCATCTCCCGCCACCCGCCGCGGCTGTCGGCGACGACCGGCACACCGGCGGCCATCGCCTCCAAGCCGACCCGCGGCCAGTTCTCGGCGGCCTCTGCGCCGGCGTGGACCATCGCCTGGAGCGTTGGTAGGAACGCCTGGGGCGTTTGGCTGCCCGGCGGCAGACACTCGGCCCAAGGCGGCGGAGGTCCCACGCGGTCGCGCACTTCGCCGCTCCAGCCCAGCACTCGAGCCGCGACCGGGTGGGGAACCTTGCCGTAGATCTGCCACGTCCGCGGCGCAAATTTGTCGGCCGCCGCCCGGCTGATCCGCCCCACGACGAAAGCCCTGCCCGGCCTGTGCGGCAGCGGCCCGAACGGAAACTCCTCGAACGCCAGCGGGCTGCGCAGCAGGAGGCCTTGCGCTGGGCCGTATCCGAACTTGCGGAGCTGCGGCACGAGCTGATCGCGCTGGTAGCGGCTCTGGAAGACGTATCGGTCGAACGTGCCCCAGCGGCGATAGTGCAGCCGCTCCTCGGGAAACATCCAGTTCATGCACCCCAGCCAGACGATCCTGCATCCCAGGTCGCGAAACCGGGCGGCGGCGGCAAGGAACTTCCGGTTGCACATCGAGACCACCACGCTGCCGCGCAACCCGGGCACGTTAGGAAGATCGTCGGCGTTGCTCTGCACGGTCCGGCAGCCGATCTGACGCAGCCGTCGGGCCCACGCCGGGTCGCACTGCCAGGTCGGGATCAGCGTCACCTCCAGCCCGAATCGCCGCCAGAGCCTCAGCGTGTGCCAGAGTTCCGTATTGGCCCCGCCGAGGTGACCGGGATATCCGCAAACGAAGACGTGATTCTCCATGGGCAGGACTCAGCTTGTCGTCCCGAACCGGAACAGTTGCGTAAAGTCGGTCGAAGCGTAAAGCCGGTTGCCGCCGGGGTCGGTCAGTTCATCCCAGCCGGGGGCGTCGGCGGGCAGCGACCGGTAGGCATGGTTCCAACCGACGCTGTCGCCGCCCGCGGCCTTGACGGCCTTCTCCAGGAGGACGTAACGAACCTGCCAGGCCAGCTCGGGGCTGGCGAAGCGGTCGATGTTGATGAATTCGCGCTCGGCCCGCGCGCCGCAAAGCAGCACCGTCCCCGCGGCAGCGCCCAGAAACGGCTGCGCGTTGACCGTGCCCACGCCGTTGCGGATCGCCGCCCAGGGCGGATCGAGAACGCGGTGCCATGTGAGGTCGTGTTCGATGGTGGGCACGCGGAGGGCGGGCTCGATTTCGGCGGGTACCTCGACGGTCGGCGCGTCGACCCACGTCAGCCCGTCGCCCGCCAGCGTCACCTTCTCGACGCCGAAGTCCTGCCGATACGTCAGGAAGGTCCCCGTCTCGATGGCCGGCAGATCCTGGCGATCGGACGGAACCAGCAGCTCGTAGTCGACCGTGATCTTGGCAAACCCGTCGTAGCGATTCAGCCCTTCGGTCAGCTCGGTGAGCACCTGGGGCGTGACATCGTCGGCAAACGGCTCGCAGCGGATCCGCAGGGCGACGACGTCGGGCTTGTCGGGATACGGGGCCCGGCTCTGCCCGCCGTACTCGTAGCCGTCGCCCAGGAGTTGCTCGACCAGCGCCTCGCGGTCGTCCCATGCACAGAGCAGCGTCCGGGTGGCTCTCAGGCCGTCCGGGCCGTAGGTTTCGACCGGCGAGCCGGCCAGTTCTTTGAAGGCGACCGTCATGGCGTTTCTCCGTAACAAGTGGCGTTTCAGACTATTCGGCGGCCAGCACGCCGTGCGGCGTCACGCCGCCGTTGCCCGCGAAGTCGATGCGATAGGCAACCACCGCGCCGTCGCGGATGTTCGTTTCGACGCCGACCCGCCCGATCAGCGCTTCGACCTCGTAGTAGTTGTTCCCGGTGCCGTCGACGTGGAGCTTCAAGGTCACGGCGTCGCCGCCGTCGACGGGGCGGTGTCCCGCTTCGGTCAGGTTGACGGTGAACGAGCCGCGGCAGTCCTTGGCCCCGGCGACGCGCCGCTTCCAGCCGCCGGTGTCGTTGGCGGTGTACTCGCGCAGGGTGCCGCTGATCGCCAGCCGCCAGTTGGCAACCGGCGTGATTTCCTCGGCCCCCACGTACAGGGTTCCGTCTTTTCCGCTGAGTACGGCCATGGTCTGCTCCTGCGATTTGTGGCTGAGTTCGCCAGAATTCAGCCTGCCATGATAGTCAGAGGCCCCGCGTCGGAAGTCCTGCCACTTCCGCTGCCGTTTGGCCGCAAGCTCGCGCTTTCTTGACGCGTCCTCAGCCCCCGGAGCTCGAGGCGGTCGTGGTGCCGACGATCGCGATCGAATAGACCACGTCGCCCCCGCTGGCGGAGAGCTTCAGGTTCTTGTTCGAGGCGTCCACCGGCCAGCCGGTTTTCCGATTGGCCAACAGCATCGGGCTGCCGGGCGGCACGGCAAGCTGATCGCCGTCGGCGGCAAACGGCTCGGACCATGGATCGGCGGCCGCGTCGCCCACCAGCAATTCGCCTTCGCTCGCGGCGTGGCTGACGATCAGCAGCGCCCGCACGGTCAACAGCGTCAGCGCCAACGTCTCGCCGAAGATCGTGCGCGTCAGCGCGCTGACGTCGAGCGTGGTCGAGGTTCCGTCGGAAAGGGTTTCGTTCTCGGTGTGCCAGACGGCCTCCGCCTGGTTGTCACCGTTGCCTTCCAGGAACCGCTCGGCGTAGTCCAACCGGTCGTTGTCCACGGCGCCGTCGTCCCAGTCCCAGCCGAGCGACGCCTTGAGGTCCGATTTGAAGCTCATCGTGTTCTCCCGTGTAGCTGTGTGGGGCGATCAGGCCAAGGACTCGCAAGAGAGCAGGTTGGGCATACATGAAAGTGCAAGGACGTGCAGCGGCCTTGCTCTCTCATCATGTCCGGACGGAAGATGCCTTTGACTTTCGTGGTTCTTTCCCGATCAGAAGTCGCCGGAATCGACGTTTCACACCGGGCTGGCGTTGTGGCCGGAAAGGCGTCTGCGCCGCCTTTCCAGCCACAAGAATGCTCAACTCATTCTTTTACGAGTCCCAAGTAGACCGTACAGTCAAAATCCACCACCCATTGCCACGTGCCGTCGTCCTCTTGCCGGGCGCGGTCGTCGGTCCGTTGCATATTGACGACCCGGTCGTCGCCGGAAAGGTCGAAGTCGGTGCGGTCGAAGGTGGCCTTGACCTGCGCGACGATTGCCGCGGCCGCATCGTAGGCCTCGTCGAACACCTGGATCCGCACGCCCACGGTGACCAGCACCGAGCCGTCGTTGTGGTAGCCGATCGGGCGGTTGCCGCGGGTGCCGATCACGGCATACGGCGACGCCGGATCGACGTTTATGCCCGTCGATACCCGCGAGGCCGGCAACAGGCCGTCGAGCGTCTCGTCGGCCGCCCATCGCTGGTGGATTGTCTGCATGAGGTTCATGGCGTGTTACTCCCTGGCGCGAGGCCGACCGACGGCTGTCGTTTGTTGATCACCGGACGGCCTCCGCGTCGACCGCCTGCAGCTCCCCGATTCGCTCGGTGCCGTTGCTGCCGCGGACCTGGTAGACGATTCCGTCGGGGGCCTTGATGCGATGCGCGTGGTTCAACGGCACGTCTTCTTCCAGGAAGATCTGGAACCGCCGCCGGGTCCGGCGCGCCCGGTGCTCCGTCTCCACATCGACGGCGGCGGGCTGGATTCTCGCGCGAACGCCCGTCTTCCAGGGCCGCCAGGTCGCCTCGAACGCCCCGGCGTCCGACTTGGCGTGCGTGGCCTTGAGGATCGTCACCGTGTCGTCCAGCCCGAAGGCGATGGCCAGGCTCCGCGACACGCACCGCCAGCGGGTTCGCAAGGTGGTTTGTTGGATCCGCAGGATGGTCCATCGCCGGCCGTCTCCGTCGACGATCACGTCGCCCAGCCGCGGGGCCGCGCCGAGCTGCTCATCCGGCAGGTGCCAGACCACGTCGCTGGCCACGTGCCGGCCGTCGCCGGCGACCTCCTTCCAAGTGTTGTAGCGGTTGCGGGCGTGGGCCTCGCGGGCCGTCGCGCCTCCGGAACCGATCGGCTGCCGCAGCGCCCCGCCGACAGCCGTCGTCGTGCCGGTTCCGCGGCGCCGCAGCGTCACGGTCTCCAGCGCGTCGCTCACGCGGGCGAAGTCGGCCGTGGGATCGAACTGGGGTGTCATAGGCTGTTCTCCTCGGCAACCGTGCGGTCTTGTAGCGGGATTCGCCCTCGCGCATTGAGTGTGCAAGCGTCCATGAGGTCTCTTGACGTCCGCTACGTGTATCCCCGGCTTTGCACCTCGAACGGCCGCTCGCCGCCGAGCTTCTCGTTGCACCAGTCGACGGTCCTCTGAAGTTGCCCCAGGTAGTCGCCCCAGTCTATCGTCTGGCCGTCGATGGCGTAGGTCGGCTTGGGCTCGGCGGTGATCTCCGCGATGCGGGCCAGCGTCTGCGTCTTGATGGTGGCGATCTGTTCGGCGTCGCTTGCCATGGTTTACCTCGCGGTAGGGTTGCTCAGATGACGTTGATGCGAAAACGAATCAGGATGACTTGCCCGACCAGCGGTGTCAGCTCGAACTCGACCAGGAATCGCCGCCCGGCCAAGGTAAAGGCCGCCTCGGACGAGACGTCCAACACGTGACGGAAGTTGTAGCCGGTCGCGTCAGCCGTCCACCGCGCATCGGTTTGCAGGCCGTCGAAGATCACGTCACCGACCGTCAGCGCCACGTCGGTATG
Organism: Pirellulales bacterium; assembly: GCA_016935315.1. Classification (GTDB taxonomy): domain Bacteria; phylum Planctomycetota; class Planctomycetia; order Pirellulales; family Thermoguttaceae; genus JAFGRD01. Next base: position 29,385 of record JAFGRD010000145.1, read on the forward strand.
GCCACCGACGGCGGTCCGGCCGTCGGGGTCCTGGTCGTCGAGCAGATAGACCGTGTATTTTGCCGAGACGATGTCGGACGGCACAACGTTCTGGCCGTCGCCGCCGACCACCCGCGCCAGCAACGTCGCCGATCCGTTCTTGAAGGCCGCCCCGTAGAGGTCTGCTGCTTCAGCCATGGATCTCCCCTGCCGTTTGTCCGGTGGTAAAGAGTTGTCCGGCCGCGGCACCCGGGTGCCAAACCCCGGCGGCGGCGACGCCATAGGGTCCCGGCGCGGCCGGCCCGACGCGGATGGCCGGCCGACGCGGCCGGAACATGGCCAACGGATCGCGCCGATCGACCGGCCGCAGTTTCACGCCTCGCCAAATGCAGAAGTAGTCCATCCGGCCGTCGAAGCCGCGGTCGCCGCCGCTGGGGCTGTAGGTCGCCAGGCGGCGGATCGTCAGCGACGAATCGGGCCGCGTCTTGGTCCCCTGCGAAACGCCGTTGATCCATAGCTCCAGGTTGCCCGCGTCCTTGCCGTCGGCCGTGATCATCAGCTCGATCCATTGCCCGGTCGCATAGCCGGCGACGCTCCAGACCGTGATCTCGTTGGCGTCGTTGGCCAGCGTGACCCAGCCGTCGCCGGCCTGGCCGACGCACCGCGAATACTTCGTCGGCACGTAGTCGTGTCCGAAGAACCCGTCGTACGTGCTGAAGCTGTCGAGGTAGACGCGAAAGGCGATCGTCCAGGGCGTGTCGTCCGGCAGCACCACCGGACCGTCCAGGTCGATCCGGTCGCCGTCGCCGTCGAAATCCAGCGCGGGGCCATAGCGGGTGACCGCCCAATCGCCGGCCGGGTCCATGTTTACCAGCGCCCCGTGGCGGCCCCGGCCCGAGTAGTCGCGGACCGTCGCGCCGCAACCCTCGCAGAACAGCCATGCGCCGACCAGGCCCCGGGCCAGCGGTGGCGCCGGCGGCAGAACGGGTTGTCGAGACTTGCGGCGCATGGCGGCTATCCCAGTTGGTGCGAAACGCCCAGGTAATGCACGTCGTGGACGGCGGGCGCCGCATCGAGCGCCGCCCCGCTCTGGTTGGTGAACACCAGCGTCCAGTGGCGCGGAAGGACCCCGCCGAAGGCCGCCGCCACGCCAAACGGCCCGAACTCGAAGGCGGTCTCCGCCGCGGGCGTGGCGACCCGGCCCAGGAAGACCAGGTTGTCCGACTCACCCGCGTAGACCGCGTCGCTGCCCGAGCAGTCGCCGCCGTAGGTGGTCCCGCCGTCGGCCGAGGCGGCCGCAAAGACGTCGACGTAGCCGCCGGCCCCGGCGCCGGCGCCCGTGGTGATCTTGCCGCCGACCAAGGCGTCGGCGAACAGGTCCGTGCCGTTGTCCACCGCCTGGGCCTGCCGCCAGGCGGCGTCGGCCAGGCCGGCCAGCGTGACCGTGACCGTCGTACTGCTGCCGTATTTCTGTTGGACGTCAGCCATCGAGCGCCTCCTATTTGGCAAGGTGGTAAGCAACGTTGCGCGATCGCGCGGTTTCCCAACACGGCGACCGAAGCCCGGCCGCGGAAGGTCTATGCGCCGGCGCCGGTGCTCTTGACGACGTAGCGGGGGTTGATCACGGCCGCGGCCCCGCGCTCGCTGGCCTTGAAGCGGACGACGATGTCCTGGTTGAACTCGGCCTCGCCGCCGAGCGGCGACTGGGCGACCGTGATGGGCCAGTTCTCCATGTAGGCAAAGGCCTTCTTGAAGTCGCCGATGAACCACCACTTCTTCGCGTCGGCCGCCGCCTCGCCGGAAGCGATGAGCCGCCGGTAGGCCAGCCGGCTCTCCACTACCCGGTAGTTCCCCAGCGGGTTGGCGGCCGTGGTGGCGGTGGCGGCGTCGGCCGCCGTGTAGGTGATTTCCGCGGCGTTGAACACGCGATGGGCCGCATGGCGATAGGCGGGCATCACCAGCACGGTGGTGGCCTGCACCAGGACGGGCTCGCCCGTGTTGGGATCCAGGATGTCGGCAAAAAGCTGTTCCGCCGCGTCGACGTCGGTCCAATCGACCAGCTCTTCGGTCATCTGGTTGATCCAGTCGCCGTCGGGGGCCGCGCCGCTGCCGGCGCTGCTGTAGGTGTTGTAGTCGGTGCCCTTCCAGTGGTAGTTGTTCGTCGCGCCGATCAGCAGGTCCAGCAGACGCTTTTCCTTGTTCAGGCCCAGGACCTCGCCGACTTCGGCCGCCCGTTGCAGGATCAGGTGGGTGCGGTCGAAAAAGACGGCCTCCTTGGTCACCGGCACGATGAAACCGCGCTTGCTGGTTTGCGGCGTCTGGATGTAGTCTTCGGCGAAACCCAGGTTGGGATAGGGCATGCCCGGCCGCACCTCGGCCACCTCGTCGCTGATCCGCCCGACGCCGGGGATCTTCTCGCCGTCGAGCCGGGTGGGCACCGTGGCGACGAGCTTGGAGAGGACGAAGGCCTCCTGGGTGTAGGCCTGCAGGATTTTCGACCGCACAACCTGACCGGTGATGTTGGAGAAGGCTGTCACGTCGACGCCCTCGCCGGCTTCGAGCACGCAGACGCCCTCGCCGCGGGGATCCATCTGCCGGACCCGTGGGCCGCCGAGCGTGACTTCGGCCACCTCCCGGATGCTGAAGTCCTCGGGCTTCAGTTGGCCCTGTTCAAGGGCCTCTTGCAGATGCTTGACGGTCTGCTGGGGACCGTCCAAATCGTACATGCGCTTCAGTTCGCGATACTTGATGGCTCTCACGTCAGGATTCTCCTCGGGAAATGTGTGGGACGGGTCAAGGCGCGGTCGACTCGCCGCGGTGCCTTCGGGCCGGCCGCCAGGCCCGATGATCGCCGCAAGACGGTCTTGTTCGAGCCGCTTGGTACTGCCGTACAAGGTCGCTTTCGCCGGCGACCGTGACTTTTTGCGCTGTCGTTTTAAACGCCGCTGGGGCTGCTGCCCTCCACGCCGCCGGTCATCACGGTGGAGCGGACGTCGACCAGCACGCGGGTCGCGGCACCGGGCTCCCGCTTGGCCACGCGGCCGATGGCGCGGCTGCTCTGGGTGACCGTGACCACCTGCTGGTCCAACAGACCGTCGCCGGCAGCGTTTTCGTCCAGCCCGATCAGAGTGCCCAACTCGAAACTGCCGCTGGGGCAATCCAGCTCGAACACACCGGTGGTGGCCACGCGGATCGGGGCCGTGTCGCCGCTGCGGCTCCGCTGCATGGCCACGCCCAGAAAGCTCCCGGCGAACAACTCCTGATTGGCCGATTCGCTGCCCTGGTCGGCCTGGTCCGAGGCCGGTCTGGCGTCGTCGGTGTCCTGCCAGAGCAGGTCGCCGATCTCAATCACGGTCGCCGAATCGACGGCCGCCACTACGGGGTTGGTGTCCCCGTATCTCCAACGCATCGTGTCGCTCATGCTATGAGTCTCCCGTTTTGAGTAAACATGTGTATTTGTCCTGAGGGAACAGGTTTTTCGCTGCGGCCGGCGGCCGCGCTGGATCGCCTTGCGTGATTCCGGGGCTGATCCCGTACCTTTCAGCCGCCTCCCGAAGGGTGGCGGCCGAGCCGGGCATCCTCCGAATCGTGCAAGCCCGTTCAGAAAATGGCCTCCACGAAGGCCCTGGTGTCGCGACAGCCGGCGGCGCCGACGAGATGCTGGTCGCGCGACAGCGGCCTCCCGCCCCCGGTCGCCGAGATCTTCTCCCGCGTCGCGGCGCCGAGCGCCCGGACGAGCCCCGCCCGTTGTTCCACCAGCGCCCGCATCGCCTGCTCGTCCTCGGCCGCCCACAGCGACTCGAGGAAGCACGGGTCGACGATCACCCTGGCCCGTGGATCGCTGGTTTCCGGGTCGGGCAAGTGGAATTCGCGGAGCAGACGCTGCGCCAGCAGTCGCTTCTGCTCCGCGGCCTGGCGGGTTTGAAGCTGCTGAAGCTGCTCTCGCAGCCGGTCCAGCTCGGCCGCCTGCTCCCCAAGCAGCGCTTCGACCAGTTCGGGATGGCGCCGCTTCAGCTCGGCGACCGTCAGCCGCGGCATCGCCGTGTCGGCCGGATCGGCCGCATCGGCTCCGCCGGCGTCCCCCGCCGCGCTCGACTCGAACAGTCCCCGCGTGGTCGCCGGGTCGGCCACCAGATCGACGCTCTGCACGTGGGTGATCGCCTCGACCACGACCTGGTCGCCGCGCCGGGTGGTTCGGGCCTGCACGTTGTGCGAGAAGCCGACGTTCTCCGGCGCGTGTTCCGCGTCCCAGGCAAGCTGTTCCGCCAGGGCGTGTCTGGGGTTGAAATGGAGGTCGGCAAAAAGCCCTTCGTCGCCGCGCGCGGCGACGTTGCGGATCACGCCGATGCGGTCGCGATAGTCGCGGGGGCCAGCGGGGTTCCCCGCGGGATGATTGACGTTGACTTTGGCGTTCTCATACAGCCTTGCCGCTTCGCGCAACGTTTGGCGCGGGTAGGTACGGCCGTTGCGCGAGTGCGGCCCGAGGATCTTCACGCCTCGGATCACGCCCTCGCTGTGATTGATGCGCATCGCCACGCCGCGCGAGTCGCAGTACTCTTGCAGGATTTCGGTCATTGCCTTCCCTTCCTGAGGGTTGCAGGAACGAAAAGAGCCCACCGGGAACCGAAGCGGTTCGCGGCGGGCTCTTGGAGATACTCGTCCGAAGACCAGCTCTCTCGGATACCGGTTTGTTCTATTACGAGTCCTTACTTCACTTCTCGATCCGTTCCACGCGTCGGCGGATATGCTGGATCGTGCCGTCCTGGACGCTCAACTCAATCGAGGCGGTGCCGAAGAAGCCGCGCCGCAGCGTTTCGGCCAGGATGTTGGCCAGGGCCGATTCGAGCTGGGCGACCTTCTTCGCGTTGCCGGATGTTTTGCCGTGCGTGATCATTGGGCCCCAGCTTACCGCAAGGCCCGGCGATTTTCAAGGTTTCTTTTTGGGCCACCGCGTCCGTTCTTGTACATTTGTACGCATATGGATTTCCGTACAGTTACGAGGCACTTTGAATCCCCGACAACACGTGATTTCCAGACAGCGGCTGGTACCGGGGAGAATCACCGGTGCTGCGAAGCGTGGCGAACATGCGCCTCGGCCGGATGAGCACAAAAAAAGCCGCCGTCTTTCCCGAGGGGAAGCCGGCGGCCTTGGAATCAAACCTCTCGCTGATTGCGACCGGATGCGTCGCTGCGAGACGTGCGGGGGTCTGGCGTGCAAGTGCACTAGCCTTAGGTGACCCCGGCAAACGCGTAAGGGTTGGCACCTCCGTCGGAATACCAAGCGAGAGGCTCGATTCCCTATAGGTCTGTTAGGTACTGCAAGAGGTATCGGCAGTTTCGCGCGATCACTTGCATCCGAATTCCGCGTCCTGCGGCGGACATCACGGCCACCGATCGGAGACCGTTTGCTCCTCTTACAGTTCATTGTACTCTACGAATGCCCGCAAGGCACCCCGCTACCGGAAAACACTCGGTTTTCCGGCGGCACGCGGCCGGGCCGAAGCGGCCCATTCCCGTCAACCGACCCATCGGCAAGCGCCCGCCCGGAGTGCTTGGGAAACCCGCGTGCGAAAGCGGCTGCTACGAGAAGGGGGACGCCATGCAATCGGCATGCCACAGGCGCTGAAACCGGACGCGCAAAACGGCGAGTTCTTGACGCTTGCACACTCAATGCGCGAGGGCGACCAACCGGAGCCTGACTTGTCCGGCCTCCCGTTGGTCGGCCTGGATCATTCACAAGGCAAACGGCAACAAAAGGCCTCTGCCGACGAGCACACCAGGCTCATACCTCGTCGGGTACCACCCATGGACGACGATACTCTCGCTTGAACAGCGCCCGGGCCTTCTCGTCGCCGAGCATCTGCTCGCTGTCCGGATCGATCTCGACCTTCACGCCGCCGGCCCGATAGCTGGCCGTGGCGTAGTGTACCAGCAGGGCGCTGCGGTGGCCCTTTTCGATGTCGGCGTTGGGCAACGCGCGGCTGCGGACACACTGCAGGAAGTTCTCCTTGTGCTCCGGGTCGGGGAACCGCCCGTACATGGAGTCCTTGACCACCGGCTGGCGATTCCGGGGCCGATCGAAGACCTGCCAGCCGCCGCCGTGACGGCCGACGCACATCAGCCCTTCGGTACCGTAGATCTCGATCCGCGTGGCGTTCTGCGGCCAGTAAGGCAAGATGTCGCTCTCCCGCAACACCCCGTCGCTCTTGAGCATGTAGGGCGTGTACAGCGTCAGCTCGAAGGTCATCACCAGCTTGGGGAACTCGAAGACGGCCACCTGGCTGTCGGGCGACTCGTCGCATCCCTCGGCCCGGAACCGCCCGCCCGTGCAATAGACCGATTGCGGATACTCCACGCCGCAGAGCCACCGGGCGATGTCCAACTGGTGGACGCCGTCGTTGGCCATGTCGCCGCTGGAATAGCGCCACCAGGCGTGCCAGTGGCGGTAGTTGGCGTTGTACCGGGCCTCGGGCGCGGGGCCGTTGAACAGGTCCCAGTCGAAGCCCTCCGGTGGGTCGCTGTCGGGCACCGCGTCGGGATAGCGGATGAGCTTCTGGTTGTAGACGCGACACATGTGGATGTCGCCCAGTTTGCCCTCCTCGATGTACTTCCGGGCCGCGATGTTGTACGGCGCGCTGCGGTTCTGCGTGCCGACCTGCATGATCCTGTCGTACTTCCGCGCGGCCTTGACCATCTGGCGGCCTTCCCAGCAGTTGGCGCTGGGCGGCTTCTCCACGTAGACGTCCTTGCCGGCCTGCACGGCCCAGATCGCGGCCAGGGCGTGCCAGTGGTCGGGCGTGGCAACGACCACGGCATCGACCGAGGCATCGTCCAGCGCCTTGCGCATGTCTTGCACGCAGGTGGGCGTCTTGCCGCCCTGTTGCTCGGCGAAGGCCTTCGACCGCGAGGCGAACAGGGTGCTGTCGGGATCGCAGATGTACGCGACCTGGCAGTCGCCGCGCTCCAGGAACCCTTGGGCGAGTTGGCGCCCGCGGCCTTTCACTCCGATGCTGGCCAAGGTGATCTTGTCGTTGGCTGCGTAGGCCCGGGCCGATTCGGCGCTGCGGAGAATCGTGACCCCGGCGGCCATCGCCAGGCTGGTCTTCTTCGTGCGGTCCAGGAACTCGCGGCGATTGATCGTGCTCATGGTCGGCAGCCCTCCAGGCAATCAAGAGGCGTGTGAATCGGCATGCGACAACAGGGGGAACGCTCGCTCGCCATTATGGGCGCGCCGCGCCGCGCGTGTCAAGCAGCTACTTCTTCCCCAACCGGCGCTGCTGCTGAAAGAAACGCGTGAGGATTGCCCCGCAGGGCTCGGCCAGCACGCCGGAGGTGACCAGGCAGCGATGGTTCAGCCGCGGGTCGTCCAACAGGCGATACAGCGTATGGACCGCCCCGGCCTTCGGATCCGCGGCCCCGTAGACGACCACGGGAATGCGGGCTTGGACGATGGCGCCGGCACACATCGGGCAAGGCTCGAGCGTGACGTAGAGCGCACACTCGTCCAACCGCCACGAACGTTGTGCTTCGGCGGCCTGGGTGATCGCGATCATCTCGGCGTGGGCCGTCGGGTCGCGGAGCTGTTCACGCTGGTTGTGCGCCCGGCCGATCACCCGATCCCCATGGACGATGACCGCGCCGATGGGCACCTCGTCCTCGAGCATCGCCTGCTCGGCCTCGTCCAGGGCCAGGCCCATGAAGTGTTCGTGCATGCTGTTGCCTTCGCAGCCCGTTGGCACCTGCGAGACCAGGACTGTAAAAGAATCATCTGCGCGATTTCGAACCGCATTCTGCCTTTGATTCCTTTGTCAAAACAATAAGACAGAGCCAGGCTTGATTCTTCAAGAACGGCACAAGGCGAAACAACACTTCGTCCAATCTGTCAAGGTTTGCATAAACAGACCTGGGCAGAGGGATTTGTAGTCTGAGCCCCAGTCTCTTCAATATGACATCATTCATTATTCGCGCAAAGAAGAAGAACGGCAATCCGGAGAGGATGTATTCCGTATTCCTGCATTCCGAGAACTCCTGAGCAAGTAACGCAAGATCACTGCTTGTTAGAGGATGTTCATCAGGAGTTCTCCAAAAAGGAGTGGCAAACCGGAAGGCCCGAAGGAAAACGTTTCCACTCATCACATCCCTGAATACAGCTTTCCCACCAGGCTTGAGGACTCTGGCGATTTCAGGGCTGGCATCTTGAAGATCCAAATGATGCAAGATGGCATTTCCATAGACAATGTTGTACTGATCAGACGGTAAATCCAAATTGTGAGCGTCCATAACAACAGCGTTTATTCGTAACCCCAATAGATCGGCGAGCAATTGCTGATTCTCAACTGATTTTGGCGATATGTCTATGGCATCGACCTTGGCGCCTGACTTGGAGAACCAGATGGCTGCACTATCGTTCCCACAACCATAGACAAGAACACGTTTCTCGCTCGGGTTACCCAGCGCTTGAAGCAGCGTTTGTCTCAGCCGAGGAAGCTGATTGGCATAATACCCTGCGGGCGTATCGAACGCGAAGAACCTCTTTGCTCTCTCATCGTCGACTGCAATTCTCTCTGCAATGGCATCATGAAAAGCCACCTCTTTTTCGAGCTGCTCGTGTTTAGACATATGCCTATCCTTCTTCCTGCGAGCTGGCCGAGAACTGCATCACCACGCTCTCGGGCCGGGAAACGGCCGCGGCCAGCTTCAAATCCAGCCGCACGCCATAAGGCAGCAACTGGGCCGTCTTGATTCGCGCCGACGGACCGCCGAGTTGCTCGACTCTCAACTGCGGCGTGCGGGCAAACGGCGGACAGAAGGCTACGTGGACGTTCGCCGTGCGCTGGCCCGCCGCAAACGGCATCCGCAGCCAGCCCGACAAGTGCTCGCTGCCGTCGACCGCCTGGCTGCGGGTAAGCTGCTGCAACACGTCTTCGGCGGGCGGGCCGGCAGTTGCCGCGGGCGCGGCAGGCACGGGAGCAAGCGGCTCGGGCAGGCTCGCTTGTTGGTCTCGCTCCGAGGGCCGATCGTCCCGCGGACGCAGGTTCGGCCGGCGCGTCGGCCACCCGCTGCCAAGCTCTCCCGCCACTAACACAGCCCAGAACGCGGCCAGCGCGCCGGGGTGGGTGCCGCGGAGGCTGAGCGCGCCCCCCAAGGCGACAACGGCCAGCGTCGGCAGCAGCCCCACCGCCCAACCCACCCATGCCGGCCGCAACGTGCCGGTTTGGGGCGCCAGACGGCGCCAGCCCGTACGCAGACCCGCCGCCACCGCGGCCACCAGCACGCCGACCAGCAGCAACACGGGCCAATGCAGCGGCTGCGCCAAGGCGCCGGCCAGCCGTCGCCACCCGACAAGCAGTGCGGCCAGCCACAACAGCCCCACCAGGGCCCCGATCGACCAGCGTCCCAGTTGCACGGTCGGGCGGGCAAATGGATGCGCCACGGCGCCGAATTCGAGGGCTGGATCAGGGGATATTTGAATCGGCATACGACACAGGGCGAACGTTATGGATAGAAGGGCGCGTTCAGCCAAACGGTAGCGGAAGTCGAACCGATTTGTTGTTCTGCGAGTCCTTCTTCTTGACAGCCCCCTATCGGGTCGCCGTTCCGACGTCGGCCGCCTCGGCCAGTTCCGCGGCCCGATGCGTGCGTTCCCAGGTGAACTCCGGTTCGGTGCGCCCGAAGTGGCCCCCGGAGGCCGTCAACTGGTAGATCGGCCGGCGGAGATCGAGGTACTTGATGATCCCGCTGGGGCTCAGCGGAAACACCTCGCGCACCAAATCGCACAGCGCCGCGTCGTCCAGCCGTCCGGTTCCCTCGGTGTCGACCAGAACGCTGACCGGATCGGAGACGCCGATGGCATAGGCCAACTGCACCTCGCAGCGATCGGCCAGCCCGGCGGCGACGATGTTCTTGGCCACGTGCCGGGCCATGTAGGCGGCGCTGCGGTCGACCTTGGTGGGGTCTTTGCCGCTGAAGGCCCCGCCCCCGTGACGCGCCCAACCGCCATAGGTGTCAACGATGATCTTCCTGCCCGTCAGCCCGCAATCGCCGTGTGGCCCACCCACCTCGAACCGCCCCGTCGGGTTGATGTGGTAGGTGATCTCGCCGTTGACCAACTCGGCCGGCAACAAGGGCTTGATGACCTGGTCGATCACGAACCGGCGAATCTCCACCTGGCTGACGTCCGGGCCGTGCTGCGTGGAGACCACCACGGTGTCGATCCGCACCGGCCGACCGCCCTCATACTCGACGGTCACCTGGCTCTTGCTGTCGGGCCGCAGCCAGCCGACCTCGCCCTCTTTGCGGACGTGCGTCAAGCGGTTGAGGATCTGGTGGGCCAGCGTGATCGGCAGGGGCATCAGCACGTCCGTGTCGTTGCAGGCGTAGCCGAACATCAACCCCTGGTCACCCGCCCCGATCTGCTTGCCCGACTGATCGTCTTCATTGACCCCCATCGCGATGTCCGGGCTTTGGCGATCGAGCGAGAGCATCACGGCGCAGGTATCCGCGCTAATGCCCATCGAGTCGTCCGTGTAGCCGACCTCGCGGATCACCTGTCGGACGATGTCTGGATAATTGATCGTAGCCTGGGTGGTGATTTCTCCGGCCACAATCGCCACGCCCGTGGTCACCATCGTCTCGCAGGCGACGCGGCTGAACGGGTCCTGGGCGAACAGTGCATCCAAGACGCCGTCGGAGATCTGGTCGGCCAGTTTGTCGGGATGGCCACCGCTGACCGCCTCGCTGGTAAACAAGAATTTGCCCTTTGCCACGGGAAGATCCTCCTATCGGTTGGTGGGGTCGTTCGGTTGGGGGTCGTCAAGAAACACGTGAGTTGTCCGGTTGGTCGGTTCGGCAATTATAGGCACGTCTTTGCAGAAGCGGCAAGCGTGATCCCAAAACGGCGGCATCGGCCCGGCCTGACATGGGGGGTGCCGCAACCTCACGCCGCCTCCCGCCGAGCCACCTCCCGTCCGCCCTCCTCCGATGCCAGCTCCGCCAACAGCCGCACCGTCCGGTCGGTCGCCCCGAGTTGCTCGAACACCTGCTCCCTGGCCCGATTGCCCAGGGCCGCCGCGTAGTCCGGCTCCTCCAGGCAGCGACGGACGAACTGGGCCAACTGGTCGGCGTCGGCCACGACGACGGCGGCCTGGCGGGCGAGCAGTGCTGTGACAATGTCGCGGAAGTTCCACGTGTTGGGTCCGAACGAGACCGCGGCCCCATAGCCAGCCGGCTCGATCATGTTCTGGCCGCCCCGGCTGCCCATGCTCCCGCCGACGTAGGCGATCTGCGCCGTCCCCCACCAGGCCCCCAACTCACCCACCACGTCGACCAGCAGAATACGCCCAGGCGGCGAGTCGGCGGCGCGCGCGGGCGGCAATCCCGTGTCCAACTCCGTGCGGCGCTGCCAGGGCATGCCCGACTCTTCCAGCAACCGGGCAACCGCGTCGAAACGATCGGGATGCCGGGGAACCAACACCAGACGCAACCGGGGCCACTGCCGGCTTAGCCGCCGGAACACGTCCAGGGCCACCGCCTCTTCCGGTTCCTGGGTGCTGCCGGCCAGGAAGACGACGTCGTCGGGCTCGAAGCCGGCCAACTCGGCCAGCCGCCGGGTCGCCGGGTGGTCGCGGTCGGTCTGAGCCCCGTCGTACTTCATCGAACCGGTGACCTGCACGCACTCGCTGCGGGCGCCCAACGCGCGAAATCGTTCGGCGCCCACTGCATCCTGGGCGGCCACCAGGTCGATCTGCCGCATCACTCGGGCGACCAGCGGCCGAATCCGCCGATAGCCGCGGAAGCTGGAGTCGCCGAGTCGCCCGTTGACCACCGCCACCCGGGCCCCGTAGCGCCGAGCCGCGCCAATCAGGTTCGGCCAGAGCTCCAGTTCGGCCAGCACCAGCACGTTGGGGTGAATCCGCCGCATGGCCGCTGCGGTCGCCCAGCTGAAATCCAGCGGGCAGTAGAAGACCGTCTTGCCCGCGTATTTCTTCCTGGCCAGCGCCATGCCGGTCATGGTCGTGGTCGAAATCACGCACTGCCAGTCGGGCTGCCGCTGCTGGATCTCCCGCAGCAACGGCGCCAACAGATTCACTTCGCCCACGCTGACCGCGTGCAGCCAGAGGCACTTCTTGTCGGAGCAGCGCCGCGGCGCCAGGCCCAGCAGCTTCGCGGCGTATCCTTCACGATACTTGCCCTTGCGGACGGCCGAAACCAACAGCCACGGCGACGCGACCAGCAGAAGCAGCACGTAAAAGAAGTTCAAAAGGTATGGCACGTTGGGCTTCCTTTCCCGGGAGCGCTAGCCGACCCCCACGCCGCGTTTTCGCATGCAGCAGTTCTTGAACTTCTTGCCGCTCCCGCAGGGGCACGGATCGTTGCGGCCGACGCGCTGCTGGCGGTGGCGAATCGGCTGGGGCTTGCGGTCCGCCTGGGTGCCGTCGATGGCGGCCTGTTGCTGGGCGGCGATCTCGCCGGCCGAGGCCGCGTCCTCGTGAATCGCCTCGGCTTCCGTCCAGGTTGAGCCGACGAAGCTCTCGTCGAGCTGTTCCATGCGGAAGATCAGATCGGTCACCCGCTCGCCGACCGAATCCCACATCGCCTCGAACGTCCGCATGCCTTCCCGTTTGTATTCCACCTTGGGATCGACCTGGGCGTAGCCGCGCAACCCCACGCTGCTGCGGAGATGGTCCATCGCCAGCAGATGATCCTTCCAGGCGCCGTCGAGCAATTGCAGCACCAGGGCCCGCTCCATCTTCCGCATCTCCGGCCGGAAACGGTTCCCCATGGCGGCCGCCAAACGGTTCTCCAACTGCTCGGGCCGCAGGCGGGCCATTTCCTCCGGCGGCAAGTCGTCGCGAAGCTCCGCGGCAAGCCACTGCGAAAGCGGTTGCAGCCGCCCCTCGGCGTACGCCTCGCGAATCGATTCTTCCGAGGGCGGTTCGCCGTTGAAGATCGCTCGCAGATGGCTCTGCATCTCGGCCGCCAGTCGGTCCGCCGGCTCGACGTAGCGCGCGCTGCGCTCCAGCAGCAACTCCCGAATCTGCTCCCGCTGTTTGTTCCGCAAGTCATCCAGGCCCAGCTCGACCTGGAACCGGTCGCGGGCCCAATCGACCAGCTTCTCCCGATCGTACCGCTTGTGTCCGCCGGCGTCCCGCGTGGTGAAGTGGTACAGCCCGGCCATCACCGGGTACTCGATGTCCTTCTCCTTGTACGCCGCTTCCGCCCGGCCGCGAACCAGCTCCTTGAACGCGCTCGGCTCCAGGTCGCGGACCTCGCCCGGGACCAGCTCGATGCCGAACTTGTGACGCACCCAGGCACAGGCCGTCTGCACGCCGTACTCGGGATCGAGGAATTGCCTTCCTTGGCCGAGGTCGACCTTTTGCACGGCGGCTTGGGCCTTCTCGATCAGCATCTCGGCCAGATCGTCGCGACCCACCCGCTTCAGGTCGCGATCCCGCAGGCTCAAATGCCAACGCGTGTTGACCACCTTGGCCAGGGCTTCCCAGTTCCATTCCCGGGGGTCGACGTCGTCGGGCAGGTTCTCGTCGATGGCTTCCAGCACCTGGCCTTCCACCATCCGTTCGGCCTGGTCCTTGGCGTAGTCTTCGGCGGTGGTGAAGTCCGTGCCGCGATAGTCGCGGGCGTCCAGCTCGAGGCCCAGCACCTTGCCGGCCCACTGGGCAAACGTCTCGGTGCCGTAGTCCTTGGCCAGAAACTGGTCGAGATAGTGCTCGATCTGCTGATCGATCATTTCCAGGATCAACTGTTTGCAGTTGGCCCCGTCGAGAATCCGCTGGCGATAGGTGTAAACCCGCTTTCGCTGCTCGTCCATCACCTCGTCGTATTCCAGCAGGTTTTTGCGGATCTCGAAGTTGCGCTCCTCGACCTTCTTCTGCGCCCCTTCGATCCGCCGCGAGACCATCTTGCTCTCGATCGCCTCGCCTTCCTGCATGCCCAGCCGCGTAAGGATGTTCTTGACCCACTCGCCGGCGAAGATCCGCATCAGGTCGTCTTCGAGCGAAAGGTAGAAGCGGCTGCTGCCGGGGTCGCCCTGGCGGCCGCACCGCCCGCGAAGCTGCAAATCGATCCGCCGGGCCTCATGCCGCTCGGTGCCGATGATGTGCAGCCCGCCCATGGTCGCCACCTCGCGCCCCTCGGGCTTCATCTGCTCGCGCTGCTCAATTTCGGCCACCAGCGTGTCCCACCGTTCGGGCGGGACCTCCAGTCGCGTGGGGAACTCTTCCTGGAGCTGGGCCCAGGCCATGGCCTCGGGGTTGCCGCCGAGGATGATGTCGGTGCCGCGGCCGGCCATGTTCGTGGCGATGGTCACGGCGTTCTTGCGTCCGGCCTGGGCGACGATCTCGGCCTCGCGCTGGTGGTGCTTGGCGTTGAGCACTTCGTGCTGCACGCCCCGTTGCTCGAGCATGGCGGAAATCAACTCGCTGCGCTCGATCGAGACGGTTCCCACCAGGATCGGCCGCCCGCGTTTCTCGATTTCCCGGACCTTCTCGCGGGGGATCGTCTCGCGTTGCTTGCTGCCTTTGGGGATGAACTCGATGGCCTCGTCCAACTCGCGGACGATCTTGCCCCAATGCTCTTCGTTCTTGTCGGTGACCAGCACGTCCCATTTGTGCAGCCGTTCGATCTCGTCGGCCAGCGCTTCGTATTTCTCCCTCTCCGTGCGGTAGATCACATCGGGGCAGTTCAACCGCTTCAGCGGCCTGTTGGTGGGAATGGCGATCACGTCGAGTTGGTAGATCTTCCAGAACTCGGCCGCCTCGGTCATGGCGGTACCGGTCATGCCGCAGATCTTTTCGTAGAGTTTGAAGAAGTTCTGCAACGTGATCGTGGCCAGCGTCTGGTTCTCTTCCTTGATCCGCACGCCCTCCTTGGCTTCGACGGCCTGGTGCAGCCCGTCGCTCCAGTTCCGCCCCGGCATCAGCCGCCCGGTGAATTCGTCGACAATCACCACTTCGCCGTCCTTAACCACGTAGTTGACGTCGCGTTTGTAGAGGTGATGGGCCTTCAACGAATTGTCGATCAGATGGGGCCACTCCATGTGGCCGGCCGTGTAAAAGCTCTCCACGCCGGCCAACTGCTCCGCCGCCCGAACGCCGTCGTCGGTCAGGTGGGCCGAATGCTCCTTCTCGTTGACCTCGAAGTGGACGCCCTTTTTCAACTGCCGGGCGATCTGGTCGGCCCGGCTGTAACGGCTGATGTCGTCGTGGGCCGGTCCGGAGATAATCAGCGGCGTGCGGGCCTCGTCCACGAGAATGTTGTCCACCTCGTCGATCACCGCGAATTGCAGCCGCCCCTGCACCTGCTGCATGTGCTTCGCGTAGGAATCGTCGTTCTCGGCCGCCGGGCGCATGTTGTCGCGGAGGTAGTCGAACCCGAACTCGTTGTTCGTGCCGTACGTGATGTCGCACGCGTAGGCCTTCTGCCGCTCGGCCGTCTCCATGTTGCTCTGGATCGCGCCGACCGAAAGGCCCAGCGACATGTAGAGCGGCCCCATCCACTCCATGTCGCGCCGGGCGAGATAGTCGTTGACCGTGACCACGTGGACGTGGCCGGCCAAGGCGTTGAGATACGCCGGCAGCGTGGCCACCAGCGTCTTGCCCTCGCCGGTAACCATCTCGGCGATCGCGCCGCTGTGCAGCACCATGCCGCCCATCAACTGGACGTCGTAATGGCGCATCCCCAGCACGCGGCGCCCCGCCTCGCGACAAACGGCAAACGCCTCGACCAGCAAGTCGTCCAGGGTCTCGCCGCCGGCCAGCCGCTTGCGGAACCGGGCCGTCTGCTCCTGGAGCTCCTCGTCGGTCATCGCCTGGTATTTCGATTCCAGCGCGTTGATCGCGTCGATCTGCGGCTGCAGCTTCTTCAGGTACCGCGCGTTCGAGGAACCGAACAACCCGGTCACCGTGCGCTCGACCGCTCGGCCTACGCCGCCGAAGACGAAGCTCAGCACGTCCCATATGCGTGAAAGAATCTCTTCCATGTCTGCCTGTCTAGGACTCGCGAGAGTATTAGTTGGGCACTGTGATGCGTGGAAAGGCGGCGCAGACACGCCTTTCTACCCGTAACGCTCAATCGCCCTTGGTGAAACCTGGGTAAGAAGCTGGTCTGGCGGGGGGTTGGTCGCCCTCGCGCATTGAGTGTGCAAGCGTCAATAAAGAGCCAATTGCGGCCCTCGCTTGCTCCATCTTGACCGTCTCGCGCGGCTGCCGACGCGCAATCCCCGCCAGCATTGCACTCTATCGGTTGTCCTACGCTGGGTCAAGAAGGGATGTTCACCATCATGCCCCCCAGTGGCGTTGCTTTTTTCGACCGGGGTTGCCTCTTCCGGGTAGTCCGCTTGGGATTGTAGCGGATTAGCCGGTAACATATACGGTTTCTGCATTCGACGACTCAGAGAACCACGAGTAGCCGTTACGGAAGGGGCAGTGACACGCAGCCGCGTGACCCCTTCCATCGCCCCGCGAGGCTCGCTTTGCCCGATCCGCCCGTCAGCACCGACATCCGTGGTCAACTCATCTTCCTCGGCACCGGCACCTCGCACGGCGTTCCGGTCATTGGGTGTGGATGCCCGACCTGCCGCAGCAACGATCCGCGAGACCGTCGCACCCGTTGCAGCCTGGCGCTGGGGCTGCCCGAAGGGAATCTGCTGGTCGACACGCCGCCCGACCTGCGGACCCAACTGCTTCGCGAGGGCATCGGCCTGGTCCACGCGGTGGCCTACACGCACGAGCACGCCGACCATCTGTTCGGGCTGGACGATTTGCGGATCTTCGCACTCTACCTGGGCCACGACCTGCCGATCTACTGCGACGGCTCGGTCCAGTCGCGGATCCGTCAGGCGTTCGACTACGCCTTCGATCCGGCCACCCATGCCTATCCGGCCGGCGGCGTCCCACGGCTGGCCTTCCGCCCCATCGGCAGCGAGCCGTTGCGGGTGCTCGGCGCGGCGGTGATTCCGATCCCGCTGCGGCACGGCCGCTACGAAGTGCTGGGCTTCCGCTTTGGCAACATCGCCTACTGCACCGACACCAACGAGATTCCGCCCCAGAGCGAGTCGCTGCTGCAAGGGCTCGACGTGCTGATCCTCGACTGCCTGCGCCGCCGGCCCCACGCCACGCATTTCAGCGTCGACGAGGCCGTGGAGACGGCCCGCCGCCTGGCGCCGAAGCGGACCCTGTTTACGCACATGTGCCACGACCTGGCCCACGAGGCGACCAACGCCGCCTTGCCGCCGGGCATGGAGCTGGCGTACGACGGGCTGAGAATTCCCCTGCGGTGGGACGACTAGCGACTCGCGATCGCGAGGGATTTCGTTTATCATAGGGGTTCCGCCGCGTGATTCGCGTGTGCGCGGCACGCCACCAAAGCCAGCCTGCCGGGAGCCCCGCGATGGCCCAGTGTCCGTCCGTAACCCGCCGAAGATTCCTCCGCGACGCGGCCGCTGCCTCCCTGGCGAGCTGGGCCGCTCCGAGCGTCGTGCCGGGCGCCGCCCTGGGCAAAGACGGAGCAGTCGCCCCCGGCCAGCGCATTGCCGTCGGCATGATCGGCGTCGGACGCCAAACGGTCGCCTACAACCTGAAGGGCTTTTTGGACAACCCCGATACCCAAGTGGTCGCCGTTTGCGACGTCGATGCCTGGCGGCTGGCCAACGCCAAGAGGTCGGTCGAGGCGCATTACGCGGCGCAGTCGCCTGCGGGCGGCTATCGGGGCTGTGCCGCCTACGGCGACTTCCGCGAGCTGCTGGCCCGCCGCGATATCGACGCCGTGATGATCTCTACGCCCGACCACTGGCACGTGCCGATGTCGATCGCCGCGGCCGAGGCCGGCAAGGACGTCGCCTGCGAAAAACCGATCACCCGCACCATCGCCGAGGGTCGGCGCCTGGTCGAGGCGATCGCCAAGCACGAGCGGGTGTTTCGCGTCGACAGCGAGTTCCGCTCGAAACCGAACTTCCATCGCGCGGCCGAGCTGATCCGCAACGGGCGGCTGGGCAAGATCCACACGATCCGGGTGGGCGTACCGGCCGGCGACAACGTCGTCTGTCCCCCCTGCCCCGACATGCCCGTGCCCGAGGGGCTCGACTATGAAAGCTGGCAAGGCCCCGCGCCGCGGGCGCCCTACACGCTCCACCGGGTCCATCCGCCGCGCGACTACGGCCGGCCCGGCTGGATGCGACATCTGTATTACTGCGACGGGATGATCACCAACTGGGGCGCGCACCTGTGCGACGTGGCCCAGTGGTGCCTCGGCACGGAGCGGACCGGGCCGGTCGAGATTCGCGGCCGCGGCGTCTCTCCGCCGGCCGACAGCTTCTGGAACGTGATGAAGACGTTCGAAATCGAATACCGATTCGCCGACGGCGCGCGGATGGTCTACGAGACCTCGACGCCCTACGTGCGCTTCACGGGCACGGAAGGTTCACTCTACGCCGCGTTTCCCAGCGGCCTGGAGGTCGAGCCGGCGTCGCTGCTGGATGCGAAACTCGGCGACGACGAGATCGGTTTTCCGCTGAAGAGCGAGAAGCAGGACTTCATCGACGCGGTCAAGAGCCGCGGACAAACGCTCGAAGACGCCGAGGTGGGCCACCGCACCACGTCGCTCTGCCACCTGGGCCACATCGCCGTGCAGGTGGGCGGGACCCTGCAATGGGACCCGCAAGGCGAGCGCTTTCTCGACAACGCCGACGCCGATGCGCTGATCGACAAGCCGATCCACGCACCCAAGGGCTCGTAAGAGACACAAGTTGGACGTACCTGAAACTGCCCGGCCGCCCCGGGCCCGCGACCATTCCCCTTTTGCCGAGGGACTCCGATGAATCTCCTGCCCAGCGCCGTCGCCGCCGTCGTCCTCTGTCTTGCCCCAAAGGCCTTGCCGGCCTCGGAAGCCGCCGCCGCGCCCCGGACGCCGCCGGCCTTCTTCGCCTTCGACAACGGCACGGGCCGTGGAACCCTGCCGCCCGAGGCCCAAGCGAAGATGCTCAAGGAGCTGGGCTACGCAGGCATCGGCTACACGGGCGCCACGGGCATACCCGAAATGCTCGCCGCCCTGGACCGCCACGGCCTGAAGATGTTCAGCACCTACGTCGGGGCCACGCTCGGGCCCGAGGGCTCCTCGTTCGATCCGAACCTCCCCGAGGCCGTCCGGGCGCTGAAGGGCCGCGAAACGATCCTCTGGCTGTACATCACCGGCAACGCCCCCAACGGCGAAGACCAGGCGGTCGAAGTGATCCGCCAGGTGGCCGACCTGGCCGAGCCGGCCGGACTGCGGGTGGCGCTCTATCCCCACGTCGGGTTCTACGTCGCCCGGGTCGAAGACGCCTTGCGGCTGGCCGAGAAGGCCGACCGCAAAAACGTCGGCGCCAGCTTCAATCTCTGCCACTGGCTGAAGCTCGACCACCAGCGGAACCTTCAGCCGCTGCTGAAGGCTTCCGCCGGTAGGCTGCTGTTGGTCAGCATCAACGGCGCCGACGGCGGCGAGACAAATGCGATGGGCTGGGACCGGCTGATCCAGACGCTCGATCGCGGCAGCTTCGACGTGGGCAAGTTCCTCCGAGCGCTCGCCGCCCACGGCTACACCGGCCCGGTCGGCCTGCAGTGCTACGCGGTGCCCGGCGACGTGCGCGAGAACCTGCAACGCTCGATGGCCGCCTGGCGGAAGTACACGGCCCAAGCGGCTCAATAGCCGTGCGACGTGATCCTGTTGCTTCCATCAACCCGCAAATCCCGCCGAGGAGCGAAACGAAGAAGCCCCCGGCCGTCGCGGCAACCGGGGGCTTGTGTATTGGCTCAGCAACGGTGGGCTATCGGATATCGGCCTCGTCGAGCACGCCGCGGAGGTTGTCCGGATCGGCACTGTTGGCCATCTCGATCTGCCGCACGCTGCGCCCATCGGGCGTCATCAGGTGCTGGAACACGTCGTAGTCGATGTCCTCGCTGATGGTGCGCACGTGGCCGTCGCAGAACGTCGTCACCACCACGCCGCCGTGCAGCGAGGCCGCATTGCCCGGACTGGGGTCGTCCGCCTGCGGAATGCGGTTGGCCGGATCGCTGCCGGTGAACCGCATCCGGTCGATCTCACCGGCCTGCGCCAAGCACCACATGAACCCGAATGCCGGCTCCCCCAATTCCACGTCGGCGGGGACAGAGGGCCAGGCAAGCCTGCGCTGCGGGGGGGTCCCGGTATCCAGTGGGTCCCAACTGCTGGGATTATGGGCGCTCGAGGGGGCGCCTTCGGCTAGCAACAATGTGTTCTGGGCGCCGTCACGTTGGCTGACGTAGCCCAAGGTCACCTCGACGGCCGGACCATCCGTCGGTTGCGTGCCCGCCACTGACCCGCGCGGAACAAGACCCAGCGCCCGGTTGTGGAACACCCCATTGCGGGCGAAATCGGGCGGCGCCGTCGTGTTGCCACTTACGCCGCCGTTGCCGGTCGCCTGGCCGTCCCACATGCCGCAGTTGACGCGATAGGCCAACGGCGGGCCGCCGGTGCTGATGTCCGGCGGGTTGCTCGGGCAGATCATCAGATCGAGCTGTACGGCCCGGGAACCGTCGGTCGCCAGCATCGGATTGCCGCTGTCGTCGAGGTAGTTCGGGTCGTTGTACATCGTCCAGATGTCGTTACGATCCAGATACGGCAGCAGGGGGACCACCCAGCTCGTCACGACGAAGGTGTCGGCCGTGTCCGAGCCAATCACGTTGAGATACCCGGGCAGTGCCCCACGGCTCGACTCGTAGCTCAGAAAGGCCAGCCCGATGTTCTTCTGATTGTTCATACACGTGTTTCGCCGGCCGGCTTCGCGGGCGGCCTGGATGGCCGGCATCAGAAGGGCCATCAGCATGCCGATGATGGTGATCACCACCAGCAGCTCGACAAGCGTAAACGCTCGGCGCGTACGAAGGGTCATACCTATCCTCCCTCGATCCTGAGATAAGATTGCTGGCCAGCTACCTCGCCCACACTTATTGTCTCAAAATCCGGCGAACAAATCCAGGGTTTTTCGACATTTTCGGCCGTTTTACACCCGGCCCAAGGGGCAGTCGCCCCGCGCCGGCAGGCGGCCTCGGCGGCTCCCGGACGAACCCTCAAAAAGCTGGGGCCATGTATACCACTTACTGGCTATCGCCTCCGCCCCGGGCGATTCGCATCTCGGCCACCCTCCGGAGGTACTGCCGCTATTTCGGCAGGAAGTCCTGCACGATGGTCACCTCGCGGATCTGCCGGCTGGAGGGCTCGAACACGCGGATCTTCACCTGGATGCCCCGCAACGGCGCGGCGTACGGCGGCGGGGCTTCCATTTCGTCGGCATCGTCGACGACCCCGTCACTGTCGTCGTCGAAGCCGTTGGTGCCCTCGTCGCCGTCCACCCCATCGTGCTCATAGTGAAACGACCAGGTGTCGTACGCTCGCACGACGCCATTGGAAAGCACGAAACCTGAATTCAAATGCGGCGGGCCGGAAAAGTCCGAGAGGGTGCTCGCGGCATTGTTCGTGTAAAACAGATCGACATACGCCCCCTGGCTGGCAACGACCAGGTTGCCGGTGCCTACGTTGGAGAGCCGGTCAAGGTAGTCCGGATCGCCCGGTTGGTAAACCACGTCGTCGCTGGGATCGTTCGCCGTTGCGTTGGTGTCGGCGATGACCGGCGCCCGCGGGTCCCACGCCTTGACGTCGAAGCCGATCACGTTGTTGAGGATCACGTCCTCGGCGACGCGTGGGCCGAGGTACTGCGTGTAGGCACCGGTGTCCCGATCCAGCTCTGGCCAGGGATGGGGATTCACCCAGGCGTCGAACCCACCGGGGCCGCTCAGCGCAATCGCCGGCAGCGTGCCGCCCGCGATCCAGGGGTTCGCAGCGTTCAGGTACGAGGATTCCCGCAACGTAGGCAGGCCGAGCACGGCCCAGTCGGTCCGCACGAGGTTGCCGCCGACTCGGGTGATGTGCGGATGGAAGGGAAACGAACCGCCCGGCGGCTGGTGGGCGTAGCGATTCTCCGGCTTGGTCAGATCGCCCAACGTGTTGGCCACCAACTGGCCGTTCTCCAGACGCACCGAGATGTCGAAGTCGGCGTAAAAACCCTGTGGCACAATGTTGGCAACCGGGAACTCGGGCTGCGGTGTCCGCAGGTCGGCGTCCAGGAACCCCGGCGCCACCAGCAACACGCGGCGATAGAGCGTCGTGCCGCGAAGGAACCAGGCAACCTCGGCCACCTGGGATTCGACGGAGCTGCGATTCAGAGACTGGCCGGGGCCCACGGTAATCTGCACATACGGATTCCCGCTGGGGTCGGTCTGCGAAGGTTCCCCGGCCATCGGCCACCTCAGCGCCGTGTAAACGCCCGTCGCCCGGCCCACGAACGGCCGGCCGCTGCTGCGGGTGGTGAAGATCACGATGTCGTCGATGTCGCCGACCGTGCTGTCGCGAGGGCTGGCCGGGTCGTCCGTGTCGATGGGTGTGAGTGTCCGCGTCGCGCCTCCCGCAACGACGATCGTCGGGTTCGGGTTCGGCCCGATCTCTCCTTCGATATACTCGAAATAGCCTTCGTCGCTTTCGGGGTGGCGGGGCGGGCGCATGGTGACCGTCGCCCCGGCCAGGTCGAGTTGCAGCCGAGTGGCGGCCGTGCGCAGGCTCTCGGCCATCTCGACCGTCGAACGCGAGTCGGCCACGCTATCGCCGATCATGCCGAAGATCTGCACCACGGCCGCCATCATCATCAGCGTCAGCAGCGTGGCCACCAGGATCTCGAAGAGCGTGTAGCCCCGCGAACGGCAGGCGGTGGAAGGACGGAGTGCGGGCTGGACGGGCCGTTTCATGGCGTGCCTCCTCGTGGCGACGTTCCCTCTGCGCAGCTTGCCCTATCGGCTGGCCCGTTACTTCCACGCCGCAAGCGCCAAGGCCGGGGGAGCCGATCCGAAAGGACCCGCGAGTCGCCCCCCGGAGATGCGATCTCTATACCTTTATTCGACCCCGAACCCCGGGAAATGTCAACCGTTGTTCCCGGGTTTTCCGGAGCCGGCCTGAAGCTGAATTCGCAAGAATCCAGCAGGAACCCAGCTTGCCGTGCCGGTAGAGGGCCCCAAATCTGAAGTCTTGCGACTCCAGCGGCCCTACTGCAGCAGCGGCTGGAGCTGATCGGCAACCAGCTCGGCGGCCCGGCGGCTCCCCTCGAGCGAGAAGTGGATGTGGTCGGCGAACACACCAGGCTTGCCCGACAGGGGGGTGTTCATGTCGATCACCGTGCAGCCCTTCTCGGCGGCCACCTCGGCGATGGCCCGATCGCAGGCGGCAAATGCCGCAACCAGCTCGTCGTGCGGCAGCCCGACGTACTCGTAGGGGGTCCGCCGCCGGTCCTCGTCCGACGAGCGGGCCACCGGCAGCCGGGCCTGGTTGCAGAGCACCACCTGCGCGCCGATGCTGTGTGCCACGTCGCAGATCGTTTGCAGGTTGAGCCGATACTGCACCACGGCCAGCGGAGAGACCCGGCCGACCGGATCGCGAAGCTGTTCCCCTTCGTCGCCCGCCCCATGGAAGGTCGTGATCAGCCGCTCGTGCCCCATGCGGTAGAAGGCCGAGAGGCACAGCAGCCGGTCGATGCCCCGCGGGTGCAGCCGGGGATCGACGCCGGACCAGGGCCGCGCGGCGTCGCGATAGCGGACCGTCGGCGTCAGGTCGGCGAAGTACTTGATGTCGTTCCAAGCGTTGCAGACGACCACGACGTCGGGCCGGCTCAGCCACAGGTCGGTCACCAGCTTGCCCAGGCAGTCGGCCGTCTGGTGGTTGGGCACGCCGGCGTTGATCACGTCGACGTCCAGCCCGCGGCCGCGAAGGATCTCGCCGACCGTGGCGGGCCAGTTCTCGCCGCCGGACCAGAAGGTGCCGAACACCTGCGATCCGCCCAGGAAGACCAGCCGCTTGCGGCCGGGCGGCTTGGGGTCTTCGATCTCGGGACCCACGAATCCCCGACTGTTGATCGTCACCTCGCGGCCGTTGGGCAGCCGCAGCGCCTTGGGGACCAGGCGATGGCGCGTGGACACCGCCGGGCGGTACTCGAGCGATTGGGCCCGCCGGGCCGCGATCGTGGGAACGATGCCCGTTAGGGTCAACGCCACGTCGCACACCGCGGCGGTCAACGCCGCGCTGCCAAGGCCCAGCAAGAGCTGGCGCCGCCGGGCCACCAGCTTGCGGCGCCACGGCGGCCGCACGACGACCGCCGCCGCCGCCAGGGTCCAAACGGCCGCCACGACGGCAACAATCCACAGTCGCGTGCCGGGCGGGGGACCCGCTGCCAGCCGCAGCACCGTGTAGGCAAGGATCGGCAGCGGCACGGCCAACTGGGCCAGCCAGAGCAGGATCGGCCAACGGGGGGAAGCGAAGCCGCGCTTCGGTTGGCTTTCAGGTTGGCCGGACTTGACAGTCAAAACACGCTCTTACGTCTCGCAAAAGAACGAGTTGGGCATACATGAGAGTGCAAGGACGCGCAGCGGCCTTGCTCTTTCATTACACGCTGACTGAAGATGCCTGTGAATTCCGTTGTTCTTTCCCGATCAGAAGTCACCCGAATCGACGCCGACCTCTCCCCGTAAGAGTAGCTCGGAAACGGCCTCCCCATAGAGCGTCTGTCCTTGGACGTTGAAGTGCTCGTCGAGCTCGAAATAGAGCCGCTGGGTCTCGGCGGCCCGGCGGAAGCGGGCCACGACCGAGCAAAACGGCACGCCCGCCGTGTCGCAGGCGGTCCGGATCACCTCGTCCGGCGTGTCGTCGCCCAAGGCGGCCTCGTCCACCTGGAAGCCGAGTCGTCGCAGCGTGCCCAGCGTCTGCCGGTTGAGATAGGCCGCACACGGGACCGAGACCACGGCCAGTTGGGCCCCGGCGCGGCGGGCGTCGCGGGCGATGTGGCGCAGATGGTCGGCCATGGCGCGGCGGGCCGCCTGCACGTCGGCCCGCTCGGGGTGCAGCGTGAACGCGAAGTAATCGGGGAACCGCACGCCCAGATCGACGGAATAGGGATTCACGTCGCCTTCGAGCAGCGCCTGTTTCACTCGCGGTTCGAGCCGCTCGAGCCGCTGCCGCTGTTGGTCGTCGAGCCGGGCCAGAGCCTGGCGCGCGTTGGCCTGCCACTCGGCCCGCATCTCGGCCGCCGTGCGGCGCAGCGGCTGGCGGAAGCACTCGCCCTTGCCCAACCGCGTCAGGTTGGGGGCCAACGCGCGGAGCCAGGCCAAGGTGCGCAGCTTCGCGTCGTGGGCCGCCAGGTCGAGTTGCTTCAAGTCGTCGCCCTGGAGCACGGCCACCAGCACGAGATCGGGCTTCAGCAGCGGGATGCTTTCGCGGGCGATCCTGGCGTAGAGGTCCAGGCTGGCACCGGGATGGCCCAGGTTGAGAACTTCCACGCGACAGCCGGCCTGGCGGAGCTGTCGCTCGGCGACCTTGGGCCAGGCCTGGTCGTTGCCCACGCCCCAGCCGTAGGTGAACGAGTCGCCGATGGCCAGGATGCGATAGCGATCGTCGCGATCGAGCTGGACCTCCTCGTCGCGGATGCCCAGGGCGTTGGTCTCGACGGTGAACCGATACTCGGACGTGTGCAACTCGACGGTCGAGTTGGGCGGATAGATCAGGCCGGAGGTGGCGGCAATCGGGTAGAGGGCCAGGCCGAGCAGCCGGTCGACCAGCAGCACGGTGACCAGCATCAGCAGGGCCGCCGGCAGGGTGACAAACAGCACGGTTTTGCCGTAGGCCCGGCCGGAGCGTTGCTGGTCGCGGACCGCCTTGTGATGAACCAAAAACCCCAGCAGGGCAGCCAGCCCGCCGACGGCCAGCAGGATGATCTGGCCGTTGCCGAAACCTTCGCCGGGTCGACCGAGCCCCACGAAGTCGGCGGCCAGGGCCAGCAGGGCCAGCGTCAAGCCGGGCGTGATCCACAGCAGCAGGGCGATCCGTCGCCTCATGTCGCGCTCCGTCGGGCGTTGCCCGGGCTGGGGCCTGTCAAAACAACGTGTAGATAAACGGCGCCGCCGGGGAGCCACCCAACACGACGAGGATGCCGACCAGCACCAGCACGAGGATGATCGGCGTCAGCCACCACTTCTTGTTGTGCAGCAGGAAATCGACGAACTCGGCGATCAGGCCCGGCTGCGCCTGCTCGGCTTGCCGCTCGAACTCCGACGACTGTCGGCCGGGCGTCGGCTCGGTCTTCGATTGGTCGGTCATCGCTTGGGACTCCTGCACTCAATACTGCCGGAAGTAACGGTCCGGGCGGTCGTCCGGCTCGTGCGGCAACCAGTAGCTCTCCGTGTCGGGCTCGAAGCGGCGCCGCATGGGGTCGTAGCCGAACAGCCGCATCAGCAAACCGATGGGCGTCAACACCACGTAGTATACCAGGGCCAGGATCACGTGGGAGAGCACGAAGCCGATGGGAAACGCTGCATAGGCCATGCCCACGTAGACGATCCGCATGATCGGCGGCACGATCCAACCGACCACCGGCACCACGACCGCGGCGGCCCAAACAACACCGGCCGCCGACACCGATCCCCACTTGCCCAGCACGATCCCGCCGACCGCGCCAAAGAAGACCAGCCAGAGAAGGCCGAACTGGGCCAACTGGCGGCGGGACGGGTGGTGGTCGATTCGGATCAGGCTCATCGCACCCTCAATCCAACTGAAACTGGGCCAGGTACTCGTCGATGGGATGCTCCTGGGCGTCGGGCTGCTCCTGTTTGAGGAGCACGAAATCGCCCATCACCAGCACGTCCATGTTGGTGGCCATGAAACAGCGGTGGGCATGCTCGGGATAGCAGACGATCGGCTCGCCGCGGACGTTGAAGCTGGTGTTGATCAACACGGGGCAATCGGTCTGCGCCTCGAAGGCCTTCATCAGCTTGTACAGCCGCCCGTGACGCTCGGGGTCGACCGTTTGCACCCGGGCGGAATGGTCGACGTGGGTGATCGCCGGCACCACGCTGCGGATCGACTTGAGCTTTTCCAGCCCCTCGCCTGGCGAGCCGTTCTGGGCAATCCGCTTCCCCTCGGCCACCGGGGCCACCAGCAGCATGTAGGGGCTGTCCTCCTGGTCGCGCATCTGGAAGAACTCGCTGACCCGCTCGCGGAGCACGATCGGGGCGAACGGCCGAAACGACTCGCGGAACTTGATTTTGAGGTTCATCACCGATTGCATCCGGCGGCTGCGGGCATCGCCGAGAATGCTGCGGTTGCCCAGCGCCCGGGGCCCGAACTCCGTGCGCCCCTGCATCCAGCCGATCACCTTTTCCGCGGCGATCAGCTCGGCCACGTAGCGACAGAGCTCGTCTTCGTCGTCGAAACGGCGGTACTTGGCCCCTTGGCCGTCGAGAAACGCACGGATCTGCTCGTCGGAGAAGCTCGGCCCCAAGAGCGAGGCCCGCTGGCTGTCGGGCTGCATGGGCCGGCGCGGGTTTCCCAGCAGTTGGTGCCAGATGAACAGCGCGGCGCCCAGGGCCCCGCCGGCGTCGCCGGCCGCCGGCTGGATCCAGAGGTTCTCGAACGGCCCCTCGCGGAGCACGCGCCCGTTGCTGACACAATTCAGCGCCACACCCCCGGCAAGGCAGAGGTTCTTCAGGCCGGTCGTTTCGTGGACGTGCCGGGCACAGCGCATCACGACCTCTTCGGTCACCTGCTGGACGCTGGCGGCCAGATCCATTTCGCGCTGCGTCAGGGGCGACTCGGGCCTTCGCGGCGGCCCGCCGAAGAGCCGCTCGAACTTCCGCGAGGTCATCCTCAGACCTTGGCAGTAGTTGAAGTACGACATGTCCAGGCGAAACGAGCCGTCGGCCTTCAGGTCGAGCAGGTGCCGGCGGATCGCGTCGACGTAGCGCGGCTCGCCGTAGGGCGCCAGGCCCATCAGCTTGTACTCGCCCGAGTTGACCCGAAAACCGCAGAAGTACGTGAAGGCCGAGTAGAGCAGGCCCAAGGAGTGGGGGAAGTGCAGCTCTTGGGTGAGTGTGACCCGGTTGTCGCGTCCGAATCCGCAGGTGGCGGTGGCCCATTCGCCCACGCCGTCGAGCGTGAGGATGGCCGCCTCCTGAAACGGGGATGGGAAGAAGGCGCTGGCGGCGTGCGATTCGTGGTGCTCGGTAAAGACGCACCGCCGCCGGTACTCGTGCTTCAGCCCCCGGTGGATCTCGCGGGGCAGGTGGAGCTTCTGGTGCAGCCACAGCGGCATGGCCGTGAGGAACGAGCGGAAACCGCTGGGAGCAAAGGCCAGATAGGTCTCCAGCAACCGCTCGAACTTCAGAAACGGCTTGTCGTAAAAGCCCACGTAGTCGAGTTCGGCCGGACGCAGCCCGCCTTCGCCCAGGCAATACTCGATGGCGTGGAGGGGAAACTCGTGGTCGTGCTTCTTGCGGGTGAAGCGCTCCTCCTGGACGGCAGCGACGACCTGGCCGTCGACGACCAACGCCGCAGCGGAATCGTGGTAGAACGCGGAGATGCCCAGGATGGCGGTCACGGGAATCCGGGTCCCTCGGTCAGCGCGGTCGCGTGGAAACCAACCGCTCGGAGAGAACGAGAACAGCGCAAGCCGGCATGATAGCGGATCGGCTGCGGGCTGAGAAGACCACTCTCCGGCAGCTCATCCCATCGGAGAGTTCTTGCCCGGCTTCATCCGCCCGACCAGGTAACGCTCGGGGGGGCGTTTCAGACGCGTGAACCAGGGCTCCTCCTCGGGATGGATGGGCCGGACGAGGATGCTGGTCAATCCGGCCAGCCGGCCAGCCAACACGTCGGCGAAGAGCTGGTCGCCCACCATGGCGGTCCGCTGCGGCGGGAAGTGCATCCTGCGGACGGCCGCCCGCAGCCGGAAGGGGAATGGCTTGAGCGCCTTGGCCACAAAGGGCAGGTCGAGCCGTTCGGCGATTCGCCCGATGCGCCGGCCCATGCCGTTGGAGACCAGGCAGAGCCCGATGCCGCCGGCCCGCAGCTCGTCGAGCCAGGCGACCACCTCGGGCGAGACGTCGGGGTCGCGATATCGTTTCAGCGTGCAATCGACGTCCAGCAGCAGGGCGGAAAGCTTCAGCTCCTCCAGCCGCGCGAGCGTGAGATCGCATACGCTGTCGACGTGAAGGTGCGGGGCAATCAGTCGGAGCATGGACGATTCCTCAATCCCATTTCCAGTACCGCAGGATACACCAGAGCGCCTGAAACGCATCGCGCAGACGGATCTTCTTGCCTTCCTGGTAGGTGCGGCCGAAGTAGCTGATTCCCATCTCGTAGATGCGGTAGTTCCGCCGGGCGACCTTGGCGGTCAACTCGGGCTCGATGCCGAAGCGGTTCTGCTTCAGCGTAGGGGTAATCGCATCAATGACCTCGCGGCGAAACACCTTGTAGCAGGTCTCCATGTCCGTGAGGTTCAGGTCGGTGAACGTGTTCGAGAGCATGGTCAGCATGCGGTTGGCCACCCAGTGCCAGAAGTACAATACGCGATGTGGCCCGACGGCCGAAAACCTCGATCCGTAGACGACGTCGGCCACGCCCTCGACGATCGGCTGAATCAGCCGGCCGTATTGGGCCGGGTCATATTCCAGATCGGCGTCCTGGACAATCACCACGTCGCCGGTCACCTGGGCGAACGCGGTCCGCAGCGCCGCTCCCTTGCCCCGGTTCCGCTGGTGATGCAGCACCCGCAGATCGTCGCGATCGGCCAGGGTCGCCAGCAACTCGCCGGTGCCGTCCGTGCTGCCGTCGTCGACCACGATGATCTCCTTGCGAATCGCAACCGCCCGGACCCGGCGGAGGATCTCCTCGATGGTCCCTTTCTCGTTGTAGACGGCCACCACGACCGAGAGCCGCAGGGCGTCGGGGAGGGGATAGACGCCCAACTGCCGACAGAGGGCGTCGCCCAGGCAGGCACGCACCTGTTGGGGGGACGGCCGTGGGACCGACTCGGCGGAGTGATTCAGATCGCGTGGCGTCGCTTCGCTGTCGGGCATCTTCCGGGGCGTTGTCTCAGGCGGCGGCGATCGATCGCGGCCGCGGCCTCGCCACCTATGCAGTTTCTGGGTTCGTCGAAAGGGACCTTGCCCTTATACCATGAATCACCTGTGGAACGCTATGGGAAGTGGAACCCGTGAGAACAGCGCCGTCTTTGCCGCATGAAAACCGCCACCGTCCCCGCTTAGCGATGTCGGTTCCACTCCAACGCCAACGGGCACAGCCCGATTCGCAGAAGCGGGACACTGAGAATCACGCAGAAAGCTACCACGGCGCCCGGCAGGTCGCTGTGGGCAACCAGCCACGCCGCCAGGGCCAGCAGAGCGGCGACCGTCGCCAGCCAGAGGCCGACGAGCCGGACGATGGCCTTGCCCTCCAGCATCCGTCGGCGGTAGACCGCGCGCCACGCCCAGACGGCCAGCAGGAGCTTCAGAACCACTAGAAAAGCCAGGACATAGGGCACGGCGGCAACCACGGCGTCGCGGTATTGAGGGTACACGTAGAGCCACCAGCCGAGAACGGCCAGCCCGTGCAGCATGAGCAACCAGCCGACACTCACGGCCACCGCCACCCAGGTGCGGCCGGCCAGACCGGAGAACATGCTGGCGATGGCCAATCGCCAACAGAAGGCCACGAGCAAGCCGAACGCGACCAGCCCGATCGCGAACATTGCCGCCGGAGGGAGCCTCCCCACGCACGCGGTCAACAGCTCGTGCCACGTCCGATAGCTCCTCAGGTAGACGGTCAGGGCCAGGGCCGCCGGCGCCGCCAGCGCGTAGGCACACAGCACGCTGAAGAGGGCCATCTGGAACTTCGCAACGACGAAGCCGGCGCAATCCATCGGACGGGTAGCCAGAAACGGCGAGGCCTGGGTCGGGCCGCGGCCCGAGCGCAACGTTCCGGCGCTCAGCGCCGTGCAGCCGACGGCGTACAAAGGCAGCAGCAACAGGGCGGCCGGTTGAAGGAGAATCGGAGGCTCGCCAGCCCGGGCGGCGGAACTCCTCAGGATAATCAGCCCCGCGAACAGCGGCAGACATAAACCGACCAACAGCGGCAGGCCGATCCCATGTATTCGCCACTCGAACCACAATTGGGCCCGCGCGGGCGAACGGAAGACACGCCCTCGGCCCGATCGGCGGCGGCCGAAGCTCCGGACCCAGCCGGTCAGCCAGCGCCAGTCCGGCAGGTCGCCGCGGCGCGCGCGAGTAACCCCGAGCACGGCCACCGCATAGGCCACCGGAATCTGCACGGCGAGAACCACGACCAACACCGGCTCGGGCAGATGGACGCTTCGCGCCGCCGACGGCAGGGCCATCAGGCCGCCGACGACTGCCGGAGCGGTGACCAGTCGCAGCCAGGGCAGACCCGACGGCGACCAGGCCAACGCCTGGAGCCACGCCAGGCATCCGGCGGCCAGCAACGCCGGCCACCAGAGCGGCATCTGCGGCCAAACGGCGCGCAGGACCCACTGCCCCACGGCGAGACAGGTGGCCGTCATCACGACGGTTCCGTAGAGCATCGGCCAGCCGACCATCGTGGGCGTGCTTACCGGCAACGTGAACATCCACCGCGGAAACGACGTGTCGTTGCTCGCCAAATCGGTGTCGGCGCCGAACAGAAACACGACCGACAGCCCCAGCGGCGCCGCGATAACCGGCAGGATGCAAAGTGATTTCAGGATCGCGCCCTGCGGCAAGATTTCGCACAGGCCGACGACCGTCGCCAGCCAGACGGCAACGCCGATCAGCCACCAGCGGCCCCGTGCCCAAAGCTGCCAGGCAATCGCAACCGGAGGGGATCGCACGGCTTACTCCTTGTCCGAGGTGAGGCGGGCGTTGGCAACTCGGGCGACGAAGATCTCGTCGAGCGAGGCCGCCGCCTGTTCGACGATCCGCGCCCCGGCCTCCGAGGCTGCCTGGTGGAACCGCGGGAGCTGCCCGTCGCAGATGGCCGACCACTCCTGGCCCGCGCCTTTCCACCCCAGCGCGGCGCCGGTGGACGGCGGTTCGGATTGCGGCTCGTCGAAGCGAATCGTGATCCGCAAATGGGACGCTCGGATCTCGTCGAGGCCGCCGCACATCACGATGCTGCCTTGGTGAATCATGGCCACGTGATCCGAGACGCGCTCGACTTCATCCAGCAAATGCGACGAGAAGAGCACCGTTCGACCCTCCTCGGAGATCGTGCGGATGATGGCGCCCAGGATGTCGCGACGCACAATGGGGTCCAGCCCGGAGGAGGGCTCGTCCAGCAAGAGGAGCTCCGGGCGATAGGCCAGGGCCACCAGCAACCCGACCCTTGCCCGCTGCCCCTTCGAGAGGTGCTTGACCTTCGCCGACGGATCGATCTCGAACGATCGGCGAAGCTCTTCGGCATGGGCTTCGTCCCAGGTGGGGTAGAAGGCCTGCAAGTAGCCGAGCAGCTCACCCACGCGCATCCAATCGGGCAGATCGCTCTCTTCGCCCAAATAGCCGATCCGCGAAAGAACGCGGACCGGCTCCGCGACCGGATCGAGCCCGAAGACGCGAATCGAGCCGGCCTGGGCCCTCAGCAGACCGAGCACGTGCTTGATCAGCGTGGTCTTGCCGGCGCCGTTGACGCCCACCAGTCCGAAGACGGAGCCACGCGGCACGGCAAGACTGACCTCGTCCAGCGCGGTGATCGCGCCGAACCGCCGGGTGAGGCCCCGAGTTTCCACGACCGTATCGCCGTTGTGGGTCATCGCATCACTTCTCCTTCGGGTCGGCCAACATGTGCCGGTCCCGCTGCCGCAACAATTCCATGACCTCCTCGGTCGAGACGTCCATCTGTCGGGCTTCGGCCAGCAGCGCGTCGACGCGTTCTTCCAGGATCCTCAGGCGTTGCGGGCGGCTCAGCGGCGACCCGCCGTCGGCCACGTAGGTGCCCGCCGTACGCCGCTTCTCCACCACGCCCGCATATTCCAGCTCGCGGTAGGCACGGGCCACCGTGTTGGGATTGATCAGCAACTGCTCGGCCAGCACGCGGATGGGGGGTAGCTCCTCGCCGGGCGCGAGTCGACCGGAGGCGGCCAGGTACTTCACCTGGGTGACGATCTGCAGATACAGGGGCACGCCGTTGCAGGAGGAGAGGTGGATTTGCATGGCCGAGGCCGTTGCTGCCGGGAAGCCGCGCGTCGATCACTTGTACTAACACAATAGCACAAGTTTGGGAGGGCTGTCAAGGGGACATGGCCCGGAATCGACCTGCGACCTGCCCGAGGGCAGGGCGTGGGGCAGCACGAGGCGAGATTGGCGGCCGTGCTATGTTTGACAGAAGTCAGATTGTTGCGGATACTCGGAGGTCCCGAATCTGAAGTCTTGCGACTTCGGCCACTGGACTTCGGCGGAGTGCCCTCTAACGACCATTCGGGACCATCGGCGGCTTCCACGGCCGCAATGGGGCCCGGCAGCCTCTAACCTCAATAGCGTGTGTTATGGCCGTTGACTTTGCAGTGGTCCCGGTGGCCGGGCGGGGGACCCGGCTGTTGCCTTTGACCAAGAGCCAGCCGAAGGAAATGCTCCCGGTGGGCCGCAAGCCGGTCGTGCAATACGTCGTCGAGGAACTGGCCCGCTGCGGGATCGGTCGGTTGTTGTTCGTCACCGGGCCGGGCAAGACGGCCATCGAGAACCATTTTGACATTGACGTGGAGTTGATTAACAACCTCCGCGAGACGGGCAAAGAGGAACTGCTGACGGAGTTGGCCTTCGAGCGCGAGGACCTGGAGTACTTCTACACGCGACAGCGGCGACAGCTCGGGCTGGGCCACGCGGTCCTTTGTGCCCAACCGGTGGTCGGCAGCCAATCGTTCGTGGTGGCCTTGGGCGATTCGATCATCGGCCTGCACGCCCAGTCGGAGGTGGTCCGCACGATGATCGAGAAGTATGAAGCCACCCGGGCGGTGGCCGTGATCGCCTTCGAGGAGGTTCCGCCGGAAGACGTGATCCACTACGGCATTGCCCAGCCGCGGGACGGGGGCCACGAGGTGTTCGAGCTCGGGGATTTGATCGAGAAGCCCGGCGTGAACGAGGCCCCCAGCAATCTGGCCGTGGCCTCGCGATACGTGTTCAGCCCGGCCATCTTCGACTACCTGAAGCGGACCCCGCCCGGCAAGGCCGACGAGATCCAATTGACCGACGCGATCCGCATGTTGATTCGCGACGGGCGGAAGGTGCTGGGCGTGCGGTTGGGGGCCGACGAGCGGCGGTTCGACATCGGCAATTTCGAGAGCTACTTCCTGGCGTTCGCCGAGTTCGCCCTGGCCGATCCGCAGTATGGTGCGGCGCTGAAGAACCATTTGAAAGGGCTGCTGCAAGGGGCTCGCTGAGGCCGATGCTGGCATGTTGCTGATTCGAAAACAGGCCTTCGCCCGCTGCGGGCTGATGGGCAACCCGTCCGACGGATACCACGGCAGGACCCTGGCGTTGGTTGTCCGCGACTTTCGCGCGGAGGTCACGCTCTACGAGTGGGACCAGATCGAGGTCGTCTTCAGCCGGCACGACCAGACCCGGTTCCATGCGATCGACGAGTTGGTCCGCGACGTGCGGCTGCACGGCTACTACGGCGGCATCCGGCTGGTGAAGGCGACAATCAAGAAGTTCGTCGACTATTGCCGCCGGCAGGGGTATTCACTGCATGGGGAGAACTTTTCGGTCCGCTACGACAGCACGGTGCCCCGACAGGTCGGGCTGGCCGGCTCCAGCGCGATCATCGTAGCCACGCTCCGTTGCCTGATGGAGTTCTACGGGATTGAGATTCCGCGGCAGGTCCAGCCGTCGCTCGTGCTCTCGGTCGAAACGGAGGAGCTGGGAATCGCCGCCGGGCTGCAGGACCGCGTGGTCCAGACCTACGAGGGCCTGGTCTACATGGATTTCGCCCAGCAGCGGATGCAGCAGATTGGCGGTTTTTCCTGCGGCGTGTACGAGCCGCTCGACCCGGGACTGCTGCCGCCGCTGTACGTGGCCTACAGCACGGACGTGGGCGAGCCGACCGAGGTGACCCACAACAGCCTTCGCGCCCGCTACAACGCCGGCGAAACCGCCGTCGTCGAGGCCATGGCCCGGTTCGCCGACTTGACGGTCGAAGCCCGCGGCGCCCTGGAGGCCGGCGACGCCGCGCACCTGGGCCGGTTGATCGACGCCAACTTCGATCTGCGGCGTTCGATTTGTCCGCTTCCGCCCGGCCAGGTCCGCATGGTCGAGTGCGCCCGGGCCGCCGGGGCCACCGCCAAGTTCGCCGGCTCCGGGGGCGCGATCATCGGCACCTTTGCCGACGAGGCCACGTTCGCCCGACTCCAGGCCGAGCTGGGCCGGATCGGCTGCCGCGTGATTCGACCGCGCGTGATGGCGTGAGCCCCTTGCGCCCTACACCACCCCGTGCAACGGCCCGCCCGGCGCGCCCAACGCGTCGACCCGCCGGCTGATCTCGGGGTCTTCGACCAGGGGCGGGGCGTGGTGCGGCTTGCTGCGGGCGTCGATCACCAGCGAGCCGAAGCAACCCCAGTGCTTGCGGGAAACGAACGAATCGATCCCGTAGACGTCGGCGGCCGGATCGCTGCGGGTGAAGGTGGTCCAGAGGAAGTTCTCCAGGCTCCGCGCGGCGAACTCGCTGTCGTCGACGACCACGATCAGCGGAAAGGCGTTGATCGGGTCGTTGCGGTCGTAGCCGGCGCAGAACCGCTCGACGGCCGCATCGACCCCGTTCTCGCCCGCGTGGTACGCCGGCCCTTCCACCACCAGGATACCCGGCAAGAAGACTCGCGGGTTGGAAAACCCCAGGCCCGCGGGCACGTGAAGGCGGCTGTCCATGGCCACCGGCAGCGACCGCCGCGCGGGCCCGGCCGCCGCCACCGCCAGCTTCGAGCCCTGGTGCAGGCGGCCTGAGCAGTAGTCGAGCGTATCGAGCGTGGTGCAGGTCTGGAAGTGCAGGTCGCGGCGCCAGTCGACCCGTTCGAGCACGTGGCGCATGAAGTCGGGCACGTGGCCGACGTTCAGCTCCGGCTGATCCTCGCCGGCGACGATCCAGAGATACTTCGCCAGCGACAATTGCCCCTGGCCCAGCAGGGCATTGGCCAGCGCGAGCAGTTCGCGCGGCCGGCGGCGTTCCTCGTAGGGCAGGTAGCGTTCGCTGCCGACGGCCAGCAGCAGCGGGTGGACGCCCGCCGCCTCGACCGCGCGAACCGCCCGCACGCCCGGAATCGTCTTGGGAATCACCGGCCCGACCAGCTCGTGGATCAGTTGCCCGAAGATCGCGTCTTCCTGCGGCGGCCGGCCCACCACGGTAAACGGCCAGACCGCGTCGGGGCGGTGGAACACGTGTTCGACCCGCAGCACGGGGAAATCGTGGGCCAGGCTATAATACCCCAGGTGGTCGCCGAAAGGGCCTTCCGGCAGCAGCTTTTTCGGATCGAGGTAGCCGCTGATGCAGAAATCGGCCTCGGCGCAAATATCAGGGCGCTCCCCCCGATCAATCATCGGCACGCGACGCCGCCCCAGGATGCCGGCGAAGGCCAGCTCGCTGATCCCCTCGGGCAAGGGCATCACGGCGGCCACGGTCATTGCCGGCGGCCCGCCCACGAAGACGTTCACCCGCAACAGCTTCCCCGTGCGGATCGCCGCCTCGTGGTGGATGGCGATGCCGCGATGCAACTGGTAGTGCATTCCCACCTCCCGGTTCGGCTGGTATTGGCCGCCGGAAAGCTGCACGCGGTACATGCCCACGTTCGATCGCTCCCAGCCCGGGTGCTCGGGATGCTCGGTGTAGACCTGCGGCAGCGTGACGTAGGCCCCGCCGTCGTCGGGCCATGATGTAAGCTGCGGCAACTGGTCGATGCTGGTCTCGTGGATCATCACCGGCCCGCGCTTCACCCGGCGCGGCCGCGCGCTCCAGGCGTGCCAAGGCGTCTTCAGGTGCAACCGCGGACGCCGCAGCAGATCGGCCGGGTCGATCTGCAACTGCACCAGCCGGGCGACCACGTCGAGCGCATCGCGGAACAGATAACGCATCCGCTCCAGCGTGCCGAACAGGTTGCCGACCATGGGAAACCGCGACCCGGTCGGCTGGGCATAATAGACGGCCGGACCGCCCGCGCGAAACACCCGACGCTGGATCTCGGCCATCTCCAGATGCGGATCGACGGGCGTCTCGATCCGAATCAACTGGCCCGATCTCTCCAGATCGCGGAGACACTCGCCGAGGTTTCGATATCCCATGGGCCTACTCGATGAACCGTTTCAGCACGATCGCCTTTTCGGCGTTCAGGTCGTGTCCTCGCTGGAAACCGACGGGAATCGACCGGTCCATGATATAGAACCCGCGATGCCGGGTGACTTCGCCCGTTTCCACCCCCAACTCCTGCCCCAGGGCGTAGCCGTCCGGATAAACAGCCTGGTACCGCGCCGGCGACCACTCGAACCCGGTGAGCGGGTCGATTCGCATCGGCCGCGGCTGGACCTCGAAATACCCCACGGTGATCCAGACGGCATAGACGTTCGAGCGCGTCGTCACCAGGTTGCCCAACCGCATCAGGCCCTGATAGCGGAAGTAGGGGTTGCGCTGGGTGTTGAAGACGTCGCTGCCCTGCACGTGGTCGAACAGCGGGGCCGGCACACTCGCGCCGGTCTGACCGCGCAGCAGCGTCGCGTCCACTTCCACATTGGACTGCATGCCCGCCGGCACCGGCGGCACCAGGTAGCTGCCGCCGTACGAGCGGAAGGGGCTCTCGATTCGCGTGGGAAACAGCGGGTTGACCCACCGCATCCAGTCGTTCGGATCAGCCGGATTCATCGTCGAGAGCAAAGCCCCCGAAGCCCCCCGGCGACTGCGCTTGAAGTTCGCCCAGTCAAAGCCGTTGAAGCCGCTGCCCGCCGAGGCCGGGAAGCCGTTCATCAGACCCTCGAACACCCGGTTGCCGGCAATCGTGTTGAGATTCACCCGCCCAGGCTCGCGATAGTTCGAGATCCAGTGGAACGGCGGCTTGAAGTTGTGAACGGGGTTGCCGGGGAGAAGTGTGACGGCCGCGGTGGCCGGGTCGCACGCCGTTTGCGTTCCCACAAATCGCGACGGCACGTGCAGCAACTCCAGCAGCCGATGATACTGCGGCGCCGTGGCGGTCGGCGCGTCCTGCGAAAGGAAGAAGCCCAGCACGTGCGGGAAAGGCATCTTCACGTAGTTGCCCGCATAGGGAGGGGGCAGGGCGTCCAACTCGTAGAGGTAGGGGTTCGTCCCGCCGCGGTCCATGCCGTACGCGCCCAGCGGATTCAGATGCGGGTTTAACAGCCGCGACGAGCTGGCCGCCGGCACCAGCAGCAGCTCGAGCTGATTGACAAACGGCCGGTTGTTCCACGTCAGCCACGGAAACGGCGTGGGCGGATCGCCGATGTACCGGGCGTTCGAGTTCGAGCCGTTGCGCGGGGCCCCGAAAGGATCGTTCAAGTAGCCCAGCGTATGGTGCAGCGGGTTCTCGAAGTAGTGCTGCGTCGCGGCCACGATGGGATTGACCGAATTGACGTTCTGCTTCGACGGGAGGATCTGCGTGGAAGTCGGATCGCCGGCCTGCTCCTGGAGCCAAAGGTTGTTGGCCGCCCCGCCGTTGTTCTCCCCGCGCTCGCGGCTGTTGAACCGGATGCTCGCCTTGTTCAACTGCTCGTTGACGCCCGCTCCGTTGTCCCGCGCGTCGGTAATCCCATTGAAACAGACCAGGTCGATCCCGGCCGTGTCGATCGTCCGGTAGGGATTCGTCAGCGGATTGTAGGGAACCAACGGATTGGCCAGCCGCTGCAGATGCACGAACTTGACCTGGTCCAGCCGGATGTTGTCCTTCAGACCGTAGTTGCGGAAAACGCCGCTCCAGAGCGGGTTGTTAAGGTCCAGCGGATGATCGTAGGGCGTCGGATAGCCCGCGACCGGATCGTAAGCCTGGCCCAGGGGATCAACGTTGGGATAGGGCACGTCGGGCTCGGAAATACTCAGTCGGCGCGGCGAGTTGATGACCACTGCCACCGGCGGCTGGATGGGCAAGGGATTCAGCGGTGCCTGCGGATCCAGGTCGTCGGCGGTCCCGTCGGAGAAGATCTGCACCTGTTGCGGCGTCTCGGGGTCGTGATCGGGTGTCAACACGATGCGGCGCGTGGTGTTCAGATCCGCCCGGTTGTCGGCGCGCAGCCCCATCGGCGTCACGGCCGTGTTCGCGTCGCTCGGCTGGCCCGGACCGATGACCATATACCGCCCGGGCTTGATCGGCGCAATCTCCGCCGCAAAGGCGTCGTCGGGGCGGAACTCGACGGTCCCTTGGCCGGGGAGCGTCACCGTCGAGTCGACAAAGTAGACCGCCCGCTCGATCGTCAACAGCGCCGCGGGATCGTCGGGGTCCACGTTGTACTGGTTCTTAGGCACGACGATCAGCCGCCAGACGGGCGAGCCGGCCGGGCTGGCCGTCAGGTCCACGCCGCCGGGCTGATCGAGCCGGTCATACAGATCGCCCGACTTCGGCAGCAGCTCGGTCCAGGGATTGTACAGCTCTAGGAAGAGCGAGCCTTGCGGTTTGAGCTTCTGGTCGAAGTCGCGGTCGGGATTGGTCGGATCGCTGTTGGTTCCTGCTTGCGTTGCGGTTTCACCCGCCTCCACCTCAAACTCTTCGTCGCTGCGGTCTTCGGTGCGGCGGTCGTGGGTCGCCAGGACCTCGGTGATCAGCAGCTCGGGCCGCTCGCAACCCCAGACCAGTCCGCGATAGGTCTGCCCGTCGTCGCTGCCGGCCGGCAGGGTTCCGCCGGGCATTTGCAGTTCGTCGACCACGCTGTCGACGTCCCAGGTGTCGCCGTCCCCGTCGTCATCCACAAAGGGCCGGACGTCGTACTCGAAGGGCGTCATGATCGAGTCGCGGTCGCGGAAGTCGACCACGTTGACGGCCCATTGGGCGGCCGCTTTGGCCCGCTCCCGGTCGCGCTGCTCGTCGGTCAGTGCATCCCAGGCCACCGGGTCCCAACCCGGCGCGATGCCGCTCGGGTCCATCACCAGCATCAGCAGCACGTACAGATGCCGGGCGTAGTATTGTCGCGCCAGCGCCCGATCGACTTCGTTCACCGTACCATCGCCGTTGACGTCCATGCCGGCCGTGTGATTGAAGTCCACGTTGACGTTGGCGATGAAGTCCGAGTTGACCAGCGGCACCTTCTCCAGATCCGCCGGGTTGCCGACGGCGTGGAGTTCACCGTAGAAGTTGGGATCGACCGCCAATGCCGGACTGCGGATGATCCTGGCCGGCTCGTCGACCACCCCGTTGTCGTTGTCGTCGATGCCGTTGCCCAGTGGCCGGTTGACGTCCATCTTCAGCCCGGCCCGCAGATCGAGCGGGAGCAACTGCGCCACGGCGCCGCTGGTCAGGGCGGCCTGGTATTGGGCCCGCACATTGTTCCGCAGCGTGGGCACATCCGGCGTCGTCGGTTGGAGGTCCCTGCAGATGGTGATTTCCAGCTTCGCCAGCAACAGGTCCGTAACGTGGCGGGCCCGCAGGTCGGGCAGGGAAATCGGTCGGTTCGTCCCGTTGCTCGTCTGCGTAAGGTCGACGTACGGCAGCAAGGCCAACTCCTCGCGGAGACTCACCGGCAAGGCCACGCTGGGACAGGGCAGGTCCCAGCTCTCGCTGGTGACCGCGTGGCGCGGCCAGGTCGCTTCCGCGTCGTTCCAGGGCTGCAACAGCCGCGGCGCCAAGGCCCGCAGCCGGCTGGGCAACTGCGACGCGTCCACGTCGGTCGAGCGCAGGATCGCCTCCAGCTCGGCCGGCGAAAACGGGGCGTCGAGCTGGGCGGCCGAAACGCAGCCGTGGGCCGCGTCGGGCGACAGGTTGATTTCGTACGGATCGTCGAGCGGGTCCATCGCCGCCGTGGAATCGCTGTGGCTCATCAGCGGAAACAGGGGCTGGCCCCGGGCGTCCAGCCCCACGCGGCCCTTGGCGTTGAGATCCATCGGGGCCCCGAACGCGTTGGGCACCGGGGCAATCGGGTTGTAGGGCAAAAAGCCCCAGTAGTCGTACACGGCCGGGAAGCCCGGGCACAACGACGCCCAGCAATTGTTGTAGTATTCGTAGAAGCGGTTCTGGCTGTGGGGGTCGTCGGCGTTGAGCGATCCGGCGGCCGCTCCGGAAATGCCCGCCTGGTGCGGGCCGGCGAGCTCTCCATAGCGCCCCGGATAGACCCCGTTGCCCCCCAGGAGCAGCTCGTATTGGCCGTACTCGAAGGCGTTGTTGGAACCGGGAAACGGCGGCAAGAGCGAGAACAGGTTGATGTCGGCGGGTCCGTAGCCCTGTCCCCGGGGCAACGACGCCCATTGCTGGCCGCCGGTGAACAAGGCCTGTTCGCCCGGGTTCGGGGCCGCCGGCGGCGTGATGCCCTGGTCCTGGTAGAACTGCGTAGCGCTGACGTTGCCGTAGTAGTTGTTCGGGTCCATCGGCGGCGTCGGGCCGCGATCGGGACGATAGTCGGCGTTGGTCTGGGCCCAGCAGCCGTGGGCGTTGAGGTTCAGCCGGCCGTCCAGGTCCACGCACAAGATGGCGAACAGCGGCTTGTACTGCCGCCCGTCGGCCGAGGTGCAAACCGGGAAGCCCAGGTCCACCCAGATGCTGTCGGCCCGGCCGTCGCCGTCGTTGTCCACGTCCCAATCCCATTCGGCCCGCCCGTCGCCCTGGCGATCCAGCGGGATCCCGTCCCAGAGCGGATTGAACCCGGTGGTGTACGGATCGGCGCCGGCCTGGTATGCCGGATTGCCGCCGGTGAAATAGGGCTCGGGCGGATCGAGCAGGCCGTTTGCGTTGACGTCCTCGCCGCCGTCCAGCAAACCGTTGCCGTTGAGGTCCTCGCCCAGAGTCAGCCTGCCGTCGCCGTTGACGTCAACGAAGTGATCTTCCGGCAGGGGACGCAGCGTGATCTTGCGCTTCAGGCCGTCCGACAGCTCGGTGCGGAAGCGGTCTTCGAAGCTCGTGCGGACGGCCGGGTTCAGCGCCGGCGAGCTGCTGATCGCGTTGACCCAATACTGCACCAGCGACGAGCGGTGCAGCGAGGGGATCGGCACCTGACCGTTGGCCAGCACCATGGCCAGCATCATGTTCTGGTAGTCGGGCGCGTCGTAGTCTTCGTTGGCCCCGCCGGGGCCGCCCAGGTCGGTGTAGCCCAACATGAGATTCGGCATCGCCGTCTTCGGGTTCGGCGACAGCGCGTACCACGGCCCGTAGAAGTCCCACTGACCGTTGGCGTTGAGGTCTTCCCCCGCGTCCAGGATTCCGTTCTGATTGGCATCCACCTCGCCCACGTCGAGCGAGCCGTTGCCGTTGAGGTCTTCACCCGGATCGAGCGCGCCGTTGCCGTTGAGGTCTTCGTCGGGCTCGCGGGCCGCCAGCGGCATTGCCGGCACCGGCGGATTGTAGCCGAAACCCGTGCCGGAGAACGGCACGCCGTTGATCGTGAACAGGTCACCAATCTGGAGCGTGCCGCTGCCGGAAAAAGGCAGCATTTGCGCCAGCCCGCTTACCGGATTGACCGCGACGATCCGCGTGCTCTGACCGGCGAAATCTCCAGTGAGCATGGTCAGCACGCAGCCTGCCTTCCGGTGCGCGTCGGGCAGATGCAGCGTGAATTGGACGAGCTGGCCGCCGCAGACGCCAACGAGATCTTGTGCGATGCGACTCGCTTCGCTGCCGTCCGGATCGTCGGTGTTGCCATCGTTGTCGTCGTCATACAACGGCTCACCAACGATGCCGACCAGTTCGCTTCCGTCTCCTTCATCCACCATGCCGTCGCCATCGTCGTCGACGCCAATCCATCCCATCGACTCGCTGCCGTCCGACTCGTCGATGTTGCCGTCACCGTCGTCGTCGAGGTTCACCTTGCCGATCAGGTTGATGGCCGGCGCCAACCCATACAGGTCCTCCAGCAGGCCGTGGGCGCCGACGACCGAGGTGGGGCTGTTGGCGCCGCGGAGCACCTGCATCGCGGCACGGTCCAGGTCGTGGTCGGGCGGATACGACTGCTGCTCGACGCGGCGTATCACCTGCGCGCTGCGCATCGCCTGGCCGGTCAGGACCACGAAGGCCACGGCGACCAGGCCAAACATGGCCAGCAGGCCGAGAATGACCAGCAAGAGCACGCCCCGTCGGGCACGGGTGTGGCTGAGTCTCATGTCGATTTCCTTACTGTCAAACGTCCGCTTGCCCTGGCCCTCTTCTCTCTCGGCCCGCTACCTGTTCCACAACAGGTTCCAATCCAGCTCGACCGTGGTCGAGTAGACCCCGATCACCCCGTCCATCAGCGCCGCCTCGGCGTCCCACTCCCAGCCGTCGCCGTCGAGGTCGACGAACATGTCGCCGTTGCTATCGGTATACGTCCCGCTGTCGTCGCAGGCGCACCACCGCGTGTTCCAGTCGGGGCCGGCCAAGGTGACGTCGCGGGCGAGGACCGGTCTGGTGGTGCTGGGCACGGTCATCAAATTGCCGCTGCCGTCGGTCGCCTGGTACACATCGCCGGCAGCGACCACCCGGTACCACTGAAAGACCCCGCTGGAAGGATACACGGCCGGGCTGGAGTCGCGATGGGTCACGCGTCCGCAGAGCATCAGCCATTCGTCTTCGCGGACGTCGAGATACTCGACGCCGTGGTCGGTGGTCAGCCGCACGTCGCCGCCGCCGTAGCCGTCGGTCAGGATGTTGGCGACCACCTTCCGCTCGGTCGGCTTGGGATCGGAAGCGTTGATCGGCCGGTCGGCCGGATACTGCCGCTTGTAGAACACGACCACCGAGACCGAATAGAGCTGCCGTTGCTGGACGGGCAGATCGATTTCGGATCGGGCCGGCGTGACCGTGACCAGCCACGAGTAGTCGCCCTCGATCTCTTGCCGCCCGGTGGTGGTGCCCAGTTGGGCCCGGGGCCGCAGATCGCGGTCTTCGGGCCGCGCGAACAGCAGGTCGTCCTGCCAGGTGAAGATCCGATCGGCCAGCGGCAAGCTGGCGCCCACGCCGGCCAGCGTGACCCGCTGCATGTTGGTGCCCCGCAGTTGCGACGCCGGCTGTGCGGCAAGCGGAGCATACGGAAACCGGTGGATGGCCGCGTCGCCCGGCAGCAGCCGGCCGAACGAGAGCGGATCGATGGCGAACGATTCGCCGCGGGCGACCGTCGGGTTGTTGACGACCGATGCGAGGCTGTAATCACCGTTGTCCGGGT
Organism: Pirellulales bacterium; assembly: GCA_016935315.1. Classification (GTDB taxonomy): domain Bacteria; phylum Planctomycetota; class Planctomycetia; order Pirellulales; family Thermoguttaceae; genus JAFGRD01. The sequence goes on from JAFGRD010000145.1 coordinate 73,559, forward strand.
CGGCATATTGCCGCCAGTTTTGCGGATCGAGCATCCCGCGGATTTTCAGTTCGCGCAGGCCGGCCCGACCGCAGGCGCCGCCCCGGTCGGCCTTGCCGGTCTCGACGATGGCGAACCGCCCGACGGGAATCAGTGCGGCCAGGCCCAGCAGCCCGACCGAGAGGACGAAGACCGAGATCAGCACCTCCAGCAGGCTGATGCCGCGTCGCGAACCACGAGAACCGGCGGTGGCTGCCATCAGCGTCCTCCCATGCCTTGCGACTGCCGGGCGTAGCGGCGCACGGCCGCCAGCGCCGCGGCCCGCTGCAGCGGATCTTTATAGTTGAAGGCGGCCGGCGCCGTGAAGTTGGTAACGTCGTTCTCGGCGGCCGTCACCAGGCCGGTCTGCGGATTGAGCGTGATCCAGAGGCTCTTGGCGTCGAACCAGTTGGCGCCCGCCGCCGGATCGGTCGGGTTGGCCAGGTCCGCCGGCACCTTGTCGCGGCGGCCGACCAGCAGAAACAGCGGCTCGACCAGATCGACCTCGGCCGGCAAGTAGCTGTACTGGCCGGAGTTGGGCGGGTTCTCCAGCGCCTGGGTGTAGACCAGCCGGTCGAGCGACCCGTTGGGCGAGAACATCACGATCAGCGGATCGGCGTTCGTGCTCCCGGTCCAGCCCAGCGCCGGGGCGACCGTCTCCGTGCCCGACGGCTCCAAGTCGATCACCGCCCCGGCCGGCAGTTGCAGCGGCGGCGTGGCCGACTTGCGCGGCTGGCGGAAGACCTCGAATGGCACCCGCGGCGACCACAGGTTGGGGCCGCCGGCAGCCACCCTGGGCCACGGCAGCCGCTGCGCCTGACTGGGATCGAGTCGCAAGGTCAAGCGAAGATTGTCGATGTGTCCGTTGTTGTTGGTGTCCTGAAAAGCCGCCCCGGTCGGGTCGAAAAAGATGATATACCCATCGCTATCGAGGGGGAAATCCCAGTCTTGCGCCGCTTGCGGCGGGTTGTCCATCGGATCGTCGACGATCGTAAACAGCGGGCCCTGGTGGTTCAGCCGAATCCGGTCGCCGCGGCGAATCATCCGGTTGGCGAATTCGCCCTCGGGAATTCCCAGCTTCAGCACGATGCTCCCGTCGGGCCAGTAGCAGGCCGTGCACGTCGCGTCGGTGTAGGTGCGGTCTTGCACCTCGACCGTGGTGTCCATCATCTCGCCCGCGTAGGGCGGGGGGACTTCGGCCTGGGAGAGGACCATGGCACACTCGGGCACGCCCTCGAACCGCTCGATGACCACGCCGCAGGGGCGGCCCAGCTCGATGGCCCGATTCCGGGCGGCGCCGAAATAGACGTTGATCGCCCGGGTCGCCTCGCGGACGTTGCGGCCCTCGCGGGCGGTGCGCAAGGTCGGCAGGGCCACCGCCGCCAGCACCGAGAGGATCAGCAGCACGACCAGCAGCTCGACCAGCGTGACGCCGCGACGCCGCGCGGCAGCCCGGCGGCGCGACGCCGAACAGCAGTATGCACGCAAATGGACCATCCTACCGCGCCTCGATCTGGTGGTTGTGGATGTTGTCGTAATGGTCCAACTGGTCGTTGGGCGGCTCGCCGTCGAGGCCGTTGCCGTCGAGCGGCTGGCCGACGAACCGCAGGTTGTTGCCCGCGTTGTCGGCCGTGGCGGTGTTGCCGTCGGGCCGATACGGATCGAGCAGCTCGATCCCTGGCGCCGCTATCACAGCACAAGGCGTCGGCGGCGTGGCCGACGCACCGGTCAGCTCGTAGACATAGTCGCCCGTGGCGGAGCCGTCCTTGCCGATATTGATGTCGTAGATCCCGTCCGCGCCGGCGGAGTAGATCAACGGATACAGCGCGTAGCCGGAGCCGTGGGTTGCCACGCCCGTCTGAAACAGCGGATACAGGGCGAACCCGCCGCCAACGCCCCGGGTGTCGAACGGGTCGGCGGACACATAGCGACGGGCCTGCTGCGGGTTGGTCGAGGGCTCCACTTCGGCCGACTGCACGTCGGAGGCGAAGTCCCAATCGAGCGCCGGCCCGCCAGCCCTGCCCGCGGGCGCCAGGTTCGTGCTGTCGGACGCATTGTTCAAACCGGCCAACGCCTGGTACTCGACGAACCCGGCCGGCCAGCGGAGGTAGCGGATCGGCCGGCGCCAGCCGTCGAGGAACTCGGGCAGCCCGTCGTCGTCCGTATCGCCGAGGTCGGTCTCGCTGAATTGCTCGATGGCGTCGGGGGCGCTCGTGACGATCAGATACAGCAGCTCGGCCGCGCCGTTTTGATTGATCCGCGTTGCGGCGTCGGCCGGCGCCAGGCCCGCGTTGGTCAGACGGGTGTAGGTGTCGAAATATCGTCGGAAGTACCGCCGGCCAAGGGCCGGCACGCCCACGCCGCTCACGAGCGCGGGTCGTAGAACGGGGTTCCCGCTGGTGAGATCCACCACATCGTTCCAACGGTCCGGCATCTCCATCCGCATCAGGTCGCGCAAGGCATTGAGCCGATTGACCGCCGCCAGCGTCGGGTGGACTCCGGTCATGCTGATCGGCACCCGACGGGTCTCGTACGAGCGATAGCGCTGCATGATGATCTGGTCGAGCCGGACGATCAGCGACTTGGTCTTGGCCGCGCGGGCCGTTTCCCGGGCGGACTGCAGCGCGCCGAGAACCACGCCGGCCAGAATGCCGATGATGGTGATCGTCACCAGCAGCTCGACCAGGGTGAACCCCCGGACCGATCGTCGTTGGATCGCCGAGCGGGTCATGGCTTGATCCCGTTTTCGAGTCTGCCTTCGCTGAAGTTGGTGATATTGTCCAGATCGCCGCCGTTGACCGAGAGGTTCTCGCCGGTAATCGCGTTGCGGAAGTCGGTCGCCGCCGCGGCCACCGGCTGGTCGCCGAACTGCTCGTCGAGCCCGGGCGAGATGATCTGGAACTTGTCGCGCTCCATCCAGACGCGGTCGGTCGTGGGGTTCTCGGCCGCGGCCGGATTGGTCTGCGCCGGCACGATGTCGCGAAGATAAGGCACGCAGATATTCGTGGACGCCCCGGTCCACTGGTCGGCCACCAGCCGGCCGTTGTCGTCGAACTTGCAGAAGAACGGCTGCATCGGCCCCGTGCCGCCGCCTGTGGCCGGGCTGCCGCTTGTGTCCACGGCGTATTCCATGCGGGTGGAGGTCGCATCGGTGCGGGGCTTGAAGTAGACGTAGGGCAGCTTGGCGCCCTTGGGCGCGTAGGTCGGCCACTCGGTCCAGGTCATGGTGCTCTCGTCGAAGCCCCGCAGCCGGGTCTCGTCGAAGTCGTTGAGTTTTGCTCGCCGCGGCCCGCCTGCCTCGAACGGGTGCGCGGGATTGGCGCTGAAGCCCTGCAACTGCTTCGAGGCCGGATCGGGCAGCCCGCCCAGCCAGAAGACCAGCGCCGAGGCCGGCGTCAGGTCATCCAGGTCCAGTCCCAAGGTCGGATGGTGGTTGGCGAAGTGCGTACGGAAATTGTTCCAGCGAGCATCCACGTCGGCGCCGCTCTCGGGCACCAAACGAGGGAAGGTACGGGCCAGATGGCGCAAAACGGCCGCCCGGGCCGGCTGGCGGATGTCGTCGGGAAAGCTGTCATTCACGCCGAAGAAATCGGGCGGGTAGTCGCCGTACTCGCCCTTGTAGTGCTGGATGGCCATCGAGAGCTGATCGAGATCGGTCTTGATGACGGCTTCCTTGGCCCGGTTTCGGGCGGCAATCACCGCCGGCAGCGTGAGTCCGACGAGCATGCCGATGATCACGATGACGATCAGGATTTCGACGAGGGTGAACGCCCGTCGTGGCGGTCTGTTGGCGGCCGCGGCTTCCATTGCAACTCCTCCCGGCATCGGGTGCCTGGTTGTCGGGTTGTTTTGCCCTGGGGTTCTCTCCCGGCCAGAGGGTACCCAGAATCAACGTCTCACCCTGGGCGAGCATTATGGCTGGAAGGGCGTCTGCGCCGCCTTTTCCACCCATAAGAATGCCCAACTTGTTCTTTTACGAGTCGCTTAGGTCAACTCCTGGATCAGGCTGATCAACGGCATGAACAGGGCGATGACGATGAAGCCCACCATGCCGCCGAGCATGATGATCAGCAACGGTTCCATCAGGCTCATGAGGCTTTCGGTCAACACGGCGACCTCTTCGTCGTAGGTGTCGGCCACCTTATAAAGCATCGTGTCCAGTTCGCCCGTCTCCTCGCCCACGTCGACCATGTTGACGACCATGTCGTCCATGATGCGGGAGTTCATCCGCGTCATGTACATCAGCATGCCGATCGGCCCGCCGATGAACATGAACCAGAAGAACATGGCCATCGGATGGAACCCGGTTTTCGAGAAGTCTTTCAGCGGCTGGGCGATCGATTCGCCCTCGCGGATCGAGTCGTAGACTCTCTGGTAGAGGTTTTCGAAGACGGCGTTGCCGGAGGTTTCGCGGGTGATGTGCAGGGCTTCGAGGATCGGCACGCCGCTGGAGACCAGCGTGCCGAGGGTCCGCGTGGTTCGGGCCACGATGTTCTTTTCCACGAGCTGGCCGAAGATCGGCATCTTCAAGATGAACAGGTCCCACCCCATGCGCCCCGGGGCGAACTTGCGCAACAGCTTGATGAACAGCCAGACGCAGACCGGCACGCCGGGCAGGGCGAACCAATAGGTGGCCACCAGGTTGGACATGGTGATCAGCGCTTGGGTCATCGCCGGCAGCTCGGCCTCGAAATCGGTGAAGATCTTCTCGAAGGAGGGGACGATCTTCAGCATGATGAAGACCAGGATGCCGACGGCGAAGCTGACGACGGTGATGGGGTAGACCAGGGCGCCTTTGACCTTGCGTCGCAGGGCCTGGGCCCGCTCCTGGAACTCGGCGAGTCGCTTGAGGATGATTTCCAGCGCACCGCCCGCCTCGCCGGCCTTGATCATGTTCACGTAGAGCCGGTCGAAGGCCTTGGGGCACTTGCCCATGGCCTCGGACAAGGTGGCCCCGCTTTCGATCTCTTCGCAGACGTCGATCAGGGCGTTTTTCAGCGCACCCGGCTTCGATTGCTGTTGGAGGATTTTCAGGCTGCGGAGGATGGGCAGGCCGGCGTCCTGGAGGATGGAGAGCTGGCGGGTGAAGGTGGTCAGCAGCTTGCCGTTGACGCCGCCGAGGGCGAAGGTCTTGCCCTTGTTTTTGGCCGTCTTCTTCTCGGCGGCCGTTTTCCGGCTTTTCTTGATGGAGATCTTCGTGACGAAGTATCCCATCTGCCGGATCGTCGCTTGTGCTTCGTCCTCGCTTGGCGCCTCGACCACGTCCCGGATCTCTTGACCCGTGGCGTCCATCGCCTCGAATTGATAGGTCGGCATGGCTCGACTCCGTCTCAGGCAGTCGCGGGTTAGTTAGTGATCGCTAATGGTTTCGCGAATGACTTCTTCGATGGTGGTCACGCCGGTGAAGACCTTCTCGAGTCCGGAGGTCCGCAGCGCGTGCATTCCGGTTCGCAGCCCGGCGTCGCGAATCTTATCGGTCGAGACGCCCGTGTTGATCAGGTCGCGAAGCTCTTCGTTCATCACCATGTACTCGAACAGCCCGGTCCGGCCGCTGAACCCCGTGTTGTTACACGAGGCGCAGCCCCGCCCGCGATAGAACTTCTTGCCCAACACGTCGTCGGGCGTCAGATCGAGTTGGGCCAGGGTCTCCGTGCTGGGCATGGTCTGCTCCTTGCATTCGAGGCAGATCTTGCGGACCAGCCGCTGGGCCAGGATTGCCTCGAGCGTGGCGGTCAGCAGAAACGGCGGCACGCCCATGTCGCGCAGACGCGTGATCGTCGACGGCGCGTCGTTGGTGTGCAGCGTGCTGAACACCATGTGGCCGGTCAGCGACGCCTGCACGGCGATCTCGGCCGTCTCCAGGTCGCGGATCTCGCCCACCAGGATCTTGTCGGGGTCCTGCCGCAAGATCGACCGCAGGCACTGCGCGAAGGTATTGCCGATGGACGCGTCGATGGGCATCTGCACCACGCCGTCGATGTCGTATTCCACCGGGTCCTCGGTGGTGATCAGCTTGTCGGTGATCTCGTTCAACTCGTTCAGCGCGCCGTAGAGCGTGGTCGTCTTGCCCGAGCCCGTCGGACCGGTCACCAGCACGATGCCGTTGGGCTTGCGGATCACCTCGCGGAAGCCGGCCAGCACCGTGGAATCCATGCCGACCACGCCCAGATCGAGCGTCACCACGGAGCGGTCGAGGATTCGCATCACCACGCTTTCGCCGAACATGGTGGGCATGACCGAGACGCGCAGATCGACCGGGTGGCCTCCCACGCTCAGGCGGATCCGCCCGTCCTGCGGCAACCGCCGCTCGGCGATGTCCAAATCGGCCATGACCTTGATTCGGGTGGTGATGGCGAAGGCCAGGTGGCGGGGCGGCGGCACCATCTCGTAGAGCACGCCGTCGGCCCGGATGCGGATCTTGAACTCGCTCTCGAAAGGCTCGAAGTGGAGGTCGCTGGCGTGGTCCTTGATGGCCAGCAGCAGCACCATGTTCAGCAGCTTGCGGACCGGGGCGCTGTCGGCCAGGGCCTCGACGCTGGTCAAATCCACCGCGGCGCCCTGCTTCTCCGCCGCTTCGGCGGCGGCGATCAGCTCGTCGTCCTGCTCCATGCCGGCGATCAACGTCTCGACGCTCTCGCCGCCGACCGCGTAGTACCGATCCAGCGCCCGCAGCACGTCCCGCTCGGTGGCCACCACGGCGCGGACCTCGTAACCGAGGAAACTCCGCAGTTCGTCGACGATCGAAAGCTTCTGCGGATCGCACATGGCGATCGTCAGCACGTCGTCCCGGAAGCTGATCGGGATGATGCGGTAGAGCTGGGCCATGGGCTCGGTAACGTAGCCAAGCACCTCGGGCGCGATCACCACGTCGCTGAGGTTGATCACCTGCATGTTCATCTGCTCGGCCAGCGCCTGGGCCAACTGATCGTCGTTGATCAGGCCCATGCTCATCGCGATCTGGCCGAACATCTCGCCGGGCCGCTGCTGCTGCTCTTCGAGCAGCATTTCCAGCCGGTCCTCGGTGATGAAGCCCAGGTCTACCAGGATCTGGCCGATTCGCCGAATTGCCATGACTGCCGCTCTCCCCTACCGTTGGTGCCGTTTCACTTTGCCGCCCTATCCATCCGACTGCGGGCTTCGTCCTCCGCTTCCAGCAACCCGCGCTCGACCTGGGCGATGCGGGCGGCCAGGTCGTTGACGTAGTTGGCCTTCAGCAAGGCCTCTTGCTTCTCGACTCTCCCATCCTTCCAGAGCTGGAAGAGGTGATCGTCCAGCAACTGCATGCCTTCCTTCTGCCCCGTTTGAATCGCCGACGTGATGCGGAAGATCTTGTTCTCGCGGATCAGGTTGGCGATGGCCGAAGTGATTACCAGCATTTCATATGCCGCCACGCGGCCGCCGCCGATCTTCGGCAACAGGGTTTGCGAGAGGACGCCGATCAGGGCCACCGAAAGCTGCGTGCGGATCTGTTCCTGCTGGTTGGTGGGAAACACGTCGATGATTCGGTTGATTGTGCCCGCCGCCCCGGTCGTGTGCAGCGTGCCGAAGACGATGTGGCCCGTTTCCGCCGCGGTGATCGCCGCCTCGATCGTGTCCAAGTCGCGCAACTCGCCCACCAGGATCACGTCCGGGTCCTGGCGCAACGCCCGGCGAATGGCCTCGGCAAAACTCGGCACGTCCACGCCCAGCTCGCGCTGGTTGACGATCGACTTCTTATGCGAGTGGTAGAACTCGATCGGGTCCTCGATCGTGATGATGTGGTGGTCGACGTTCTCGTTGAGGTAGTCCACCGCCGCCGCCAAGGTGGTCGTCTTACCCGAACCTGTCGGCCCGGTGACCAGAATCAGACCTCGCGGGCGCATGACCAGATCCGCCAGCACCGGCGGCGTCCCCAGGTCGTTCATGCTCATCAGGTCCAGCGGAATTTGCCGCAGCACCAGCGCCACATGGCCGCGCTGCTTGAAGATCGACACGCGGAATCGGGCCAGGTCGCCGAAGGCGAAACCGAAGTCGGAACCCCCGACCTCCTGCAATTCCTGCTGGCAGCGCTCCGGGGCGATACTCTTCATCAAGGCCGTGGTGTCGTCCGCCTCGAGAACCTTGGTTTCCAGCTTCTTCAACCGGCCGTGCAGCCGGACAACCGGAGGCTGCCCCACGGTCAGGTGCAAATCGCTTGCGCCACGGTTGACCACCGTATGCAGCAATTTGTCGATAAGGATAGTACCCATCTTTCGATGCCTCTTAAGACCGCTGTGCCTGGACCCGCGAAATGGGTCGAGAAGGCTCTTCGATTATCTGTTCCGTATCGCGGCGACATCGGCAGTGCACAGCGCTGGGCCCTTCGTAACAGCGCCGGGCTGCTCCCTGGTTCCAACACCAGTCGGCTGAAAAGCCCGGATGACCGATGCCGCGGGGCGAGAGATTCCATCCCTCGCTCAGCCCACTATACGATTATTCGCCAACTCGCAAAAAGCTCAACCGATTTCTATGTCTTGGGGCGCCCGAACGCAGCCGGAGACGACCCCCCCATACGGCGTTAATGCAGCCCCACCGCGACACCTCACGCCGCAGTCTGTTTGTGTTAGTTCCGAAAGTTGCTGTGCGACTCCACCATTTTGCCATTCTCCTCCTGTCTTATCCATTCAACCCATACTGGCACTTCTTCCGAAACAACACATCCTCGCATGGCCCCCCGAGAAGCCAGTCCAAAACGTCGAACCGGCCTCCTGGGTCTAGTCACCTTTTTTAGCTACTCTGAATACCTCTTCTACGGTGGTTACTCCCCGCAGCGCCTTACTGATCCCGTCCATATAAAGTGTCTTCATTCCCTCGGCTAAGGCCGTTCGTCGCAGGTCTTCGGTCGAGGCCTCGTTGAAAGTCAACTCGCGGAGCTTCGACGACATAATCAGCAGCTCGAAGATCGCCAGCCGGCCGCGAAAGCCGCTCCCTTGGCAACTCCCGCACCCGCGGCCCCGGGCAAAGGTGGCGTTGGCAGCCATTTCGGCCGAAATCCCAGCCGCATCCAGGAGGGACTGCGGTGGGGTATCCGATTGTTTGCATTTCTGGCACACCACGCGGACCAGTCGTTGTCCCATGATTGCGACGACGCTGCTGGAGACGAGATATGCGGGCACACCCATGTCGACTAGACGTGTAATAGCACTGGGCGCATCGTTCGTATGTAGTGTACTGAAAACCAAGTGTCCAGTCAAAGATGCCTGAATTCCCATCTGGGCTGTCTCGAGGTCGCGCATTTCGCCCACCAGAATGATATTCGGTGCCTGTCGCAACATCGCACGAATCACCCGTGCGAAGTCCAGCCCAATGTCGTGCCGCACCTCCACCTGGTTCACACCTGGCAGGTAGTACTCAACGGGATCCTCCGCCGTAATAATCTTCTTATCCGGCGTATTCAGCTCATTCAGCGCGGCATAAAGCGAGGTCGTCTTGCCGGACCCCGTCGGACCGGTGACCAAAATGATTCCGTTGGGTCGCTGGATCAGCCCGGTGAACCGGCGGTAGTCGTCTTCGGAGAATCCCAATTGCCGCAGCCCCACCTTGATGCTGTCCTTGTCGAGGATCCGCATCACCACCGACTGCCCGTGGTTGGTCGGGATCACGCTGACTCGCAGGTCGAGTTCCTTCTCTCCGATGGTCACCTTGATCCGGCCATCCTGGGTCCGTCGTCGTTCGGCAATGTCGAGCTTCGAGAGAATCTTCACGCGCGACAGAATGGCACCAAGCAGCCTCCTGGGGGGGCTATCCCGCTCGATCAGCACGCCATCGATCCGATATCTGACCCGGATGCGATCCTCGAAGGGCTCAATATGGATGTCCGACGCCCGGAGTTGCACGGCTTCGGAGATCATCAGGTGGACCAGTCGGACGATCGGGGCACTGGTCTCGTCGATATCGTCCTCCGCGAAATCGCCGTCCTCTTCGGTCTCGGTGAAGTCGATCGCCGTATCGGTGAATTCCTGGAGCATCGAGTCGGCACTTTCACCGACCGTTTGGCCGTAGTGGCGGTTGATCGCTTCGAGGATGGCCTCGCGCGGGGCCAGGGCGATCTCGATCTGGCAGTTGAGGATGAAGCGGAGCTTGTCGATCGTCTCGTAGTCGTCCGGATCGCTGACGATCACTTTCAGCCGGCCGTCACCTTCGGAAAGAGGGAGAACGGCGTTCTCCCGAGCGACCGACTCGGGCACCAGTTCGACGACCGATGGGGGGATCACGACCTCGCTGAGGTGGACGTATTCACAGTTGTGTTGCTCGGCCATCGCCCGCATGACGTCCTCGCCGCTGGCGTAGCCCAGGCGGCTCAGGGCGTCGGGGAGCGTCATGCCCGACTCTTCGGCCATCTCGACCGCCTCGGCCAACTGTTCGAGGCTGATAATCCCCTGGCGGACGAGAATCTCCGTGTAATCACCCTTTTTCTTGGCGGCCATCAAGCACTCCGCATTGCAGCGTCGGGGGCGGTTCCAAGACAGAGACAAGCGACAAAACCGCGGGCGAACGCCCCGCCCCGTTCTTTACCTATTCCATGCACAATAGAGCCTAGCCCTACACTACCTAGCCTAATGGCGGCCATGGCCAGTGTCAACCGTCTGTCGAGCGGCCGCCTCGGCCGTCCCACGAGGGGCCGGCTCTAGGCTTTACACGAGGCCACGGTTTCCGCATGCCACACCAGGAGACACGGGCCGAGCGGGCTGCGGACCTCGGCGGACTATTTCCCGACGGCATACAGGTGCTTTCGAGTCATCACGTAGAGCACTCCGTTGGCCGCCACCGGCGTGCTGAAGACACCGTCGCGCATGCGGATCTTGCTGATCACGCTCAGTTGCCTGCCCGCCTTCAGCACCCAGAAGACCTGCTTGCCGGAACCGATGTAGATCTTGCCGTCGGCCAGCAGCGTGGAGCCCCACATCGGCCCGCCGACGTCGTGCACCCAGCAGGGCCGGCCGGTGGCCGCGTCAAGGCAGTGCAACCGGCCCCCGAAATCGGCCGCGTAGACCAGGCCGTCGCCCACCGAGACCGTCGAGACGGTCGAGCCGATGTCCTGGTACGACCAGACAATGCCGCTGCGTGTCACGTCGCCGGTCTTGGTCACGTCGAGACAGACCAACCAGCCGAGTCTCATGCCGTGGAAGGGCTCTTGGGTCAAGGGCACGTACAACCGCTGGCCGTCGAGCACCGGCATCGCGGTCACCTGGTACGACGTGCTGTCGTGCTGGTGGTCCGGCTCGACGTGGTCCTGGGTTTGGGCCAACGGATGCCCGTTGAACTTCCAGACGTTTTCCAGCAGAACCGGCTCCCGGCCGAGTTTGTCGGGATCGAGCATCTTGTACGCGTAGACATAGCCGTTGCCGGCGGCGTAGAACCCGAGCCATTGCCCGCCCACCGGGCCCGTGGCCGGCGAGCTCCACTGGCCGTGCGTGATGTCGGGTCCGATGCCGAAGCTGTCGCGGGCCACCAGCTCACCGGTCTTTTTGTTCAACACAATCAGGCTCGGTGCATCGGGGTTGAGCACGCGCGTGTGCGTCCACTCGACGCCGTTGGCCGTGCAGATATAGAGCAGGTCGCCGTGCATCAGGATCGAGCAGTTCGCGCCGTTGTGCGGTTCGGCCTTGGTTTGCCGGATCATATCGAAGAACCAGACGATGTCGGCGTCGCCGGGGCCGGGTTCCAGCGGCGGCCGGTCTTCGACAGCCATGTGTCTACCTTCGTCCGTGTAGGGCCCGTCGTTGCCGTCGGCCATGCCCTCGACGTCCAAACACATCACTTCGCAACGGTTGCTGACCAGATACGCCCGCTTGCCGTCGATCGTCGGCGGCGAGGTCAGGCCGATCGACTGCCAGTCGCCCCATTTCACGCGACTGTCTTCCAGCTTGGGCACGACCAGTTGCCAGAGGTATTCGCCGGTCTTTTCGTCGAAGCACATCAGCACGCCCCGATCGCCCTGCATCCGCGGATCGCGCGGCACGCCGTTGTTGGTCCCGACGAAGACCTTGCCCCCGGCGACGATCGGCGTGCCGTAGGATTGATCGCCCAGTCGGGCGACCCATTTCACGCCGCCCTCGGGCGGCAGATCGATGTCGCCGGTTTGGGCGTTCCGCATGCCCGGCTCGAACGTTTCAGGCAGACCCGTCTCGTCGGAGACCATGTTTCGCGTGTACTGCTGTCCCCATTGGGGCCGGTCGGCGGCCCGCAGCCAGTGGAGACAATCACCCGGAAAGAAGAGGACAAGCCAGATCGAGAGGGCAATAATGCGTATCATCCGGGCGGGATCTCCTGGTTGATTGCGGGAGACGGCGACCACGCAAGCGACACAAATCGGTTTCCGTATTCAGTCTCACTATATCAATCTCAGTATACGGACGCCGTATCGGCACAGCAACAGACGGACCGATGCGGCCGTCGGTGGCCGCCGGGTGGCGAGCCCATGGGGAATCCGCCGCGTCGTGCCCCCTTACCGTTGGACGTCGCGATGCCTACACTTACTTGAGAGTTGAGCCCAATAGCTACCGGCCCTCGCGTCCCCCTTCGGAATAGAATCTGCCCCCCGGCCATTTGCCATGAGCCAGCAGACCACTCAGCCGCCGACCGTCCGACGTTTGGCGATTGAAGTCCGCGGCGTCGTGCAGGGGGTGGGATTCCGGCCGTTTGTGTACAACGCGGCGCGGGCGGGCGGGCTGACCGGCTGGGTCCGCAACGAGGCCGACCTGGTCCAGATCGAAGTACAGGGCACGCAAACGCAACTCGACGCCTTCCTGGAGACCCTTCGCCACCGCCATCCACCGCAGGCCCGGATCAACGCGTTTCGCGTGACCGAAGCGGTCTGTCAGGAGCGGCAGACGGCTGGTTTCGAAATCCGCCACGGCGCGGGCCGAGCGGCCCCAAGGCCGACCATTCCCGCCGACCTGGCCACCTGCGAGCAATGCCTTGAGGAGATTCGCACGGACACCCAGCGGCGTTATCGCTACCCGTTCACCAACTGCACCAACTGTGGGCCGCGGTGGTCGATCATCGAGCAGTTGCCCTACGATCGGTCGCGGACCTCGATGGCCCGCTTTGCGATGTGCCCCGACTGTCGGGCCGAATACGAAGATCCGGCCGATCGGCGGTTCCATGCGCAGCCGATCGCGTGCCCCCGTTGCGGCCCGGTGCTGCGGCTGTTGGACGGCCGCGGAGCGGAATTGGCCGTCGGCGACGACGCGCTGGGCCGAACAGCCGAGGCGTTGCGGGCCGGCCGCGTGGCGGCGATCAAAGGCCTGGGCGGGTTCCAGTTGCTGGTCGACGCGACCAGTGCCGCGGCGGTCGCCCGGCTGCGCCAGCGGAAGCGGCGGCCCGATCGGCCCTTGGCGGTGATGATGTCGTCGCTTCAGGCGGTGCGACGGGTCTGCCAGCTTTCGGCCGAGGAAACGCGAACCCTGCTGTCGCACCAGGCGCCCATCGTGTTGCTGCGGCGGCGCGGCGACCGCGGCCCCGACATGCAGACCGACGGCCCGGCCATGCAAGTGGTCGAAGGCGTTGCCCCGGACAATCCGTATCTGGGCATCATGCTTCCCTATACGCCGCTGCACCACTTGTTGATGACGGCCGTCGATCGGCCCCTGGTTTGCACCAGCGGCAACCTCTCGGAAGAGCCGATGGCAATTGCCACCGCCGACGCACTGGCGCGGCTGGGACCGATCGCCGACGTGCTGCTGACGCACAACCGGCCGATCGTCCGCCCCGTCGACGATTCGCTGGTCCGGCACGGGCCCGAGGGGCAACAGGTCCTGCGGCGGGCCCGGGGTTATGCGCCGCTGCCGATCGCCCTGGGTTTTCCGGCGCCGACGATTCTGGCGGCGGGCGGCCATTTGAAAAGCACCGTGGCGCTATGCTTGGGTTCGCGGAGCCGCGGGGTCCGCGAAAAGCACCTTCGGGATGAGGTGGAAAAGCACCAACACGACCGGACTTCGCGGACAGCCGAGAATCCTCAGGGGACCGCGCCGGCCGGCCCGCACCCGGTGCCCGTCATCCTCAGCCCGCACATCGGCGACCTCGACAGCGTGCTCAGCGTCGAGGTGCATCGCCGGGCGATCCGCGACCTGGTGGGCTTCTTCCAGGTGGTTCCCGACGTGGTGGCCTGCGATCTGCATCCCGATTATGCGTCGACTCGATACGCGGAAGACCTGGCCGCCGAATGGAAGGCGCCCCTGGTTCGCGTGCAACACCACCACGCCCACGTGGCCGCCTGCATCGCCGAGCACCGGCTTCAGGGGCCCGTGTTGGGGCTGGCCTGGGACGGGACGGGCTACGGGCCCGACGGCACGGTCTGGGGCGGCGAGGGGCTGATTTGTGAAGGGGCCGACTTCACCCGCACGGCCCACCTGCGGACCTTCCCGCTGCCCGGCGGCGATCGGGCGGTCCGCCAGCCGCGCCGTTCGGCCCTGGGGATGTTGTTCGAGATGATGGCCGGCAGGGCTGCCGAGGCGATGGCTGCCGCCGGGTTGGTCTGCGATGCCGACCATGACGGGGCGGCCGGTCGCGCGGGCGAAGCCGGCGGCGGGAATGCGGAGGGCCGGGAAACGGCCGGGCGCGCCGGCGCGTTTGCCCGGTCGGAAATCGAGGCCTTGCTGTCGATCCTCACCCGCGCCGTGCGCACCCCGCGAACCAGCAGCATGGGGCGGCTGTTCGATGCGGTGGCGGCGTTGTGCGGACTGCCGGCGGTGATCAGCTTCGAGGGCCAGGCGGCCATGGCGCTGGAATTCGCCGCCGATCGGGCCGAGGACGAGGCCTATACGCTGCCGCTGTCGGACGACACGCCGGCCGTGGCCGACTGGGAACCGCTGGTCCGAGCCGTTTTGGCCGATCGCTCGGTGGGCGTGCCGGTCGGCCGGATCAGTGCGCGATTCCACAACGCCCTGGCCAAGCTCGCGGTGGCCGTGGCGCGCCGCTCGGGATGCAGCCAGGTGGCGCTCAGCGGCGGGTGCTTTCAGAACGCCTTGCTGAGCGATCGGGTTCGGGCTCAACTGTTGGCCGCCGGCTTCACCGTGTACACTCATCATCAGGTCCCGCCCGGCGACGGCGGCATTGCCCTGGGGCAAACGTACGTCGCGGCCAAGAAAACCGGAGAGTTCAGTCCATGTGTCTCGGCATCCCCGGTCAATTGACCGAAGTCTATCAACAAGACACCTTGCCCATGGGCAAGGTGAACTTCGGCGGCATCAGCAAAGACGTCTGCCTGGCCTACACACCGGACGCCCGCGTCGGCCAGTATGTGCTGGTCCACGTGGGATTCGCCATCAGCCAGATCGACGAGGCGGAGGCTCAGGAAATCTTCACCTATCTGAGACAGATCGAGGAGGCCATCGCCGCGGAAGAGGCCGAATCAGAGGAAGCTGCGGGGGAGGAGGCCCGGCGGAAGGGACCGCCCGAGGACGTCCCATGAAATACATCGACGAATACCGCGATCCCCACGCGGCCCGGCGGCTCGCCCAGGCCATCGCCGAGACCACGACCCGGCCCTGGAACATCATGGAAGTCTGCGGCGGGCAGACCCACGCGATCATCCGTTTCGGGTTGGACGAGATGCTGCCGCGGGAGATCACGCTGATCCACGGCCCGGGCTGCCCGGTGTGCGTGACTCCGATCGAGATCATCGACAAGGCCGTGATCATCGCCTCGCGGCCGGACGTGATCTTCTGCTCGTTCGGCGACATGCTGCGGGTGCCCGGGTCGCAGAAGGACCTGTTCACAGTGAAGTCGGAGGGCGGCGACGTGCGGGTGGTCTACTCGCCGATGGACGCGGTCGCGCTGGCGCGAAAGCATCCGCGTCAGCAGGTGGTCTTCTTCGCCATCGGCTTCGAGACGACCGCCCCGGCCAACGCCATGGCCGTCGCGCAGGCGGCCCGGCTGGGGATCGAGAATTTCTCGGTGCTGATGTCGCACGTGCTGGTCCCGCCGGCGATTTGCGCCGTGCTCGATTCGCCGTTGAACCGCGTCCAGGCCTTCCTGGCGGCCGGACACGTGTGCACGATCACCGGCACGAGCGAGTATGGGCCCATCGCCGAACAGTATCGCGTGCCGATCGTCGTTACCGGCTTCGAGCCGTTGGACGTCCTGGGGGGCGTGTTGAAGTGCGTCAAGCAGCTCGAAGCGGGACGTTGCGAAGTTGAAAACGAGTACGCCCGCAGCGTCCGTCCCGAGGGCAACAAGCCGGCGCTGAGGCAGATGAAGGAGGTGTTTCGGCGGGTGCCGCGGAAGTGGCGGGGGATCGGGGAGATTGCCGACAGCGGGTTGGCGTTGCAGCAACGGTACGCCGACTACGACGCGGACCGCCGGTTCGGGGTCGAGCAGATCACGGCCGAGGAGCCGGCCGAGTGCATCGCCGGCGAGGTGCTGCAGGGGCACAAGCGTCCGTACGAGTGTCCGGCGTTCGGGACCCGCTGCGTGCCGGAGCGGCCGCTGGGGGCCCCGATGATTTCGGCGGAAGGGGCTTGTGCGGCCTACTATCGGTATCGGCGCCGCGCGACCGGGCAAAACTGACAGCGTGCCAAGACGCGTGGGCCATTCAGCCCGGCGCCCGGCAGAGGGAAATCCGCGTGTCCCTACACGAAACGATATCTTGAGAAACCGAAATGGAAGCCCCATGGATGACCCTCGCCCCGACGACGTCGACTTTGGCTGCCCCGTCCCGCTGGGCAACCACGCCAACCTGCAGATGGCGCACGGCGGCGGTGGGCGGCTGATGCAGCGGTTGATCGAGGAAATGTTCCTGCCGGCGTTTGCCGACGACGGCTCGCAGGAGAAAACGGTGCCGCACGACAGCGCGGTGCTTGCGGTCGGCGGCGCGCGGCTGGCCTTCACGACCGATTCGTTCGTGGTCAGCCCGCTGTTCTTTCCCGGCGGAGACATCGGCGAGCTGGCCGTTTACGGCACGGTCAACGATCTGGCCATGGCGGGAGCGAAGCCGGTCGCGCTCAGCGCGGGGTTCATCCTGGAAGAGGGGCTGCCGATGGAGACGCTCCGCCGGGTGGTGGCGTCGATGCGCAAGGCGGCCCGCGAGGTGGGCGTGCGCATCGTTACCGGCGACACCAAGGTCGTCGACCGGGGCAAAGGCGACGGCATCTACATCAACACGGCCGGCGTGGGCGTGGTGCCCGAGGGAATCGATGTGTCGCCAAACCAGGTGGCCTGCGGGGACGCGATTTTGCTCAGCGGCGACTTGGGCCGCCACGCGATCGCCATCATGTCGGTCCGCGAAGGGTTGGCGTTCGAGGGCGCTTTGCAGAGCGATTGTGCCTCGTTGGCCGGCCTGGTCGAGGCGATGCTGGCCGCGGGAAGCGATATCCATTGCCTCCGCGACTTGACTCGCGGGGGGTTGGCGTCCGCCCTGAACGAGATTGCCCACCATGCGCGCGTGGGGATCGAGTTGCACGAGGCGGCCATTGCCGTGGCCGAGCCGGTAGCCGGCGCGTGCGAGTTGCTGGGCCTGGACCCGTTGTACGCGGCCAACGAGGGCCGGCTGGTAGCGTTTGTGCCGGTCGAGGCGGTCGATCGGGTCCTGCAGATTATGCGGGGCCATCCGGCGGCGCCCCAGCCGGCCGTCATCGGAACGGTGACCGCCGAACACGTCGGGCTGGTTGAGCTTCGCGGCCTGCTCGGCGGTGGCCGCGTGGTCGATCTGCTCTCGGGCGAGCAGATGCCCCGGATCTGCTGATCGCCGGCCCCTTGCTTGGGCGATGGACACTTCTTTTGTTTCTGTTTTGGCCATGTTACAATAGCGGCATGTCCACCCGCCAGGACACCCTCGCGTTGGCGATTGCCTCGAACATCCTTCCCACCTCGAGCGAGAGCACCATGACCAGGCTAATGGCGAACCGGCACCACGGGCCAGTGCAAACCCGGGGCATCTGCGACACCGAAGCTGCAACCATTACCACCACCCATGCCACCGAGGTTTTTGTCCGGTGTGCTCCGATCGCATCGGGGACCAGCAGAAACGGGTGCCAGATCCAGTCACGGGTGGTCTATGAGAGCCTTGCCCACCTGCTGAGCGAAGTTGGCGCCGATTTGAGTCACGTGGTCTTCGAGAAGGCCTTCTTCCGAAACCTGGCTGCCGATATTGAAGACTTCGAGCAGATTCGCGTCGAGGCGTATCGCAAGCGGGGCATCACCGGGCAGTTGCTCCCGGCTATCACCCACGTACAGCAGCCTCCCTGCCGGTCGGGACAGGACATCGAGTTGCAGGCCTTCGCCGTGCTTCCCACGCCCGAGGGCGAGGCCCGCGTGCGGGCGCTCTCCGATGCGGCGGAACACCTGACCGTAAAGCTGGTCGAGATCGGCGAGGCCCGGCACCTCTACATCGGCAACGTGCCCGGCTACCGAGGCGAGGAGCCCGAACCGGGCCCCTTCTGCCAGCAAAGCGACCGGATGTTTGAGACGGCCGACCGGCTGCTGCGGGAGCACGGCACTTCATTTGTCGACGTGCTGCGAACCTGGATCTATCTCGACGACATCGATGGCCAATACGATGAGTTGAACGCCGCGCGCAACGTGTTCTTCCAGCGACAGGGCGTTCGGCGACTGCCCGCCAGCACGGGCATCGGCGGCGGCACCCACCCGCCCGGAAACCGATGTGTGATGGACCTCTACGCGCTGCTGAATCCCGAGATCGCCCAAATCGAGGTCATGCAAACGCCCACGCTCAACGAGGCGCCCGAATACGGCTCGGCCTTCTCGCGCGGCATGAAGATGGCCTTGCCGGAAGAGACCTACTTATTCGTCTCGGGCACGGCCAGCGTGGACGAGCAAGGGGCGACGGTTCACACGGGTGATTCGCGGGGACAGATCGAGCGGATGCTGTTGAACATCGAGCAACTGCTTGCCCCTCATGGCGCCGGCTGGGCCGATCTGGTCCAAGCGGTCACCTTCTTGAAGTCGGCCGACGATCTGGGGCTTTTCCGAGAAATCTGTGCCGAGCGAGGGATGGCGGAAGCGCCGAATACGATCGTCCAGGCCGACGTCTGCCGTCCGGATCTGCTCTGCGAGATGGAAGCGATCGCCGTGGTTCCCACCTCCGAATAGTTGCCCCGTGCGGCGACGCACCGGATCGTCACGCGCGTCTCGATTCCCGCGTCTCGCTCCCGTTCTACAGCGCGTTTCGGTGCCCCTCACCCTTGCGCGGAGCGGTCGGCCGTCGGGATATACCGATTCTGCCGAGCGTGCCGGAGGACAAGGTGGGGCAGCGGCCCGGCAACGCGGCAAATGCGGCAAGCGAGCAGCAGCGCTACTAGAGTTAATTTATGCGGCAATGGGCGCGCATGGTGGCCGCTGCGCGGCAGCCGACACATAGGGGAGGAACATATCTTGGCCGATGGCGATTCATGACGTGGAGGCTGTCAGACGATATGCGCAGGTGGTCGGACCGTGACGACCGGGCACCTGGGCCGGCGTGTCCGGATGCGTCCGCACCGGGCAATCGTTTGAGACCGCACCATTTCCATACAACAGCCATCGGGTTTCTTCTCATTGCGATCGTGTTCGCGGCGGTTGCGGGCCGTTCAAGTGTGTCGCCGGCGCAATCGACCGTCAGCCGAGAATACGCGATCAAGGCAGCGTTTCTCTACAACTTCGGGCAATACGTGCGATGGCCGGCCAATGCATTCGGCGACCCGGGAGATCCGTTCGTGATCGCCGTGTTGGGACCGGACCCCTTCGGCGAGACTTTGAACGTGATCGCCTCGACGAAGCGTCTCGGTGGCCGAAACGTCGTGATCCAGCGGATTGACGCGCTCGAGCCGGAGCCGGAGGCTCGCTGCCACATCCTGTTCATTCCCGACGGCGTCGCCACGCCGCGGCAGCTCGAAGCCATGGGGCGGTTTCGGGGCGCGCCCGTGCTGGTGGTCGGCGAAACGCCCGGGTTTACCGGACGCGGAGGTGCGATCGAGCTCTACATCCGGCACAACAAGGTCCGTTTCAGGATCGATCGGCAGGCGGCCGGCGAGCATCAACTGGCCATCAGTTCCAGGCTGCTGGACCTGGAGAAGCGGTGGGAAGAGGAATCCTCACGCGACTGAGGACTCGTCAAGGCACAAGGTCCACAACCGAGAGTGTACGATGCGGTCGTTCAAGGATTTCTCGATCAACACGAAGTTGGTTCTGTTGGTCACGGTGGCCGGCGGCGTGGCCCTGCTGCTTGCGTGTGCGGCGTTTGTGGTCCACGACTACCGGATTATCCGGGCATCCAAGGTGCGGCAGCTCTCCGCCCTGGCCGATGTGCTCGGGTCGAACAGCACGGCGGCCTTGACGTTCGACGATCCGGTCACCGGCACGGAGATTCTCTCTTCGCTGCGAATGCAGCCGACGATCGAGTTCGCGTGCCTCTACAACGCCCAGGGTCGCGTCTTCGCCAAGTACGGCGACGCCGACCAGGCGCCGTCTCGGCCGGGGCCGCCGGGCTACAAGTTCACCGACCGGGGCCATCTCAGCGTCGTCCAGTCGATTGTCCAGGACCGAGATCGCGTCGGCACCATCATCCTCCGCGCCAACATGGTCGATCTGGACCAGCAGATGCTGCAATACGTGATGATCATGGCGGTCGTGATGACCGTTTCGATGGGTGGATCGATCCTGCTTTCCAGCCGGCTTCAGCGCGCGATTTCTCTGCCCATTCTGAGGTTGGCCGACGCCGCCCAGAAGATTTCGGCCGACGCCGACTACTCGATCCGGGTTTCGAAGGTGGCCAACGACGAGTTGGGGGCGCTGTACGACGAGTTCAACGGCATGTTGGATCGAATCGAGCAAGGCGAGAAGGAGCTGCAGAAAGCGCACAACGAGCTCGAGCTCCGTGTCGACCAGCGCACCCGGCAACTCTCCCAGGCCAATCGGGAGCTCAGTCGCGAGGTGAACGAGCGGATCCGGGCCGAGAACGAGCTGGAAGATACGCATCAGCGGCTGGTCGAGGCCGCCCGGCGGGCCGGCATGGCCGAAGTGGCCACCGGCGTGCTGCACAACGTGGGCAACGTGCTCAACAGCGTGAACGTTTCGGCCACGCTGGCCTCCGACCGGCTGCGCAACTCGAAGCTCTCCAACCTGGCCCGCACCGTGGATCTGATCAACCAGAACGCGGGCAAACTGGGAGACTTCTTCACCCGGGACGAGCGAGGCAAGCTGCTGCCCGAATTCCTCACCATGTTGGCCGAGCACCTCGAACAGGAGCGGGGCGTCGTGCTGGAAGAGCTGTACGCGCTGGCAAAAAACGTCGACCACATCAAGAACATCGTGGCCATGCAACAGTCGTACGCGGGGGTGGCGGGCGTGGTGGAAGCCGTCTCGCTGGCCGAGCTGGTCGACGACGCCTTGAAGCTGAACGGGGCGTCTTTCGAAAAGCACGGTATCGAAATCCGTCGCCAGTACGCCGAGCTGCCCGAAGTCCGCGTGGAAAAGCAGAAACTCCTGCAAATCCTGGTCAACCTGATCGCCAACGCCAAAGACGCCTTGACCGAAAGCGCCGATTCGCGGCGGCAAGTGACGGTTCGGATCGGGCGGCACGACGACGATGTGCGGATCGAGGTGTCCGACAACGGCGTGGGCATCGACGCGGACAATCTCACGCGGATCTTCTCCCACGGCTTCACCACCAAGCGCCACGGCCACGGCTTCGGCCTGCACGCTTCGGCCAACGCGGCCGGCGAGATCGGCGGCCGCTTGACCTGCACCAGCGAAGGAAACGGCCATGGGGCCGCCTTCGCCATCGAATTCCCTTACCTACCGGTGGAACTCGCCGTGTGACCGGGCCGATCGAGCCCTGCCGGGCGAATGGACCGCGTCACTGCGACAGCGCCGTCAACGACTCCAATACCTGCACGCGAGCCTTATCGGCCGCCGTGCGATCCTTCGGCTCGCGCCACCAGAGGCGAGCGGCCCCTTCGGCACCGAGCACGGCCTCGGCGGCCGTCTCCAGCAAGGTCTCCGCTTCGTCGACCACGGCGTCTGCGCGCCCCGCCGCTCGGGCCTTCTCCACGGCGCCGTGGAGCATCACCAGATACTCGTAGTCCTGCACGCTCTCGCGGATCGCTTCCATCTGCTTGCCGGCGGTGACGGTCGTGTCGTCGAGAAACAACGGCGTGTAGGGGCCCGCCTTGGCCAGGTACGGGTTCCACGACGAGGCGCCGCTATTGTCGCCCAGTGCCCAGAAGAACGTGCCCGTGGCGCCGGTCTGCCAGCATTGCCAGGCCTGGAGCCGATAGTAGCTGTACGGATCCAGCAGCCGCGCCGGACCGGAGCAGGAGTAAAACTGCAATTCGCGCCCCCGATGTCTCTGGTCGAGATAGAACTCGCCGAACGGCCTTCCCTGGGCAAGCCACATCGGCCGGTTGGGGCAGAGGACGTCGGCGGCCTCGAACAGCGCGGCCGGGGCCCCGGCCGGATCGCGATAGGTGGGGTCTTCCCAAATCAACACGTCGGGCTCCGCGGTGTGAATGGCCTTGGCCCAGGCCAACAGTGGCCCGACATCGGTTCCCTCGTGCGGCTCGTCGTGCAGCAACAGGGCCAGCCGAGCGGGAGCGATGCCTCGCCCCTTCAAGTGGCGCACCCAGGCCGAAATCCACGCTCCCACTCGGCGGTCGAACTCCGGCGTGCCGATGTCCGCGCCGGCGAACGTCCGCTTGCCGGCGCTGGAGTAGCTGCCGATGGACAGGAAGACATGGTATCGCGCGGCCTGCGGCCACTCCGCAATCCACTGGTCGAGCTGCCGTGTGTCGAGTGCTACCCGAGCGTCGTCGGAAAACTGGTGCCGCATCATCACCCCCGACGTGGCCCAAGGGGCGTTCACGCCGTGTTGCTTCAGGTGTTGCACGAAGGCCTCGCGATTCCGCGGCGTGATCCCGTAGCTGCCGGGACCGTCCGTGTAGCTCCAGCCGCCGAGCAAGAGGGTGGTCCGCTCGGGAAAACTCAGTGGATAGACGCGCAGAAGAACGGGCGTCCGCACGGCGGCCCCGCCGGCCGGTCGCACCACCACCGCGCCGCGATGGGTGCCCGCCGGCAGACTCGCGACGTGAAAGGTCATCCACACCTGACGAGGCAGGCCCGGCAGTACGGTCACCCGCCAATCGTCCCCGGCTCGCGAGGCCTCCGGCAACGCCGCCGCCACGGGCAGTCCGCTCGACGTATCGGTCCAGGCGACCTCGTGCACGGTGACGTAGTCGGGTGTCGGCGAACCGGGCAGACCCTCAAAACTCAGCCGCAACGCAAGGGGTTTGTCCGTGCTGTTGGCCAGATTCAACGCGGCCGCACGATACTCACCCATCATCGTATCGATCGCCATGCTCCCGGCCGAGCGCGGCGGCAGACTGAACGGATCGAGCGGGTCCCACACGGCCGGAACCCAGCAGACCAGATCCGCTTGCCCCTGGGCCCTCCAAAGGGACGCCTGGACCTGATACAATCGCTGGTGAGCCTCGTCGAACGGCAGGATCGCGCGAAATGACGAATCGGCAGAGACTTCGCTGGCCAACAGGGCCCGGCCCGCCTCGACCAGTTCCCGTTCCAGTTGCCCCCGCGCCGGCGCGGCCACCTCGTCCGCTTCACCGATCGTTCGCCCGATCGCCGCGATGTCGCGCCGGAAGCGCCGCTTGACGGCTGCCTGGACCCGCCAGCGGGCAAACGCCACGTCCGGCTCGTCGGCCGGCGGGCCGGCCCGTTCGGCGCCGAGCAGCTCCGGCGGCCCCCGAAAGACCTCGACTTCATCGACGAAGGTGAACGGGCTTCCCGGCCCGGGCAGGACCAGGAACCGGACATACCGGCCCCGGGTTCGCAGTTTCGCCGTGACCAGACGTCGGATCGCGTAGCCCTCAGGCCACGGCCCGTGGACCTCGTGGTCGAGCCGGACCAGATCGCCGACGTCGAAATAGGCCTTGCCGTCGTCGCTGGTGAGGATGCGGATTGCCCCGGGCCACTGCACGCCCGCCCTGCCCGCCGCCGTGCGAAAAGCCGCGCCGCTGATAGGCTCCGTCTGCTTCAAATCGACCGTGACTATGGCATACCGGGCCGATTGCCAACCCACCGTGCCCGGCTGCGTCCAGAAGTATGCGTCGGTCGTTTGGCCGTCGGTCAGTTGCGTGGCGTCGGCCGGATCGGTGCAGTGCCGATAGTCCGGCGCAGGGTGAAGGGAGTACGGTTTTCTTAGGGCGATGTTCTCCGGCGGCTGCTCGCCCGCGGCGGCGGTGGCGATTAGCGCGGCGATGCACATGGTGACTCGTGTTGCGTCGCCGAACAGTGCTAACGGGCTGCGAAAAACGACCGAATCGATCATTTCCGGGTCCTCCCTCTGCGCGGTGGGCGGACTGACGCGAGAGACGCTTTCCGGGCCATTGTAGCCATCGGACATGGGGTGGGCCAGAATCAGCCTACCCACGGAGAGGGAAAGCTCGGCAGGCGCCCGGGCAGGGAGCTTCCTGAGAGAATCGCTTCCGGCTTTCTGGGAGAATCACTTCCGGGAACAGGAGAATTCCGTACAAGGAGAGAATTCTCTGGAGCGGGAAAAGGCTGGTGGTGGGCTGGGAAGCAGCGGGCGGGGCATGCAGCGAAATAATACAGATGTTCAAAAACGCTACAGCAAAAAAGAACAGGCGAGAAGGGGATCGCTCGGGCCGTCAATCCCCAACTCGCCTGTGATTTTCGGAAGCCTCTGCTTCCGACTCCGTCGGGATGCCTTCTTCTCCGTTCCTGAGGGGATACTCGAACCGGGAGTTTACCCGACGGTAGAGCCTCGAACGTTGCACACTCCTCTTCTCCGTGCCAGTACCTTTTATAAGGCCTATCAATGTCCCGGCCCCAACTACTCTGCTGGCGTGCCTCGTTGTGCTTCGTTCGACTGCTCACCTCCTTCGTTCGTTAAGAAAGCAGGGAGCAAACGGTGTGCCATTGGCGAGGGAGCGTCCCGGAATTCTCCGGCGGCTGGCCGGGTATAGGCAAACTGTGTAGCTGAATCGCGGGAATTCGGATTGTTGCGATACCGACAGGCCCCAGATCTGGAGTCTTGCGAGTTCAGCTACGACTTGACCGAAGTGGTTGCCTACGCCCCCTTCTCGGCGAGGACCTGCTCGGCCGCTTGCTGGCCGCCGTGGATGCAGTCGGGAATGCCGACGCCGTGGTAGGCGTTGCCGGCCAGCCCCAGCGCGG
Source organism: Pirellulales bacterium (assembly GCA_016935315.1). Taxonomy (GTDB): domain Bacteria; phylum Planctomycetota; class Planctomycetia; order Pirellulales; family Thermoguttaceae; genus JAFGRD01. Next base: position 98,744 of record JAFGRD010000145.1, read on the forward strand.
CAATCCTGCTCACGCGGCCCTCGATCCGCGAAACCAGATCGTTGTGCCCGACATGGTATTGCGGCATGGTGCCGGGCCAGCGGGCCGTGTTGCAGTATTCCGGCTTGCCCCGGATATGCAGCAGGCGGTCGCACTCGGCCGCCACCAACGGCAGAAGCTGTTGCTCGTCCATTTTCGCCAGCTCCGGCCGTCGTGCCCCGCCGGCAAACACCCGCAGCAGTACCTTGCCCTGCGGCGCGCGATGGGCGTATTTCTGGCTGCTGAAGCTGCAGGCCAGGATGGGACTGTTCTCGATCGCCGGCACCACGGCCCCCATGCCGTCCAGCGGGTGGCCGATCTGGCGGCGGTCGTACCCTAGCGAGACAATGGCCGTGCCCGAGTGGGTGATTCGCCGCAAATCGGCGGCCAGCTCGGCGTCGATCGGCTCCAGCAGCCGGGCGGCCGTGGTCGAGGGGGTGGCGAGAATCAGCGCGTCGAAATCGAGCGTCTGTTCGGCCGCGCCCGGTTCCGGCACATCCTTTGGCACGGCTTGCACGACGACTCGCCAGCCGTCGCCGGCCCGCTCGATCCGTTGCACGCTCGTTTCCAAGAGCACGGCGTCTTGCGGCAGGCGCTCGGCAATCGCATCGATCAGGCTCGACAGCCCGTCGCGCAAGGTGACGAACATGCTATAGCGGGCGCCACTTTCGGTCCCGGCTTTCGGCCGGGCCTTCCTCTGGCGACGCATCGCCCGGATCAGGCTGCCGTGGGTCTGCTCCATCTCGCGAAATCGCGACAGCGTGGCGTCGACGCTGAGCTTTTCCATGTCGGCGGCGTAGACGGCCCCGACCAGCGGCTCGACCAGCCGGTCGAAGGCCTCGCGCCCCAGCCGTCGGCGGACGAATCCGGCCATGCTTTCGTCGGCCGGATCTTTCCGCGGCGGGATGAAGTATTCGCAGGCGGCCCGCAGCTTGCCCCAGGGGCTGAGGATCGGCGTGACGGCCAGGGGCCAGAGCCGCGTGGGAGCCATCATCAGGAACCCGTCCGGCAGCCGGTGAAGCCGCCCTCGCCGCACGACGTACGTTCGGCGATGGGTCGGGTTGGTCTGGATCAGTTGATCGCCCAGACCGAGCCGCCTGCACAGCTCCAGCCCCCAGGGAACCGTGGTGATGAAATTGTCGGCGCTCTGCTCGACCTGGTATCCCTGCTGGTGCACGGTCGCCAACACGCCGCCCAGCCGCGAGCGCGCCTCCAGCAGCGTCAGCCGGCAGGACGGGTCCCGCTCGACCAGCCGGTGCGCGGCCGCCAGTCCGGAAATCCCGCCGCCGATCACGGCGATGCGTCGAGGCTGGCGTCGCGCGTCGTTCATATCCACAGGTGCAACCGTCCGTCGAGCATGTCGGGCAAGGCCTTCTCGACGTAGTGGCGGATCTGGCGGGTGTGGTACCGAGTGCTGAAATGGGCGGCGATGACCAGTTCGTTGGCGAACCGCTCGCGACGCTCCAACAGGTCGTCCAAGTGCATGTGGCCAAACTTGTGGATCTTGTCCTTGCGGTGGCTGGGGGCCACGAACGTCAACTCCATGATCAGCACTTCGGCCTGGAACATCGCCTCGCAGGTGTCCATGCCTTCCGGCGAGCTGTCGCCCAGATAGGCCACCCGCGGCATGCGAACCTCGTTGGTCACCTCCGTGCCGGCCAGCCGTAGGTCGCGAATCTCCTCGCCGCGGAGGTTCTGGAATTCCGGCTTCAGCTTTCGCCGGCGCTGCCAGACCACGTAGCCCAGCGACGGGACGGTGTGGCTGGTCGCCGAAATCGTCACGACGTGTTCTCGCGAGAGTTCGATTTCGTCGCCCGGGTTGACCGGCACCAGCTCGCAAGGCAACCGCCCGCGATCCAGACGGCGGAAGAGCCTGAGGATTCGCAGCATCGGCTCGACGGCCGCCTCGGGCAGGTAGATGGTCGGCGGCTCCATCTTCATCATCCGCCGCCGCGCCACGTAGACCGGCAGGGCGACCAGGTGGTCCATGTGCGCGTGCGACACGAACCAGACGGGCGTGCCCATGAACGACCACGGCTGCGCCCCCAGGTCGAACCCGATCTTCAGCTCCGGAAGCCGCCAATACGTTTGCACGGCCGCCCGCGAGTAGCCCTCGATCGAGAGGTCTTTGTGAGTGATCGTTTTGACAGGAAGGTTGTTGATCATGCCCGGAAGGGGACGGCCCCGTTTTCGTTGCGCTTTGCCGCAGCCACCCGACTGCCAGGATCCATTCTGCCAGGATCCACTGTGCCGGGACCCGTTGTGCCAGGATCCCCTGTCATGAGGTACTACCCACCCTCGGCGTGCTCGTAGTCATCGACGTTCGAGAGATCCAAAGGCTCGGTACAGTTGAGATTGGGCAGCACCCAGATCTCGCCGAACAGCGCGTTCTGCTCGACGCGGACATGGTGATGGCTGACCAACTCAAGGATCGCCAGGAAGATGCCCACCAGCGTCGAACGGTGCATGCTCGGGTCGAACAGGTCGTTGAACGCGAGTCGGCCCTCTTCGAGCAGCCGGGCGTGGATGCGTGCCATGTAGACGTGGATGGGCGTATCGTCGTAAACGATGTTCGACGGCCTGGTCGCCTCCGTATCGCGCATGATCCGGCCGAACGCGCTGACCAGATCCCAAAGCTCCAGCTCCTGGATCGGCTCCTCGGCCAGGTTGCGCTCGCGGGGGGGGAGATCGACCGTCTGACGCGGATAGTGTTGCTGCCAGGTCCGGCTGCGTTCCTCCAGAACGCTGGCCGCGTCGCGGTACTTCTTGTACTCCAGCAGGCGGTGGACCAGCTCCTGACGCGGATCCTCCAATTCGCCCTGGATCTCGTCGGCCCGGGGAAGCACCTGCTGCGACTTGATCTCGATCAGCGTGCTGGCCACTTCGAGGAAGTCGCCCACTGCGCTGACGTCCAACTGCTCAAGCACGGAAAGATATTCGAGGAACTGGTCGGTGATCGACGCAATGGGAATCTCGACGATCTCCACCTCATGCTTGCGCACCAGGTACAGCAGCAAGTCCAGCGGGCCTCGGAAGATGTTCAGATCGACGCGAAAATCCATACGGTCTCCAGTGTAGCGGCCGACGGCACACCGGGCGAGTGGTTGCGGCAAACCACACGACCGCTTTGACCCAGAAAGTCGGCTTATTCCATACAGGCAGTTTCGTCCAACTCGGCAGACTAACTTGAAAAGCACCTCGAACGGGGGAGCTCGTTCTCCGGCCTCCTTGCGGTAACCCACGGCCCGGGATAGACTTGCTTCGTCCTTGCCGTTTCTGCAATTCTTGGAGACGTCGAACCGTGGTATTCGAGCACATTTGGGCCCCTTGGCGATTGGGTTACATCCTGGGTGAAGAAAGCGCCGACCGGCCGGACCCGCCGCGCGAGCTATTACCGGGGGCCGACCCGGAGTGTTTTCTCTGCCGGTGTGCCGCGGATCCGACCCAGCGGTTGCGTCTGGCCGTCGACCGCGGCGAGCACACGGTCACGGTCCTGAATCGTTACCCTTACAACAACGGACACTTGTTGATCGCGCCGCTCCGCCACGTGGCCGACCTGCACGAGCTGGGCGACGAGGTGCAACTCGAGATCTCCCGCACCATGACCCTCATGGTCAAGACACTCCGGAGTCTGTTCTCGCCCGAGGGGTTCAATATCGGGTTGAACCTGGGCCGCGTGGCCGGGGCGGGGTTGCCGGGACACCTCCATTGGCACGTGGTCCCGCGTTGGAACGGCGACACCAACTTCATGCCCACCACCGCCGGTGTGCGGGTCATCCCGCAATCGCTCGAAGCCGTCTGGGAAGCACTGACGTCGGAATTGGCCAAGCCGTAGCGGGCCCAGACCCTGGCGGGCCGGGCCGACGGCCAAGGTTTGCGGTTCGTCGAGGGCGGCTTTCCGTCCGGGCCGAACCGGAGTAAGGTGAGAATTGTCTTCTGACAGCCCCCAGGACTCGAATTTCCATGGGAAAAGTCGTTTCGCAAATGCAGCCGGTCGAGCCGGTTTCCAACGACTCGTCGTTTCGGATTAAGGTGGCCGACCGGGTGCGGCGGCTGCCGCCGTATCTGTTTGCGCGGATCAACCGCCTGATGTACGAGAAGCGCCGGGCGGGCGACGACGTGATCGACCTGGGCATGGGCAACCCCAGCGACCCGCCGCAGGACCTGGTCGTCGAAAAGCTGGCCGAGGCCGCCCGAGACCCGAAGAACCACGGCTATACCGAGTCCCAGGGCATTCTGAGCCTCCGCCGCGAGGTGGCCAGCAAGTATCTGAAGACCTACGGCGTGCGGCTCGATCCCGAGCGGGAGCTGGCCGTTTGCCTGGGATCGAAGGAGGGCTTCAGCCACATGTGTCTGGGGCTGCTGGGCCCGGGCGACACGGCGATCGTTCCGGCCCCGTCGTATCCGGCTCATCTCTATGCCGTGGCCTTGGCGGCGGCCAACTCGATCCTGCTGGAGGTGGCCGACGCCGAGAAGCTGCTGGCCAATATCGACTACACCTGTCGCCACCTGGTGCCCCGGCCGAAGGTCCTGATCGTCAACTTCCCCCACAACCCCTCGACGGTCACCGTCGAGCCGGAGTTCTACGTCGAGGTGGTCAAGCTGGCCAAGCGATACGGATTCCTGGTCATCAGCGACCTGGCCTACGCCGACGTGACGTTCGACGGCTACAAGACGCCCAGCTTCCTGGCCGTTCCCGGGGCGATCGATGTCGGCGTGGAGTTCACGACCATGAGCAAGGGCTACAACATGGCCGGTTGGCGCGTGGGCTTCTGTGCGGGCAACGCCGAGATGGTCCGGGCGCTGCTGACGATCAAAGGCTACTACGACTACGGCATGTTCCGGCCGATGCAGATCGCTTCGATCATGGCCCTGCGCCACACCGAGGCGGCCGTCGAGGAGCAGGCCGCCGTCTATCAACGCCGCCGCGACGTCTTGTGCCAGGGGCTGGAGCGCCTCGGCTGGCCGATCCAGCGGCCGCGAGCCACGATGTTCGTCTGGGCCAAGATCCCTGAATCCTGGACCGCGCAGATGAACTCGTTCGATTTCGCCATGAAGCTGCTCGAGGAAGGCGATGTGGCCGCCAGCCCGGGAGCAGGCTTCGGGCCCGCCGGCGAGGGGTTCCTGCGGATGGCTCTCGTCGAGAACGAAGAGCGGCTGCGGCAGGCAGTCCGACAAATCGGGCGGTGCCTCCATGCAAACTGAGCAATTTCAGCTCCATGCCGATATCGAGCTGCGGCACTGGTGGTTCGTCGGGCGGCGGCGGATCATGCGGCGGTTGGTCGATACGTTGCTCGGCGGCGATCCGCAATCCCCGGCCGGGCAAGCCGCGGTCGTCGATATCGGTTGCGGGACCGGGGCCAACATCGCGGCCTTGGCCGACGGCTATCGGTGTGTCGGGATCGACACCTCGGCCGAGGCCGTCGAGCTGGCCCGGCAGCGGTTTCCGCAAGTGGAGTTCCTCGTCGGACGCGCCCCCGGCGATCTGGGCTCCCTAATGGGCCAAGCCCGGTTGTTTGTGATGATGGATGTGCTGGAGCACGTGGCCGACGATTTCGCCATGCTGTCCGAGTTGCTCTCGGCGGCCGCCCCGGGAAGCCACTTCCTGTTGACCGTGCCGGCCGACGAGTCGCTCTGGAGCGAGCACGACGAATCGTTCGGCCACTACCGCCGCTACGATCTGCAACGGTTCGAGCGGGTTTGGGCCGATCTGCCGGTGACCACGCGGTTGCTCTCCTATTTCAACGCCCGGCTCGTGCCGCTGATTCGGATGATTCGCGCCCGCAACCAGCGCCGGGGCCACGCGGCGGGCAAGGCGGGCACCGACTTCTGGGTGCCGATCGCCCCGGTCAATCGCCTGTTGGGAGCCGTGTTTGCGGGCGAGGCCCGGCGGCTGGCCGGTATGCTCCGGGGCCGGCGCTGCCGGGGGTACGCGGCGGGCGCCAGTCTGGTGGCCGTGTTGCGCCGCGAGGAAGGGCCGATTCCGGTCCGCCAAAGACCGGACGACCTCCCCCCCGACCACCGCAACGACTGAAGCCCCAGCCGGTTGCCGTTTTGCCGGCCGCGTGCGGCTTCGCACCAAGCGAACGCGCCGGTATAATTCAGGGTTTGAGGGCCTGGGGCGGCTTCAGCTACCTGCTGGCGGAAGTGTGGCCAAGGCGCAAAAAAATGAGGATTCTCGCTCGCCGGTACGAGAACCCTCACTATAGGCTGCCCGAACAAAGCAGGAATTGGAGCTTGCCTTGTCCGGAGACCCGCAGCCATTATAGAAGCTATCGGGCCGACAAGCCGGCCGACTTGATTGATGTTTGCATTGCGAATGATCCAGGCCGACCAACGGGAGGCCGGAAAGATCGGCTTCCCGCTGGTCGCCCTCGCGCATTGACTGTGCAAGCGCCAGTAAGGGCCTGTCAAGAAAGCAACCGAGCGAATCCTCAACATGCCGCAAACCGCAAAGCTTGCCCTCGAAGATGGAACGGTCCTGACGGGAAACTCGTTCGGCGCCGAAGGGGAGGTCGACGGCGAGGTCTGTTTCAATACCTCGATGACCGGGTATCAGGAGATCCTCACCGATCCCAGCTACCGGGGCCAGATCGTCACGATGACCTATCCCCAGATCGGCAACTACGGCGTGAATGCTGAAGACGTGGAAAGCCGCAGACCGTTCCTGGCCGGGTTTGTCGTGCGGGAGCTGAGCCCCCGGGTGAGCAACTTTCGCGCCGACGGCCCGCTGGCCGACTACCTCAAGCAGGCTGGTATTGTCGCCGTGCAGGGCATCGACACCCGGGCGCTGGTACGGCGGATCCGCATCCACGGGGCGCTTAGAGGCGTGCTCTCCACAACCGATCCGGACGACGCCCGATTGGTGCAAAAGGCCAAGGCCAGCCCCGGCCTGGTCGGGCGCGATCTGGTTCGCGAAGTCATTCCCGAGGGGCCGATCGAGTGGAACCAGCCCCTGAGCCCCTGGGCAAAGCTCGCCTCGCCGGCCGAATCCGCTGCCGAGCCCTCCCGCAAGACCCGGCCGCACGTGGTGGCCCTCGACTACGGCCTGAAGTGGAACATCGCCCGGCACCTGTTCGGCATGGGCTGCCGCGTGACGATCTTGCCGGGCACGGCCACGGCCGAGGACGTGCTGAAGCGACAGCCCGACGGCGTGTTTCTTTCCAACGGTCCAGGCGATCCCGAGCCGCTCGACTACGCGCGGCGGACGATCCGCGGCCTGTTGGGCAAGAGGCCGATCTTCGGCATCTGCCTGGGACATCAGTTGCTCTCGCTGGCCTGCGGCGCAAAGACGTTCAAGTTGAAGTTCGGCCACCGGGGCGCGAACCAGCCCGTGCTCAACCACGCCACCGGCCGCGTGGAAATCACCTGCCAGAACCACGGCTTCGCCGTCGAGGCGGACACTCTGCCCGACGAGTTGGAGGTGACGCATCTGAACCTCAACGACAACACGGTCGAGGGCGTCCGCCACCGCAAGCTGCCGGCGTTCAGCGTGCAGTACCATCCCGAGGCCTCGGCCGGCCCCCACGACAGCGATTATCTGTTCGAGCAGTTCCGCCAGATGCTTGCGTAGCGCTCCGGGGGAAGCTGTCCTGGCGCCGACGACGGCAAGCCGTTCAAGTCGGGCCGACTTTCCACCCCTACCTCGGGAACTTCCCCGCCATCGAGAACGTCTAATCGGGTGAACCTGTCACTGGCCCCCGCTGGAAGGAGACGTTCGATGCGATCCGCCCATTCTCTTTGCGCTGCGCTGACCGCAATCCTGCTGCCCGTCTTGATGCTCACGGCAACCGGCCCGCTCCTGGCCGATTCAGAGACCCCCATTACCGAGGGGCGACTGGACGCACTCGACAGCCAAGGCGCGCCACTGGGCTCCTGTCCGCTGAAGCATACGGACGTGAAAGTCGATATCGCCGGATTCGTCGCTCGGGTGACCGTCCGTCAGCAGTTCCAAAACCCCTTCCCGGACAAGATCGAGGCCGTCTACGTCTTCCCGCTCTCGCAGGACGCGGCCGTCGATCGGATGACCATGAAGGTGGGCGATCGGGTGATCCAGGGTGAAATCAAGGAGCGCGGCGAAGCCCGGGCGATCTACGAGTCGGCCAAGGCCCAAGGCCAGGTTGCCAGCCTGTTGGACCAACAGCGGCCCAACATCTTCACCCAGTCGGTGGCCAACATCGAGCCGGGCGAGCAGGTCGATATCACGATTGCCTACAGCGAAACGCTCGACTGGAAGGACGGCGAGTTCCGGTTCGACTTCCCCATGGTGGTCGGGCCGCGCTACATGCCGGGCGCACCGACCGGCGCGGCCGGCACCGGCTGGTCGCCGCCGACCGACCAGGTGCCCGACGCCAATCGGATCTCGCCGCCGGTTACGCCCGAGGGCACGCGGGCAGGCCACGACATCTCGGTCCGCGTGGAGCTCGACGCCGGGTTGCCGCTGCGGCGGATCGACTCGAAGCAACACGCCGTCACGGTCGAATACGCCCGGCCCGACCGGACCCGCGCCGTGATCGAGCTCAAGCAGAGCGAGACCATCCCCAACCAGGACTTCGTGCTGGTCTACGAGACGTCCAGCGACGAGATCGAAGACACGGTGCTCACCCACACCGACGACCGCGGCAAGTTCTTCACGCTGGTGCTGCAGCCGCCCAAGCGGGTCCGCCAGCAACTGATCGTGCCCAAAGAGATCGTGTTCGTGATCGACAAGAGCGGCTCGATGCGCGGCTTTCCGATCGAGACGGCCAAACAGGCCATGCGACTGTGCATCGAGGGCCTGCACGAAAACGATACGTTCAACCTGATGACCTTCTCCGGCGGCGTGGGCTTCTGTTTCTCCCAGCCGGTGCCCAACACGAAGGAGAACCGTCAAAAGGCGCTCGACTTTCTCGGCAGCCTGCAGGGCAGCGGCGGGACCGAGATGATGAAGGCAATCCACGCCTGCTTGGCCGGACAGGACGACCCCGAGCGGGTCCGCGTGGTCTGCTTCATGACCGACGGCTATGTGGGCAACGACATGGCGATCATCGATGCGGTCGGTCGCAACGCGGGCATCGCGCGGGTGTTCTCGTTCGGCATCGGCCGCAGCGTCAATCGCTTCCTGCTGGACGGCATCGCCCGGGCAGGCCGCGGCGAGGTGCACTACATCCTCGACGAGCGCCAGGCCGTGGGATCGGCCGAGCGGTTCTATGAACGGGTGCGAACGCCCGTGCTGACCGACGTCGAGTTGGATTTCGGCGACCTGCAGGTCGAGGAGCTCTATCCGGCCCGGGTGCCCGATCTGTTCAGCTCCAAACCGGTCGTGGTCAAAGGCCGCTATCGCCACGGCGGCCGGGCGACCATCACCCTGCGCGGCAAGACGGGTGAAGGCGATTTCCAGCGGAAAATCGACGTCACCCTGCCCGAGCAGCAACCGGCCAACGAGGTGCTGGCGTCGCTCTGGGCCCGGGCAAAAGTCGATCACCTGATGGGGCAAGACCTGGCGGGCATCCAGGGCGGCAACCCCAACCCGGCGATCAAGGAAGAAATCCTGGGCTTGGGGCTGCGTTATCAGTTGCTCACGCAGTTCACCAGCTTCGTGGCCGTGGAGCAGGTCCGCATCACCGCGGGCGGGCAGCCGCGCACCGTCGCCGTGCCGGTCGAAATGCCCGAGGGGGTCAGCTACGAGGGCGTCTTCGGCAGCACCCGCGGGCGGGCGCTCGGTCAAGCCGGTGCCCGAGCGAGTTTCTTTGCGGGTAGATCCGCGGGCACAGTGCTACGAAAGCCTGAGGCTGCCGCTCCGGCAAGTGTCGCGGGCAAAGCCTCAACGTTCGGTCTGGCGCCGGTCAACGGCCCGGCCGCCCAAACGCCGATGATGGCCGAGGGTCTCTCCAAGCGGTTGGACGCGATGGAGAAGGACGGCGAGTCGGAGGAGGCGAAAAAGGCCGTCCGCGAGCAGATCTGGAAGCTGAAGCTGGCCCCCGAGTTGCAGGGCCTGGCCGAGAAAGTGGCCCAGCAAGGCACCGACGGAAATCTGAAGATCGGCAAGATCGAAGTCAAGGCCGGTCGCGTCGAGATCCGCGTGCAACTCGCCGCGCTCTCCGATGCGGTGGTCGAGATGCTCAAAAAGCTGGGCTTCAAGGAGCTCGGCCGGGCCAAGTCGGTCAAGCTGCTGATCGGCACGATCGACGTCGGCAAGCTGCGAGCCCTGGCCGAGTTGGCCGAGGTCCGCCGAGTGATGCCGGCCGGTTAGACAGTTGTCAGCAGAAGTTCCTCGAGACCCTTCGCGGCTGCAGGCGCTGAACGCCCGGCAGCCGCCACGACGCCCCGTTCAGTCCTCGATCTGAATCGCCTCGACCGGGCATTGCTCGGCCGCGTCGCGGCAGGCCTCTTCGTGCTCCTCGGGCACCTCGTCCACCTTGGTCGTGGCGGTCTCGCCTTCCAGCTCGAAGACGTCGCCGCAAAGATCGGTGCACAGGCCGCAGCCGGTGCAAAGCTCGGGGTCAACGCTCGCTTTCATGACGTGCTCCTTCGGGGTGCATGCATTGGGGGTGGCGTTTCGCGGAAGTCTACCCCCGAGTCCCGTGCCTGCCTATCCCTTTTCTGTCTCGGCCCATCCTGTTGCCGTGCCTGCCTATCCCAGAATCGCCGCCAGATCGCCTTCGGGCGTTCCGATCGGGGCGATGTTGAAATTCTCGACCAGCACGCCGAGCACGGCCGGGGTGACGAACGCCGGCAGCGTCGGCCCCAGGCGGATGTTCTTGATGCCCAGGTGCAGCAGGGTCAGCAGAATCGCCACGGCCTTCTGCTCGTACCAACTGAGGATCATCGACAGCGGCAGGTCGTTCACGCCGCACTCGAACGCCCCGGCCAGGGCCACGGCGATCTGGATCGCCGAGTAGGCATCATTGCACTGGCCGATGTCCAGCAGCCGCGGGATGCCGCCGATGTCGCCGAATTCGAGCTTGTTGAAGCGGAACTTGCCGCAGGCCAGCGTGAGGATCACGCAGTCGTCGGGCACCTTTTGGGCGAAGTCGGTGTAGTAGTTTCGCCCCGGCTTGGCCCCGTCGCATCCGCCCACCAGGAAGAAATGCCGGATGGCGCCGCTCTTGACGGCCTCGATCACCTTGTCGGCCACGCCCAGCACGGCGTTGCGGCCGAAGCCTACCATGATCGTCTTCTCCGGCGCGTCTTCGGCAAAGCCCGGCGCGGCCAAGGCGGCTTCGATGACCGGCGTGAAGTCGCGCTCCGGCCCGATGTGCGTCACGCCCGGCCAGGCGACCAGCCCGGCGGTGAAGATCCGACCGCGGTATGCCTCCTTCGGCTGCTGGATGCAGTTGGTGGTCATCAGGATGGCCCCGGGGAAGGCGTCGAACTCTTTGCGTTGGTCCTGCCACGCGCCGCCGTAGTTGCCCACCAGGTGCTTGTACTTCTTCAAGCCCGGATAGGCGAGACAGGGAAGCATCTCGCCGTGCGTGTAGACGTTGATGCCTTTGCCCTCGGTCTGCTTGAGCAGCTCTTCGAGGTCCTTCAGGTCGTGGCCCGAGACGAGGATAGCCTTGCCGGCCACCGGCGTGACGCGGACCTGCGTCGGCTCGGGATGCCCGTAGGCGCCCGTGTTGGCCGCGTCGAGAAGCTCCATAACCTTCAGATTCAACTCGCCGGTCTTCAGGGCCCAAGCGACCAGCTCGTCGACGGTGGCGTCCGACTTGGTGAGGAAGTCGAGGGCCTCGTGGAAGGTGGCGTAGAGATCCGGGTCTTCGTGGCCGAGAATTCTGGCATGGTCGGCGTAGGCGGCCACTCCCTTCAGCCCGTAAAGGATCAGCTCCTGCAGCCCGGTCACGTCTTCGCCCAAGACGGTCCGGCGCCCGGCTACGCCCACTTCCCTGCCCTGGCGGACCAGGCCGTCCAGATCGGCGGCCGGCTGCCAGGCCACCGGGCCGTCGAGTGCCTCGGGCGTCTGTCCGGCGTCGGCGCAGGCCTTCTGGTAGATTGCCAGGGCCTTGTCGCGGACCGTGGCGGCCCGTTCAAGGAACTGTCGGATCCGTTGGGGGTCGAAGTCGACGTTGGTCACCGTGGTGAAGAGGGCCTCGATCACGAAGCGGTCGATCTCGCGGTCCGCGGCGCCCAGCCCGGCGGCCCGATGGGCGACCATCGATATGCCCTTGGTCGCGTGGACCAGCAGGTCCTGCAACGTGGCGGTCGTGTCGTCCTTGCCACAGACGCCGATTTTCGTGCATCCGGTTCCCTGGGCCGCTTGTTCACATTGAAAGCAGAACATCTGTCTGCTCCTTTCATGCTGAAACAGCAGGTTTTCGATGAATCATATGGACGTAGCCGGGTGTCTGCCCGACGAGTTCCACCCTATAATAGGCCCTGGCCAGTGACCGGGCCTTGACGTGGATCAAGTGGCGGTAGAATTGCCCCTGTTTTCTCGGCAAGCCGATCTCGCTCCTGGCACGCACCCGACTGGAAAACACGCCCGAGGCCCCACCTTGCCGCTGAACGTAGCCGAGATCCTGCACGACTGCAAGCTCTTCGCCGACGTGCCGCCGGAGAGCTTCACCCGCCTGGCGGCCATGGCCCGCATCTGCCGCTTCCGTAAGGGGCAGTTGATCTTCCGCGACGGGGAGGCATGTCCGGGCGCCTACGTGGTGGGCAGGGGGCTGGTTCGGGTGTACAAATCGGCCGTCGGCGGCAAGGAGCACGTCTTGCACATGGTCGGCCCCGGCGAGACATTTGCCGAGGTGGCGGCCGTCGGCCGGTTCCCGTGCCCGGCGTCTGCCGAGGCTGTCGCCGAAAGCACCTGCGTCTTGCTGCCGATCGACCGCTTTCAGGCGTCCCTGCAAAACGACCACGCGCTGTGCCTGGGCATGATGACCGGCATGTCCCGCTGGGTGCGGTACTTGGTCGGATTGATCGAGGACGTCGTGCTCCGCGACGCGGCCGGCCGGCTGGCGCGATACCTGCTCCAAGCGTCAGACGCCGAAGCAGCGGTCACCCTGCCGGGGCTGAAGCGGCACGTGGCCAGCCACCTGAACCTCACCAGCGAAACCCTTTCCCGCACGCTGCGCCGCCTCGTCGAGGCCGGCCTGATTGCCCAGCCCGATGCCACGCGGATCAAGCTGCTCGATTTGGAGAGGCTCCGCCAGGTGGCCGAGGGGGTCTATCCTCGCATCTGAATCCGGCGACGGCAATTATGCCCGAGAGGGGGGCCTTGGGCGCGACGCACCGTCTATTCGTTGTGGCCAGTTCTTCGGAGTGTGACGCCGAATGGTCCCAGATCCGAAGTGTGTCAGGGTCGATAGAAAGCGCGCATCTGGCCATTGTCGCCCCTGGAGGCAGGGAGGTAGAATTAAAGGGATACTTGCTGGCTCCAGATGTGAGCTTGTCATGGATTCTCCACCGCGCAATCCGAGACGGATTCTCGCCGGCGGTTTGGCCGTTCTGACCTTTGCGGCCGTGGCGACAGGTGGCGCGATGTTGGCTCTGCACCTTAGCGCATCCGGGGCCCAGGCCCCCGAGAAACCGCGGACCCAGCCGCTGCAAACGCAACCGCCGCAAACCGGGGCCCCGCCGGCGCCGGTGGCCGATCGGGCCGAAGACCGCCAGACGGTCGCCGCGCGCCGCTATATGGTCGAGCACGACCTGCGCGGCCGCGACATCAAGGATCCGCGCGTGCTGGAGGTGATGGGCCGTGTCCCCCGCCATCGCTTCGTCCCCGAGAGGCTCCAGAAAAGCGCCTATGCCGACAACCCGCTGCCGATCGGCCACGGCCAGACCATCTCGCAACCGTACATCGTGGCCCTGATGACGCAGCTCGTGCGGCCGAAGGCGGAGGGCCGGGCGTTGGACATCGGCACCGGCTCGGGCTACCAGGCGGCCGTGCTGGCCGAGCTGTGCAAGGACGTCTACAGCATCGAGATCGTCAAGCCGCTGGCCGAGGAGGCCAAGCAGCAACTGAAGGATCTCGGCTACAAGAACGTCACGGTCCGCCATGGCGACGGCTACCGCGGCTGGCCCGAGCACGCCCCGTTCGACGTGATCATCGTGGCCGCCGCACCCGATCACGTGCCGCAGCCGCTGGTCGATCAATTGGCACCCGGCGGGCGGCTGGTGATTCCAGTGGGCGACAGGTGGCAGAGCCTCGTGATGATCGAGCGACAGAAGGACGGCGGGCTGCGCCGCGAGACGATCGCCGGTGTGATGTTCGTGCCCATGACCGGCGAGGCGGAAGAAAAGTAGCGGGCCTGCCGGCCTGCCGGCTCGCCGGCCGGGGCGTGGCGAAGACTATGGCACGATCTTGGAGAGCGCCAGCAGCTTGGCGCTGATCCTCAGCCCTTTCTGTTTGGCGGCCTCGTGGTTGATCTCAAAACGGATCTTGTTGCCGGCGATGTAGAAGTTGACGATTCCGTCCTGCTGGGCGAAGCCCGGCGTCTCGCCGACGACCAGCACCGGCAGGTTGCCCACCCGGCGGAGAATCTCCAGCCGCTGTTCGGCGGTCGCGTGCCTGCCGATAAAAAGGATGTGGCAGGGCCGGAAATCCTCGGCTGTTCCCAGTCGTTGCACGACGATGCTCCGCCCGGCGATCTCGCCGTCCCTGGCAATCTTCTCCAGATACGGGGCCGTGCGGTCCTGGCCGATCAGGCTGATGACAAACGGCGCGGCCGTGCTGGGGAACGCTTCCGGCGGCCAGGTGACGTAGCGGCCGAAATTGTACAGATAGGCGGCCTTGATGGCGTATTCGCGGCTGATCACTCCCCAGTCGGAAGTCTGGGCCGCCACCGGCGAGACGCTGCGCGCCGGCATGCCGAGCACCAAGACAGCCGCCGCCCAAACGGCCGCCGGCCGCGCGCCGGACGGTCGGTCTGCATGCTGTAATCGGTACACAGGCTGGCCCCAAAGGGATGGAATCGGCAGCAGGCTAATGGCGCCAGGTCGCCGTGGCGTACACGCCGCGTTGCACTTCCGTATTGCGGGTGCTGAGCAAATCGCTGGTGAACTCGGGCCGATGACCCTCCAACAGGCTCTGCCCGACGACGGCAAGCTCCAGGTGCCGGCGGGGCCGCCAGGCCAAACGCGCGTCGAGCGTAATGTAGCGGGGAATGCTCAGGCTCGGCAGGCTGTCGACATATTGGGCCGAGACATCGAACTCCAGGTCGTCGGCCAGGTCCCAGGAGGATTGGACATAGACCTGGTTCTGAGGGCTGGAGCCTTCGGGGTTCTCGTCGGTGGGCGCCGTGCCCTGCGCGGCGTGGAGCTGCATTTGCAGGAAAGCATAGTACCCGCTCAGCCGCCAGTGCTCGGTCGCCTTCCAGTTCCAAGAAAGCTCCACCCCATAAGTCTCGCCGGTCATGTCGTTGCCAACGCGAAACGTCAGCGGATCGACCATCGGATCGTTGACGAAATTGAAGGTTCGCAGCCGATCGTAGACGTTGTAGAACAGGGCCAGGTCCCAAGAGAACGCGTCGCTCGGCTGGGCCCGGTATCCCAACTCGTAGGCCAGCAACTCCTCGCTACGCATGTCCGTGTTTGCCCATAAGGTCGGAAAGGAGGGCGTGCCGGACACCGCGGGGGGCTGCAGCAGCCGTCCGTTGTTCGACTCGGCCATCGAGGGCGTGCGGACCGCCCGAGAAAACGCCGCCCAGGCCGAGGCCCGTTCGCCGGGCAACCATACCAGCCGGGCCGTGGGCTGAAACTCGAAGCCGGTAAAATCGTTGTGCTCCCCCTTGCAGCCGGCTGTCAGCAGCAGCCGATCCTCCACCAACGTGATCTGGTCCTGAAGGAACGCACTGTAAAGATCCCTCCGCTGGATCGCCGGGTCGATCACCAGAGAGAACGTGGGAAGGCTGTCCAGCCGCACCCATCGGCTACCCAACCCCCAGACGATCTGCTGCCGGGCGTCGAGGCGGAACCGGTCCTGGAAATCGACGTCGAACACGTCCTGATCGTATCCGGCATTCGGGTCGCGATCGGCCATGTGATCGTAGTAGAACTGGAGCGAGAAACCGGCGTCCTCGCTGTCGGTGTGCGTCCAGCGTGCCAGCAAGTTGCCGCCTTGCATGGGAGTCTGTTCCGCGAGGGTCTGCTCGTAGGGGAACGCCGGGGTGGGAACCGTGTTGACCACGCCGGTCGTGCCGTCGAAGTAGTCGCCCTGGAAGGTGAGTTGATCCACGCGACACCGATCCAGGTCCCAGTCCATGCGGAATCCCCCCCGCCCGACCCGCCAATGGTCGAACGCCCCCAGCGGCGAATAACCGTCGTCGCGGTTGAAGTACTTGCCGTAGACTCGATACCGGAACCCCTCGCCGACGCTGCCTCCGTATCGCAGCGCGGCAAAGTCGCGCTCCTCGGTGCCGCCGCCGACCTGGGCATAGGCCCCTTGCGTATCGCGAGCGTCTTTGGTGATGATGTTGATCACGCCGTTGACGGCGTTGGCGCCCCAAACCGTGGCCCCGGGACCCCGAATCACCTCGATCCGCTCGATGTCTTCCAGCAGCGTGTCCTGCATGTCCCAGAACACGCCGGCAAACAGGGGCGTATAGACCGTGCGGCCGTCGATCTGTACCAGCAGCTTGTTGGCAAAGCGCCCGTTGAACCCGCGGCTGGTGACCGCCCATTTGTTGGCGTCGATTCTGGCTACCTGCAAACCGGGAACCATCCGCAGCAGATCCGGGATGTTCCTGGCCGTGCTGCGGCGGATCATCTCCGAGGTGATCACGAAGACCGCCGCCGGCGAGCGCCCCACCGTGCTCTGCTGGCGCGAAACCGTCGTGACCGGCAGGTCGAGCGACGGCACGACCACGTCGACCCTGCCGAGCTGCTCGATGTCCAGCTTCAGGATGTCGTCGGTGCCGGCAACGTCGAACAGATCGGCCGACGGCGGCCTCTCGCCGGGCGAGTCCGCCCCGGCGGGCGCATCCGCCGCCTGGGCAAAGGCGGCCGCCGACCATGCGACCGCAAGCAATACACCGGCCGGCAGAAGCCACCGGCGTGGAGCCCTCGGACGAGGCTCCCTGGACGAGTCGCTAGGTTCGCGCATTCGAGACCAGCCCCCATCTTCTTGTCAAACACCTGTGCCCCCCCGGACATGTTGTCGCATTTGCGTTGACTTCGATCGCGCTGGCGACATCCATAGTATCGGCTTGTGGAAAACCACATCGTTGACTGATTGCCACGGCTTGACGGCAGGCGTCGCAGGTGTTGTGGATTGCGTAAGCTTTTCCGGGCCGGAGCCGGTTCTTGCCGTTGCCACAAGGCCTTCGACCGCTTAACATGATGGACAAGTACCCCAAGATGGGGAGATTCGAGATGATGACGCAATCCACAAGGTGGGCAACCATGAGGTCGACTTTGGCAATCGTAGCGGTTCTCGTGATCGCGGCCGAAGCTGCCGCCGAGCTGACACCGGACCAGGTCGCCGTGATCGCCATGGCCGAGAGTGAGCAGTCGCGCCAACTGGCCGAGCATTACCTCGAAGCCAGGGCGGTGCCGGAGTCGCACCTGCTGCTGCTGGAAGGGAGGCCGGGAGAAACGATCCGCCGCGCGCAGTGGGAGACCGAGGTCCGCCCGGCCATCCGTGCCTGGCTCGGCAGCGATGGCCGCAGGGAGAGAATCCGCTGCGTGGTCACGTGTTGGGACGTGCCGCTGCGCATCGAGCGCCGCCGCAACGATGCCCCGGAAACCGTTGCCCGGCAAGAGTCCCTGGCCCGGTCCCGAGCGCATCTGGTCGAACAGTTTTCAGGGCTGATTCAGACGCTGGACGCGCTGCTGCCGGCAGGAGAGCCCCCGGAGCGGCCGGCGCTGCGGGTGGACAGCGAGACCCGCGCGCTGACCGGGCAATTCGAGTCGGCGTTCAACGCGGCCCGGGATCGGCTGAACTCGGTCGAATCGGCAGGGGAGAAGAAGCGGGTGGGGGCGATTTTGGAGCGGACTTTTGCGCTCAGCGGCGGCATCACCGCGCTGTTGCGCCTGGTGGCCCAAGGAGGCGGCACCACGTCTCTGGACCCCCAGGTCGCCCAGCGCGTCGAGGTCCTCAGGGGACAGCTCAAGGGTCTCGCCGAAGGGCTCCAGGCCCTGGGCAGTCTGCCCGACACGCCCGCACGCGACGTGCAAATGCTCCGCTTGATCCAACAGATCAGCGGCCTGATCGGCGCCATCCAATGGATCGATCGCGAGCAGCAGGCCTTGCGGCAAAACGAGACGGGCAGCAGTTTCGACAGCGAGCTGTCGCTGGTCCTCTGGCCCGACTATCCCTTGATGCGCTGGGTCCCCAACGTGCTGCACTACCGCTTCCCCAATCCGTCGGCAGGCCAGCCCCCGACGCTGATGGTCTCGCGGCTCGAAGCCCCCACGTTCGAGTTGGCCAAAAAGCTCGTCGATACGGCCGTCGCCGTGGAAAAGGTGGGCCTGACGGGCAAAGTGTATCTCGACGCCCGGGGAATCCGCTTCGATCCGAAGCGCGATCAGCGCGGCTCGTACGGCGAGTTCGACCAGTCGCTGCGCGACCTGGCGGCGCGGATTCGGCAGCACACCCAACTGGAGGTCGTGCTCGACGACCAGGCCACGCTGTTCGCCGAAGGCGCTTGCCCCGACGCGGCGTTGTATTGCGGCTGGTATTCCCTGGCCCGCTACATCGACGCCTTCGACTGGCGGCCCGGGGCCGTCGGCTACCACCTGGCCAGCTCGGAAGCCAGGACGCTGCGAACGCCGGGCAACCAGGTCTGGTGCAACGCGATGCTCGAAGACGGCATCGGCGCCACGCTGGGACCGGTGCAGGAGCCCTATCTATCGGCGTTTCCCCTGCCCGACGATTTCTTCTCGTTGCTGCTGACCGGTCGCTATACGCTGGTCGAGGTCTACTATCGCACGAAGCCGCACAACTCCTGGGCGATGGTGCTGGTGGGCGATCCGCTCTACAACCCCTTTAAGGTGAATGCCCCCATGGAGGAATCCTCGCTGCCGGAGCGCATCAAGGCCGGGCCGTCGGTTGCCGGGTCGGGCCCGGCGGCCGAAGAGCCGCCCGCGGAGGAACCGCCTCCCGAGGGACCGCCCCCGGAAGAGCCGCCCGACGAACTCCCGCCCGACGACGGGCCGCGCCCGGACCAGCCGCCCGCCGAACGCCGGCCTGCCAGCCAGCCGGCCCCGGGCAAGCTGGTGCGCAAGTGAGCCGCGTTGCCCTCGCCAATCGAGGGCGTCTCTGCGTTACAAACTGGTTACACTCCGCCGAAGCCGCTTCGGATACAATGCCGGTGTCCGCGTTGGTTTCATTCCCTTTGCGGGAGAGGAGGATGTGATGAACGGCGCTGCACGGGTACTGGGCGGTCTGACAATGATCGTCACGATCTGGGGGCCGGCGCGGGTCGGCTGGACGCAGCCGACCATCCCGAAAAACCGGATCCCGGCCGGTCTGCCCAGTGAGATCCAGCAACAGTTCGAGAGCCTCTATGCGACGGACCCGAGGCAACGGGCCGACGCCGCCGGGCGGTTGCGAGGCCACCGCGACGTGGCGGACCACGTCATCCCCTTTCTCGTGGCGATGTTGCATGACGCCGAGACGCTCTACGGAGAAGAAGCGCTTCGCAGGCGATCTCTGATCTCCTCGTTTGCATCCCGCTTTCCCGAGCCAAACTCGCCAGGCGAGGTGGCCGCACGGGCGCTGGCGACCATGCGCACCGAAACCGTCGGACCACACCTCGATCTGCTGATTGCGCGCTTGCGGGAAAAAGACCCTCACACTCGGGCCAACGTCTTGCGGGCCTTCGGCGAAATGCCGCGATTGAAGGACCGTCGCGTGATGCGGCCGTTGATCGAGGTCCTCGACGACCCACATCCGACGGTTCGCCAATACGCGGCCACGGTGCTGGCCGGCGCGGAGGACCTTCCGCTGGCCGAGGCCGTCGCCCCGCTGCTGGCCAATCTGGGCCACCGGGAAGCCGATGTGCGGGCCGCGGCGGCCAAGGCCCTCGGCGCGGCGAAGGACGCCCGGGCCGTCGACCCGTTGATCGGCATTCTTGCCGACCGCAACGAAGAGGCCCACGTTCGCGGCAGCGCCGCCGGCGCCCTGAGCAAGATCGATGACCCGCGCCGTGTCGAGCCCCTGATCGTTGCCGCCGGAGACCAACAGCCGGCGTTGCGCAAGGCAGCGGCCGCCGCGCTGGCAGCCGTCCGGGATCCTCGCGCCGCGCCGCCGCTGATCGCCGCGCTTGGGGACGAGGATCGCCAGGTTCGCGAAGTCACGGCCGGCGCGCTGGGCCGTTACGATAATCATTGGGCCGTCGAGCCGCTGATTGCCGCCCTGGAAGACGAGTATCCGAACGTCCGCGCCCAGGCGGCGCATTCCCTGGGGGAGCTGGGGGATCCGCGGGCCCTGAAGCCGCTGTTGGACGCGCTGAAGGACCCCAACTCGTACGTCCGCTGGCACGCGGCTACGGGCCTTGGGGAGCTGAAGCATCCCCGCGCCAAGGCAAGTCTCACCGAGGCGCTTCAGGACGAGTCGGAGGTCGTCCGCCGGGCGGCGGAACGGGCCCTGAAGGCGATTGATCGCACCACGCGGATCTGAAGGCATGACGTTTAGCACGTAACAACCAGGTCGATCCGCCCGCCTAACCGGCGCCAAGGTCCGAATCTGGCAATTCGAGGGACTGAGCGGGCTAAGGCTGCTGGTGGCCTGATACTCGGCGGACCTCGCCGGCGGCGGCTTGCCGGCACCACAGAGCCAATTCGGCTACAACCGCTTGGATCTGTTGCGGATCGTCGCCCTGAACGATCTGTTTGCTGATCTGGTGGGCCGTTTCGGCGATCGGATCGAACCCGTAGATCCCGGCGGCGCCCTTGAGCTGATGGGTCAGCTCGGCCACACGCTGCAGATCACCCGACTGCAGCGCTTCCTCGATTCTGCTGACCCTGGCGGGTAACTCGCCGACGAACTCCTTCAGCAGGCCGGCCAACACGGGATGGTTGGCGTGACGGCTGATCAAAGGCCCGTTCGATCCGGCCAGTCGATGCGGCCGGTCGGCGGTTCTTCTGGTCGTTAAGCACGTTTGCTCCAGGTACCGCTCCAGCACGGCCATCATGGCCGCTCGGTCTACCGGCTTGACGAGATAGTCGTCGCAGCCGGCCCCAAGGCACTTCTCGCGATCACCGATCATCGCATGGGCGGTCAGGGCAACGATCGGTCCCATCCAGCCGTCCCGGCGGAGTTGCCGGGTAGCCGCGTAGCCGTCGATCTCGGGCATTTGGATGTCCATCAAGATCAAGTCGTAGGGTTGCCCCGCGGTGACCGAAGCCAGGGCTTTCTGGAGGGCGATCTGGCCGTCTTCGGCCAGATCGACCTCCAAACCCAGATCTTCCAGCACGACACCGAGCAACTGCCGAACGTCGCGTCCGTCCTCGGCCAGCAGCACGCGTCCCGAGAGAGCTCGTGCGCCGCCGGCAACCGCCGGTTTGCTTTCGGCCGGTGGCTTCTCGCTGAGCATGGGCTTCTCGTCCAGTGGTCCGGGGTCGATGGCCAGCGTGAATGTGCTGCCGAGGCCGGGCTCGGTTTCCACGTGAATGTCGCCGCCGAGGATTTCGGCCAGGTGTCTGCAAATCGTCAGACCGAGCCCGGTGCCGCCAAAACGCCGAGTCGCCGACGTGTCGGCCTGCGTAAACGGTCGAAACAGCCGCGAAACCTCCTCCGGGGCCATGCCAATACCCGTATCCGAGATGGCGAACTCCATCCGCGGCGGGCCGTCGCGCGACGTGCGGCAGCGGACGGTGATCTGCACGTTGCCCTCTTCGGTGAACTTTACCGCGTTGCCGACCAGGTTGACCAGGATCTGCCGCAAGCGCACCGGGCTGGTGCGAATGGTCCCCGGCAGCGGAAACTCGTAGCCAGCCCGCAGGTCCAGCCCCTTCTCCTCGGCCCGGAGCCGCATCGACGAAACGACGTCTTCCACGACGTCCCAGATCGAGCATTCGGTCGGCTCGGCTTCGATTCGGCCGGCCTCGATCTTCGACAGGTCGAGAACATCGTCGATCAGCTCCAGCAGGGTCTGTCCGTTTCGATGCACCGTCTGAAGGTACTGCTGCTGGTCTTGCGGTGAGAGGCCGGGAGCCATCAGCAGGTCGGCAAAGCCCAGGATGGCGGTCATGGGAGTGCGGATCTCGTGGCTCATGTTGGCAAGGAAATCGCTCTTGGCGCGGTTGGCCGCTTCGGCGGCCTCCTTGGCGCGAGCCAGTTCCGCCTCCGCCCGCTTGCGGTCGCTGATGTCGACAAAAGCCACCTGAACGGCCGGTTCGCCGTCGTATTCGATCCGGCTGACGAACGCATCCAGCCACATCTCCCGGCCGTCTCTGCGCCGGAGCCGGTACTCGTGGCGCGGCGAGACCGACTTGCCGGCAAAGCGGCCCGTCAAACGCTGGAACACGGCGTCCCGATCTTCGGGATACAGGAGGTCTTGGGCCTGTTCGGGCGTGATCGACAGGATTTCCTCCACGGTCAAACCGGTAATCTCGGCGGCCGCGGCGTTGGCGAACAAGATACGGAAATTTCGGAGAATGAGGATCCCCTGCAGCGATCGCTCCACCAGAGCCCGGTATTTGCGTTCCGATTCCTGCAACGCCTTCTCGACCGACGCCCGCTGGATGGCGGTCCCCAGTTGGGGCGCCACGGCCTCCAACGCCTCGACCAGTTCCAGCGGCACCTTGTTCTCGCGGTGGTCGGCGACGTGGATCAATCCGAGAATGCGATCCATCATGCGGATCGGCACCAGCGCCACCGACTCGTAGCCGAACTGGTTGCACACGTTTCGCGTTTCGCCTTTCTCCTTCTCGGAGAGCCCGGCCAGGAAGCGCGTCGTGCCGTTGAGGAAGAACGAACCGGATGAAGTGGAGTTGGGTCGTTTTGGATCCGTGCTGCCACGGATGACGCTGGCGCACATGCACGCGTCCGAGCGGATCGAAAGCGGGCTCTCCATCCGATAGAACTCATCCGGGAAGCCGGTATAGGCCTCGTACGGGATGCGGCCCTCGTGATCCAAGACACGAATGCCCACCGAATCGCACTCCGTGAAGCCCTGGATTTCGGCTACCAGGGCTTTCAACATCGGGCGATGCTTCGTGTGGCGGTTGGCAACCTCCAAGAGCCGATGAGACAGCCGTCGGATCGCTTCGAACCGCTTGCGTCGCGAGATGTCTCGGGCGACGGTGTGCACGTAGGTGGCGCCGCCGATGGTAATCCGGCGATTGCTGAGTTCCGTATCGAACTTGGTGCCGTCCTTGCGGAGGATCTTCGCCTCGTAGGTGATCGCCTCGCCCGCCATAATATGCTGAAAGAGCGCCTCGAACGCATCCAAGTCCTCGGGGGCACGGACGTCGCGTATCGACATCCGCTTGAGATCCTCCGTGCCGTAGCCCGTCAGCCTGGCCGCGGCTTCGTTGGCCTCGACGAGCCGTCCGTCGCCGTCCGCAATGAAGATCGCATCCCGGGAACGCTCGAAAACCGAGTTCCACCACTGCTCCGATTCCCGCAGCGCCCTTTCCGCTCGCTCGCGCTCGACGATGTTATTCCATTGCCTCAAGGCCCGTCGGGCAATATGGGGCATATCCGCCAGTGCAGCGCTCGACTTGACAACGTAGTCCAGCGCGCCGGAGCGGAGGATTTCGACTGCGGCCTGTTCGTTTCCGAAGCTGGTCATCACCACGGTCGGAAAAGCCGCCCGGTCGCCGTGCGTCGAGAGGAGCTCGGTCCCGCGGCCGTCCGGTAGAAGCAGATCGACAATCAGCAGATCGGGGAACGATTGCCTCAGATGAGCCCGCGCCTCCCGGAGCGTCGCGGCCGTCAACAGATGTGCCTGGAAATCGCTCGACGCGAAGGCACGGGCGATCAACTCCTGGTGCCCGACGTCGTCGTCGACCAATAGAATGCGGGCGCCGTCTCCGTTCATCGGGAAATCTCCCAGCGCGGGGAGGCTCAGGCGGGACCACTTCGAGGCTGGAGTATCACTGCATGCCAATCACCATAGACCATGTAACGAATAATACAAGCCTGCTTTCTGGAGGATTTGGTGTAAAAATGGACAAGATGCCATCCCTGGCGGCAACAGAACCCCCACCTTACCCCCCCGGCCGACGCGATTACCAGACTATCAACGCTGGCGGGAGACCGCGCAACCGACTACAACCTAAGGACTCGCAAAAGAACAAGTTGGGCATTCTTATTCTGGGAAAGGCGGCGCAGACGCCCTTGCTCCCCTGATGGCTTCAATCCGGAGATCGACCTGATGTCTAGACGATGGGAGTTTCAAATACCCACCCGAATCCAGTTCGGTCGTGGAGGGCTCAGGAGACTGGGGGAAATAGCCAAAACTTACGGCCGGTCCGTTCTCCTGGTTGGTTACCGCGATCGCTCGGGCCTGGAAGAAACATATGCTCGGGCGGCTCGCTCCCTTGCGGCGGCCGGATTGGAAGTCACCGAGTTTTTCGAGATCCCGCCCGACCCCGACGCCGAATTGGCCGACGACGGCGCCCGACTTGCGGCTGAGGCCGGCGTCGACGTCGTGGTCGGACTGGGCGGCGGCAGCCCCATCGACGCCGCCAAGGGAATCGCCGCCCTGGCCCGCATGGGCGGACGGTTGTGGGACTACGCCGGCTCCAACAAGGATTTCCGTCCGGTGACAGAGTCGTTGCCGCTGGTTGCGGTTCCGACCACCGCGGGCACCGGCTCGGAACTGACTTCCGTGGCCGTCTTCAACCACCACGGCATCGGCTCCATGCCCGAGTTCCCCCTGAAGGCCTCGATCGCCGGGCCGGCCGTGTTGCCCCAGGTCGCGCTGGTCGACCCCGATCTGGCGGTGGGCAGTCCGCCGCCACTGACGGCTGCCTGCGGCGCCGACGCCTTGGGACACGCGATCGAGGCCTGCATGAGCCGCCGGGCCAACCCGTTCTCGACGGCCCTGGCGGGCAGAGCCGTGGCGTTGATTGTCGAGCACTTGCCGCGGGCTGTCGAGAATCCGGACGATCGCGCGCCCCGCGAGCCGCTGGCCCTGGCGTCGAGCCTGGCTGGTGCGGCGTTCGCCGCTTCCAGCGTCGTCATGACCCATTCGATCGCCCACGCCCTGGGCGCGCTGCTGCACACGCCCCACGGCCGGGCGATCGCGGCGGGCACGCCCTTGGTACTCCGCTACAACGCCGAGGCTTGCCGCGAAGTCTACTGCGAGCTGGCCCACTGCTGCGGCCTCACGGCCGACACGCCCAAGCAGCAAGCAACGCGTTTTGTGGATTGCATCGCTAGCCTGTTGCAGTCGGTCGGTTTGCCCGAGCGCGTGGATCTGCCCGACGACGCCCCCGACGATCTGCCCGCCAAGCTGGCCCGCAACGCCTACGAGAGCACGCTGAAGCCGCTCCAATGGAACCCGAGGGAGATCGACGAAGCCACGCTGGCCAACCTGTTCCGCGAGATTCTGCCCGCATGATTCCGAGAACGCGCTGCGGGGTGTTCCGTCGATCCGCGGCGTGGGCCGGGCATCTGGCCCGCGCGTCTTGCTTGACGCGGCCGGCCCGCGGGGTACATACTGTTGCCTGTAGCCGGATTCGCCGGAACTCCGATTCGAGGCCTTTCCGCAGCGCGACCGCCTGGAGTCTTGCGACTTCCGCTAAGATTCGGATCCAGTTGCGATTCGGATGGACTGCCAGATCAGAAAAACTGCCAAGGGAGATCAAGTCATGCCAAGACAAGCCATGCCGAGAGAAGACAAGCAAACCGACTCGCTTCGCAACGCCGGGAACGTTAGCCGGCGCGGCTTCATGGCCGGGGCCGGCGCGGCCGCCGTGTCGCTTTCGGTCATCAAGCCGGAACTCGCGTTCAGCTATGCGGCCAACGAAAAAGTGAGTATCGGCGTGATGGGCTGTGGGGGGCGCGGCACCTGGATCGCCGAGTTGTTTCAGCAGCACGGCGGGTACGAGATCGCCGCGGCCGCCGACTACTTTCAGGATCGGGTCGACAACCTGGGAAACAAGCTCAACGTCAAGCCCGAGCGGCGCTACACGGGTCTGTCGGGCTATCGGCGGATGCTCGAGGGAAAGCTCGACGCCGTGATGGTCGAATCGCCGCCCTACTTCCATCCCGAGCAGGCCGCCGCCGGAGTGGAGGCCGGCTGCCACGTCTACCTGGCCAAGCCGATCGCCGTCGACGTGCCCGGCTGCAAGACCATCGAAGCCAGCGGCAAGGCGGCGACCGCCAAGAAACTTTGTTTTCTGGTCGATTTCCAGACGCGGGCCGATGAATTCTATATCGAGGCCCTGAAGCGGACCCACGAGGGGGCGCTGGGCAAGCTGGCCTTCGGCGAGGCCACCTACCACGCCGGCATCCCCTGGGGCGGACAGATCCAATACATGGAAAAGGACCCCGACAATCCGGAAAACCGGCTTCGCGCCTGGGGGCTCGACCGGGTCCTCTCCGGCGACATCATCACCGAACAGAACATCCACACGCTGGACGTGGCGAACTGGATCATGAACGGCCCGCCCGTATGCGCCTATGGCACCGGCGGACGGAAGGTCCGCGAGTTCGGCGATTGCTGGGACACGTTCAGCGTGGTGTTCCAATACCCGGACGACGTGGGCATCACGTTCAGCTCGCGGCAGTTCAACGGCCACGGGACCCAGCCGGAGGGTATCCGCAATCGCATGTTCGGCGCCGACGGCGTTTTGGAGACCTCCTACGGCGGCGAAGTGATGATCCGCGGAAAGAACTTCTATCGCGGTGGCAGCTCGCCGGCCATCTACCGGCAAGGGGCCGTCAACAACATCGCCACCTTCCACGCCAGCATCCAGAGCGGCGACCACGCCAATGCGACCGTGCCGGAGAGCGTCCGCAGCAACCTGCTGACCATTCTCGGCCGCACGGCCGCCTACGGGCACCGGGTGGTCACGTGGGAGGAGGTGTTGCGGAGCGACGAGAAGCTGGACGCCGGGCTGAAGGGGCTGAAGGACTGATCAGCGCCGCTTGCGTTTTTTCTGCTGCTGGCGTTGCCGCTTGCGCTGCTCTTTGCGGCGGGCCCCGAGTTCCCGCTCCCGCTGACGATGTTCCGCGGCGATCCAGTCCAACGCCCCTTCCGTCCGGGCGAAGGCGGGGCGGAGCTCTTCCGCGCAGATCATCGCCTCCTCCGGGCTGGCAGGACGGTAGTGCGGAGGCAGCGGCCCATGTGCTTCTTCCAGGAGGAACTCGGGCACGTGGGGATTCGTGCGAAACGCCTCCCGAAACTCGCGACGAGCCGCCTTGGATTTCCCGCTCAGGCGGAAGGCGAGCAGCGCGCGGGCGTAGACCCAATTGGCCGACTCTTCGTCATAGTCCTTCAAGAGCCGGGCGGCCTCCACGTCTCGATTGGAAGCGAGAAGGGTTGGCATGAGGGAATAGCGAACACCCTGGTTGTCGTTCGGGTTGAGCCTCAGCAGCTCCTGGCAATGAGTGATCGCCTCGTCGACGCGGCCACACCCCTCCAGGGCCGTGGCCAGCCCGAATCGCGCCCGCATGTACGGCCGCGTGGAAGAAACACCCCAAAAGTGTCCCGCGTTCTCTTCGAATGCGGCCGGCCCCAGGGCCCGCTCGCCGGCAGCCACCGCCTGGCCGTAGTACTCCAGTTCCGCCTCGGGCGTCGCCGCCCGCTCGGCAAGGATCACGTAGGCATCCGCGCAATCCGGACAGGTCTTCATCGCCTCGCGGGCCAACTGGACCCGCCGCCGGCCATGGGTGTCAAAGGCCTGGTAGCACAAGTCTTGGGCTTGCTCCAGGGCAGTTTCGGGTTGCGTGACCGGGTCGTCGATCTTCCTTCCGGAGAAGAGGCTGGCCGCCGCCTCGTTCATCTCCTCGATACTCTCTGGCGGGTGCTCGCAGAAGTAGCGATTCATGTCGGCAAATATCCGCTCGTTACTCCGCCGATCCGGCTCGAAGCCCCGCTCCATCCACTGTCGATGCGTCGGTGGCTTCAGCAAGTCGGGCAGCGCCAGGGCAAAGGTCAGCGAGCCGCCAGACGTCGGGACCTCCCGCTGCCACCGGCCGGAATCGATCTCCGCTTCGCTCGTTTGCGAAAACGCCCGAAGCAGGCCCTCGAGAAACGCCAACTCGCTGGCCGAAGGCCGCTTCAGCTTGCCGCGGCTGGCGAGCCAAACCGCCATGGGATAAGCGAGGTCCGACGCTACTGGCAGGTCGTGGTCCTGCCAAAGATCTGCGTCCGCAGGCGGGAGCTCCGCGATCGCATCGAAGGAAACCTGCCATACGCCCGGCACACCGCGCCCTCCCCGATCTGCCGCGCGGCGATACTGCGCATAGTGGTCGACGTTTTGGTAGAAGCCCAACCCATAGGCGGATCTGCCTGCGCCGAGCACCACGGCACACTCCATCCCGCGCGGCGGTCGCGGGCTTTCGACCTGCAGCAGGTCCTCGTCGGTCAGATACTGCCACGGCGCCGCGCGGTAGAAAGCCGCGGCCGCCTCGGCGAACTGCCGCATCTTGTCCACGGTGACGCCCTTGCCGTCGAGGGGGCCGGGGACATCGGGGGACGTCGCTCCTGCCAGGTTCCGCTCCAGATCCTCAACGAAACGTTCGAGGGTTTCCATTCGACCGACGACCGCGAGTTGAACCCCTGCCTCGCCCAGGAAACCGAGCTGCGAGGCCAGTTCCTCGTCGGCAACCTCGACCCGCCCCGGTCGGTAGCCGCCCCGCTCGTTGCGAAGCGCGAAATCCAACAACGCCGCGACCGCGGCGGAGGGCGTTGCCTCCTCGGGGAGCAATGGGTCCGCCAAGTGGACCTTGCCGCTGTCCACCGCGACCCAGATCGGAAGGTAGGGGTGGAATGCCTCTGGGCCTTCTCCGGAAACCCGGCCCGACATGCGGAACAGGCCGCCTTGCCAAGTCTCGCCGCCGCGCTGGGGCAGCGCCTTGAAATGCTCAATATGGGTTTTGTTCATGCGGGCATTATGACGCAGAACCGCCTGCGGTGAAAGTGGCCAGGACGCGGCAGTCCCGGGAATCCGTGGATACGCGCCGATCCGTAGCCAAAGCCCCTCCCCTCAGGGGCCGAGTGTGGACTGCTGTCCGATCTCCTGGGCCGACAGGGCCCGGGCGTAGAACCGAAACCGGCTCAGCCGGGCGGCGAGGAACTCGGGGCCGGCGTATTGCGGGTTGCCGCCGACGGCGAGGCTCTCCGCATGGGAGAACACGGTCGCGGGCACGGTGGTCGACGTGCGGGCCTGCCCGTCGACGTACAGCGTCAGTCGCGTGCCGTGCTTGACCGCAGCCAGGTGATACCATTTCCCTGCCGCGATCTTCACCCCCTCGGTGCCGTAGGCACTGCCCGCCTCGATCCGCGCGAAGAGCTCCTCCCCCTCGACGACCAGCCGCAGCGGGTCGTCCATGCCGGCGCACCAGGCGCTGAAGACCTGGCCGTATTGCGTCCGGGGCATGCGCACCACCAGGACCCAGATCGACACGCTGTAGTCCTCTTCGGGGAAAGCGGGCAGCTTGTACTTGACGATGCCGTGCTCGCCGTCGGTCTCGACGGCTCCGTCGGCCAAGCCGGCCGGCCCCGGCGCCGGCTTCCAACCTTTCGCCTCGAGCAATACGCCGTGCGACGGCCGGACGTCGCCGCGAAGCGGTGCCTCGGTCACCATCATGTCGCTTTGCCGCTGGCCATAGGGCCAGTTGTCCACCGCGGCCGGTGCGGCCGGGTCGACCACGAACTGCTTGTGCGGCGCGATGCTGTCGGCCCGTCCGTGGTCGTTCCTCGCGATCACCTTCCAGAAGTAGGGCACGCCCGGCTTCAGCCTGGTGGCCTTGTCTTCCGGCAGCAGAAGCCAGCCGCCGGTGCTCTCTCCGTGACTGACCACGATGTTCTCGAAGGCAGGGCCGTCGGAAATCGCCACGGTGTGCCGCCGCGCGCCGGCGGCCTCCGCGGCCGGCTTGCGCCAGCGGAAGGCGATCCGGCCCGGCCCCACCGTCGAGCGATCGGCGGGGCGCCAGGCCACCGGCCGGGGCGGCCGCAGGTCGCGGGCAGGCAGCCAGGAGACATAGCTGCTTCGGGGCTCGCCCTCGACGGTCGTGGCGCCCGCACTGGCGAAATCGATCAGCCGCACGCCGCCGCCTTCGGTGGTGGGCACGTCGACGACTAGCCAGGGTTCGTAAAGACCGGCGTCTCTGGCAATCGGTCCGTCGATCGGGAGCCGCCGGGCTTCTGCCAGCCTCGACAGGTCAACGGTCGGCTCATCGCCCGAGTGGAACCGGGTGTCCAGGGCCAGGAGGATCGGCCCCCAGTATAGCGACGCCTTGCCGTACTGCCGCAGATCGCCCGGCTCGTACCGCAGACGCACGTCCAAC
Organism: Pirellulales bacterium; assembly: GCA_016935315.1. Classification (GTDB taxonomy): domain Bacteria; phylum Planctomycetota; class Planctomycetia; order Pirellulales; family Thermoguttaceae; genus JAFGRD01. The sequence goes on from JAFGRD010000145.1 coordinate 129,093, forward strand.
TCGATCGCGACCTGGTCGCCGGGCTTCCACGTCCTGGTCAGCTCCAGATAGGTGCCCGGCTCGACGCCCGAGACCGACTGTCCGGCTACGCGGACCCGCGTCGTCTTCGACCAGCCGGGGATCCGCAGCGCCAGCGTGAACGGCGTGGGCTGCTGCGGCTCGACGGTCAGCGTGACGGCTCCGTCGGCCGGGTAATGCGTTTCCTGGCGGATGCGCAGCGGCCGGCCGTCGGCCAGACGTACGCTGGCCTCCATGGGCCCGTAGTAGTTGACCACCGGCCCCTGGTCGCTTCGCATCACGCCCCATTCGCCGATCGTGCCGTATCCGCGCGGGCCGTTGACCGAGCAGCAGTTCAGATGGGGCGTATCCTCGCGGGCTTGAAAACGGATGTGAACGTGCGAGGGGATCCGCTGGCCGTTCATGGGCGTGTCGTAGGTACACCAGGCGCCCGAGGGATGCTGGGCGCCGAGCATCGCATTGAGCGTGGTCCGCTCGATGTCGTCGGCGATGGTGGGATCGCCGGTCAGCCGCAGCGCGTCGATCATCACCGCTTGCCACGCCACCACGCAACAGGTCTCGATGGGGCTGTCCTCATAGGGAGTGCCGGTCGCCTGCTCGCCGGACGAGAAGCCGCCCGTGTTGCGAACGTCGAACCGCCGGATGCTCGCCCAGTGGTGCAGGAAGGACGTGCGGAACGACTCGTCACCGGTAATCCGGTAGAGTTCGACCAGGGCTTGCACGCTGTGCAGGCTCTCCCAGCGCGGCCTGGGCGTGCGATAGAACTCCTCGCCGGCCAATCCGGCCCGATAGTAGTCGCCCGCCGCCTCGAAGTCCTTGAGCACCTCTTCCGCCATCCGTCGGTAGCGCGGATTGCCCGCCTTTCGGTAGAGCCGGGCCATGCCGTGGCTGATGGCCATGTTCATTTCCGGCGAGCCGGCGTCGACCACGCGAAAGCCGGTATCCAGGCAGGTGTTGCAGACGAGGTCGGCGATCCGCTCGGCGGCCAGCCGCGCCTGCTTGTCGCCGGTCTGCTGGTGCCAGAGCATCAATCCGAGCATCACGTGGTAGTGGCCCCAGAGGTCCCAGTGGCCGCGGAGCCGCTCGTGTTTCGGCCAAGGGCCCAGGTAACCGTCCTCGGCCTGGAGCCGCAGCAGCCGATCGACCACGCCCTGCAGCGTTTGGCGCAGCTTCGGGTCGTCCGACATCCGCATCGCCTGCGCGCCCGAGATCAGATACTTGCCCACGAACTCGCCGGCCCAGGGCACCAGGTCGGGCTGCCCGTCCGCGTCGCGTCGGGCGAACATCTCCAGCAGGCCGGGGTTGTTCCCGGGAGCGACCGTCAGCCAACGATCCACGTTGGCCTTCACCCGGCGACCGACGAAGCCGTCGAGCCGGCAGCTTGCATCGCGGATCGCGTCCAGCGTCAGGGTGCCCTGATCACGGACCTCGGCTGAACGCACCTCCGCGAGGTCCGTCGCGGCAATCAACAAAAGTCCCACGGCAAACGTCGTCCACGGGGATCGATCGGTCATGGATCGACGGGTTGTGTGCGGCAATGGTTTGTATGGCATGGTCGCGGTTCTCCTGGCGCCAAAGCTGCGGTTCACTTTCCCGGGAGATCGTTGTAAGATATTCACTGAGCTTTCGCAAGATTTCAGTTACGACCCGAAGCAATGAAAGGACTAGCCGATGAGAGGACTGAACCGCGCGGCGAGCGTTTTCGTGCTGCTGCCTGTCTGGCTCGTGGTTGCCGCGGCCTCTGCCGACGAAGGGATGTGGCTCTTCAACGACCTGCCCGGAGAGTACCTGAAATCGAACTACGGCTTCGAGCCGACCGAGCCGTGGGCCGACCACCTGATGCGGGCGTCGGTGCGATTCAATTCGGGGGGATCCGCGTCGTTCGTCTCCAGCACGGGGCTGGTGCTGACGAATCATCACGTGGGGGCGGATACGCTGCAGAAGGTTTCGACGCCGGAGAAGGACTATTACCGCAACGGGTTCTACGCCCAGCAGCCGGCCGACGAGATCCCGGCGCCGGACCTGGAGCTGAACCAGTTGGTAGCGGTCGAGGACGTGACCGAGCGGGTCAACGCCGCCGTGAAACCGGAGACGTCGGCCGCTGAGGCCTTCGCCGCGCGGCGCGGAGTGATGGCCGAGATCGAGAAGGAATCCCTCGAGAAGACCGGGCTGCGCAGCGACGTGGTGACCCTCTACGGCGGCGCGCGGTATCACCTTTACCGCTACAAGAAGTACACGGACGTGCGGCTGGTCTGGGCGCCGGAATCGGCCATCGCCTTCTTCGGCGGAGACGCCGACAACTTCGAATACCCTCGCTACTGCCTCGATGTGTGCATCTTCCGCGTCTACGAGGACGACAAGCCGGCCCGAATCGAGCACTTCCTGCCCGTGTCGGCTCGCGGCGTCGCCGACGGCGAGCTGGTGTTCGTCTCGGGCAACCCCGGCCGCACGCAGCGCATCCTCACGACGGCCGCGCTGAAGTTCCACCGGGACCACCGCATGCCTTACGTGCTCGACTTTCTCCGCCGGCGCGAGGTCCTCTGGCAACAGTTCGGGCTGGAAGGCGGGGAGCAGGAGCGTCGGGCACGGGACGACCTGCACGGCGTCCAGAACAGTCGCAAGGCGTACACCGGCATGCTCCAGGCGCTGCAGAATCCGGCCTTCTTCGCCCGCCGACAAGCCGAAGAGGACGCGTTTCTTGCCCAGGTCGCGGCCGACCCCGCCTGGAAAGACAGCCTCGACGCGTGGCAACGAATCCAGGAGGTTTGCGCGCGTCGCCGAGAGCTGCTGGGCCAAACCGGTGGGTTGGGCGGCCGGCTCTTCCGCACTGCCCGGACGCTTGTGCTCATGGCGGCCGAGGATCAGAAGCCCAACGCCCAGCGCCTGCGGGAATTCCGGGAGTCGGCCCGCGATTCGCTCTTGCAGCGGCTGTTTTCCACGGCGCCGCTGTACGACGACCTGGAGCAAACCGAACTGGCCGATTCGCTGGCCCTGTTCGTCGAGCGCCGCGGCGGCGACAGCCCCTTGGTCAACGCCGTGCTCCAAGGTAAAAGCCCCAGCACCCGGGCGGCGGAGCTGGTCCGGCAGTCGAAGCTCGCCGACGTGGTCGAGCGCAAGCGGCTGGCCGCGGGAGGCCAGCAGGCGATCGACGACTCCTCCGATCCGATGATCCAGTTGGCCAGGCTCCTCGAACCGGAAGAGCGGCGGCTTCGCGCGATCCACGACGAGCTCGATGAGACCGAGCGCCAGGCCTACGCCCGGATTGCCGACGCCATCTTCGCGATCCGCGGAACCGACACCTATCCCGACGCGACGTTCACCCTCCGCCTGGCATTCGGCCAGGTGAAGGGCTACGTGGAAAACGGGCGGAAAATCCCGCCCTGGACGACCGTCGGCGGGGCCTTCGCCCACGAAGAACGGCACGCCGGCGAGCCGCCCTGGAAGCTGCCCCCGCGATGGCACGAACACCGGCGCCGGCTCGATCCGAAAACGCCGTTCGACTTCGTCTGCACGGCCGACATCATCGGCGGGAACTCGGGCAGCCCGGTAGTCAACCGCGACGGCGCGCTGGTGGGCGTGATCTTCGACGGCAATATCCAGTCGCTGGCGGCCGACTTCTTCTACTCCGACGAGGTCGCCCGGGCCGTGTCGGTCGACAGTGCGGTGATTCTCGAAGCCTTGCGCAAGGTCTACGGCGCGGACAAACTGGCCGACGAGTTGGGGCACTAGTCCCATTTTCCGCACCCTGGCGTGCGCTGCAAGATGGTCACGGCTAGCGGGGTTTGATTACGGGGCGCGAGGAAGTCGTC
>JAFGRD010000146.1 GCA_016935315.1 Pirellulales bacterium
AGGGGTTTTGCTTTTTGACGTCAATCCCTGGCAACCGCTGACATGCGCTGACTGCACCGCATTTTGCAGCGCGACTGCACCGCTTTCTGCAGCGCGCCCCGCCCGCCTGGCGACCTTGGGGTTCGATGTGTTCGAATCCTCTTTTCCCGCTGTCGAGCCAGGATGGCTTCCCTCTGTGGAAACGTCCTGACGAGGACCACTCTTTCGGGTGGAATCTGTTTCGGGAGCCGGCTTGGCCGTGGGTGCCGGGGCCTCGCCGTTGGTCTTGCCAGCCGCTCTGGCGGCGTCGTCCTCGGTCACTTGCAGGTAGTGCTTCATCGCGATTCGCGGAGTGTTGCCCAGCCAGCGGGTCACGACGTGCAGCGGGAACTGGGCGGCCAATTCCGTCTCCCGGCTATCTGACTCTCGACACGGCGGCGGTGCTCTCGGCGGTGGGCAAGCGTTTTGTGCGCGGCGTCGTCTTATACACGGGCGAAACGCCCGTTCCTTTCGGCAAGAGGCTGCACGCACTGCCGATCCACTGCCTCTGGGCGTGAAGCAGCTTCCGCTGCCATCGGTATTCTGCCCCGCGGGGAAATCAGAGCCCTCCTTGCTGGATGTAGCGCGCCACGAACCACTCGCCGATAGCGCAGCGTCCAGAATTTGGCCTCTGAGAATTTGGGAACTGACGTCAACCCACGGCAGACCATACCCCCCTTTATTGCGGAGCAGTATCTCGCCAGTTATACTAATGGCATTGAAACTCCTCTTACTGGGCACAGCACATTTGCAGGGAATGGCTCATGGCCGTACTGTTTGGTTTTCTACTTCTCATAGCCGTTGGTGGTCTTGGCGTTCTCGGCTACTTCGCGTTCCAATTGCACACGAACGTCACACGGTTGGAGGCTGAGTCTGCGGCTCAACGGACACGGTATGAGGAAGATGTCAAGCAACGCACCGAGTATTGCGCCAGTGTGAAGACTCAGTACCAGAGCGTCGTGAATAAGTACAACGAAGATGCCAAACGTTGGCATCAGCACGCGGCGATGCTCAAGGCCGAGAACGAGCGGCTGTCGAGATGGAAGAACGTTGCGGATGCCGAGATCAAAGCAAACGAAATGACGCGAACGGCGCAGGCGGTGCTCGCGAACGCCAAAGCCGATGCAGACAATCTGATCGCCACGGCCCAGCAGCAGTCGACTACCCTGCTAGCAGAGACCGACCAGAAGGCACAATCACAACTGGCAACGGCCAACGAAACAGCAACCGGTGTCGCCTCAGAGGCCAGGGCCAAGGCGAAGTCCCTCAAAGAAGAGGCCCAGGCAATCCTCGATTCCGCCACGAGCCAAGCCGCGAAACTCATCGAGGCAGCGAACACGAAGGCCGAGGAAATAGCCGGGAGCGCCTATGAGGCGATGCGCAATGCCAGCCTCTATGAGCGGACGGTCAAGGCGATGAAGAACACCATCGATGGATACGGTGACCAATACATCATCCCACAACAGAGCCTCCTGGACGATTTGGCGGAGAGTTTCAGCCATAAGCAAGCTGGGCAGGAATTGAAACGAGCCAGAGAAGCCACCAGGGTGATGATCCGCAATGGGACTGCGGCCACGTGCGAGTACGTCGAAGCTAACCGCCGAGAAACGGCCATCAACTTTGTCGTCGACGCATTCAATGGCAAGATCGATTCCATTTTATCTCGCGCCAAGCATGATAATGTTGGCAAGCTGGAACAGCAGATTCGCGATGCTTTCACCTTGGTGAACTTCAACGGCAAGGCCTTTCGCGACGCGCGCATTACCGAAGCGTTTCTTGCGGCGCGGCTGGACGAACTGAAATGGGCCGCCGCATCACACCTGTTGGCCGTGGAAGAACGTGAGGAACAACGCCGCGTCAAGGAACAGATCCGTGAAGAGGCACGTGCTGCAAAAGAGCGCGAGCGTGCGCTGCGTGAGGCAGACAAAGAGGAAAGTATGTTGCGCAAGGCCATGGAGCAGGCCCATGAACAGTTTGCCCACGCCAGCGATGAGCAGAAGGCGATGTATGAAGAACGACTGCGGGAAATGGAAGTGCGCCTCAAGGAAGCGGAGGAGCGACGGGAGCGAGCCCGTTCCATGGCAGAACAAACGAAAAAGGGCTATGTCTACATCATCTCCAATGTTGGGTCTTTTGGAGACGACGTGTACAAGATCGGACTGACCCGCCGATGGGATCCATCCGAGAGGGTCCGCGAACTGGGTGACTCAAGCGTTCCCTTCGGATTCGATATACACGCAATGATCCTCAGCGAAGACGCGCCTGCGCTGGAGCAGCAGCTTCACAGACATTTTGTGCTAGGGCAGGTCAACAAGGTCAATCACCGCAAAGAGTTCTTTCGCGTCTCGCTGACGGAGATCCGTGAACAAATCGAGAAGCTCGGCGTGACAAGCGGCGTTCACTGGACAATGACCGCAGAGGCAACGGAACACCGCGAGAGCATGGCGATTGAGAAGGCAATGACCGAGGATCCCACCGAGCGTGAAGCTTGGATCAAACGGCGATTTAGGCTGGATCAGATCACGTTTGACTTCTCACAACCAACTGAGCCCGAAGAGGAAGAAGTGGATTGAATTGGGAGCAGTCTGATTTGCAATCGCTTACATGCTATTGCTATGAACGGATGGCGACATCGCTTTTGGCGCAGGATCATCGTGGAAGGAGACTCGCATGGCCCGCAGAACGGATGAAGAACAAGGCTATCTCTTCGATTGCTGTAACCAGGCCGAGCCGGTGTTGGTCAGCGCGTGCCTGTTAGGCATCCCGTGTCGTTAGCATGGACGCAGGGCGAAGAAGCGGGTGGAACTTATCGAACGGCTCAAGAGACGATATGTGCTGGTGCCGATCTGCCCCGAGCAACTCGGCGGGATGCCGACGCCGAGAACAGGCGAGATGTTGCACGGGACGGGTGCGCAGGTGCTCGACGAGGGACTGCGGATCATCGCGCCGGAGAATGGCGAGGATGTGACTCGGTTTCATGTTCAGGGCGCTCGGTATGCCCTCGAAATCGCCGAGATTGTCGGCGCGCGGCGCGCTTATCTCAAAGGCGGCAGTCCCTCGTGCGATCGAGAAGGCGTAGCCGGCGAAGTCCTCAAGCGTGGCGGGATCAAGGTGATTCGAGTTGGATAGGTCAGGTCATGTACACAGCCATGAAAACACACGGCCTCTTGTTCGCCGCCGGGGGCCTTTCAGAGCATGACGTGGACAAGGGGCTGTCTCTCGCCAAGCGGGTTCATCCGAAGTATCGGCCGGTTTTCGAGAAACTGAGTGAAACAGATCGTGCGGCCGTGGCGCTCTACTTCTTGCCGCATGGGTCGAAGAAGGATGTGCTGGAAGTTACGCGGCCGCGCGTGGTGAAATGGTATTGCCCGTTCGCCGATCAGCGGGAGTTTCCCTCGGGCCATCGGTATTCGATCAACGTTTACACGGGCTGCAACCACCAGTGCCGATACTGCTACGTCAACGGCTACAGCGCCCGACAGCCAGGCTGCAAGAGTCGTTTTCGGCAGGACTTGTGCAAGGACTTGGAGGCATTGGAAGCTCTTGGTGTTCCGCCCGCCCCCGTGCATTTGTCGAATAGCACCGATGCACTCCAGCCGTTGGAGCAGGAGCATCGCCACACACTTTTCACGCTGCAAAAGCTGGCCGAGCACCGAAATCGGTTTACGACGGTCGCCTTGCTGACCAAGAACCCCGCGGCGCTGACGGACGACAGGTACATCGAGGTACTGCATCAACTGAACGAGTTGCCGGCCGACCATCCAAGACGCCATTGGTTCGTGGAGAACGGTTTCTCACCCCTGAGGCTCGAAGTGTCGTTGGCATTCTTCGACGACCAGCATCGCCGGCTGCTTGACCCAATGGCTCCGAGCGTCGAGAACCGCATGGAGGCAATTCGGTTTTTGCGAAAACAGGGTTTGCCAGTCTTCCTGCGGATCGATCCACTGTTTCCGCACGATCCATTGGGCGGCAGCAAAACAATGGCCGATTTCGGCCTGCCAGATATTCAGTCGACGAGCGATTTGGAGAGCCTGGTCCGCTTCGGCCGGGAAGTCGGCGTGCGAGGCGTTGTCTACTCTGTTGCCAAGATCACTCGACCGCAGCAAGGTGGCCTGTCGCCAGTGATGGATGAGATGAAACGGATATACCAACGTATTTCAGGAGACCAGCCGTTGATGTCTCGCGGCGGTTCGTGGCGATTGCCGGCGAATGTGGCTAACGAGCAGATCGTCGGACCATTCCTGGAACTATGCGAGCGACAATCACTCGTGGCGAAGGCCTGCAAGACGAACCTGATCACAACGCCCTAGGAGACGCAACAGCGTCTGCGTCTGCGTGTCAGGATGACCCTTCGGTGTTGACCTCGGCAGCCAGCCCGGCCCGCATCTCGGTGCCCAAAACCTCCGCCGGAAAGCCGTCCAGTTGACAGACGCGGGCTGTCGGTGGATATTACTGACGCTTGCACACTCAATGTGCGAGGGCGACCAACGGGAGCCCAATCTTCCCGGTCTCCCGTTAGCCGGCCTTGATCATTCGCAATCAAATATCCATAGGATGGCAGACATGGGTAATTCCTCACCGATTCGGCTTATGGCGACCCTCTTCCTGACGAGCGCCGTTTCTCTGGCAGGCGCCGCCTCCAACGCCGCCGCCACCGGACCCACGCCGGCCGAAATGGCCACGGCCCGGTGTTGGGTGGTGGCGAAGCTCGCGACGCCCGCGAAAGCCGAACCCCAGCCGCCGGGTCTGGTCGTGCTGGCCAATCATGATCCGGTACGGCAGAACACCCGGGGCGAAGCACGCCCGTTGACGATCGCCGGCGCCGAGCACCGTCGCGGGCTGTATTGCCACGCGACGAGCAACGTGGTGGTGCGTTTGCCGGGGCCGGGCAAGACGTTCACGGCGATGGTGGGTGTCGACAGCAACGACCAAACCTCCGGCGGACGCGGCAGCGTGGTCTTCTCGGTGACGGTCGGCGGCAAGACGGCCTTCCAATCGTCCGTCATGCGCGAGGGCATGCAGGCCGTTCCGGTCCAGGTGGACCTCGGCGGCGCCACGTCGTTTGCCCTGGGCGTCAGCGACGCGGGCGACGGCATCTCTTGCGACCAGAGCGACTGGGCCGAGGCCAAGGTGACCCTGGCCGGCGGTGAGGAGGTCTGGCTGGGCGAAATGCCCCTGATCGAGCCGGTGCCCGGCGGTGTGCCGTTCTCGTTCGTCTACGGAGATCGGTCGTCGCAGGAGTTGCTGGCCCAGTGGCCCCGGGTCGACGAGGAGAAGCAACTCGACGCCGATCGCGCCCAGCGCACCACCACCTGGACCGACCCGCGGACGAAGCTCGAGGTCCGCTGCGTGTCGGTTGCCTATCGCCGCTTTCCGACGGTGGAGTGGACGCTCTACTTCCGCAACGGCGACAGCGAGGACACGCCGATCCTCAGCGAGATCGCGCCGCTTGACACCGGCTTGGCGCGGCCGGATGGCGGGGAGTTTCTGCTGCACCATCACACGGGCAGCGTCGCCTCGATGGACGACTACCGGCCGCACGAGAGCCCGCTGCCACGCGGTGCCCGCTTGCAGCTTGCGACCGCGGGCGGCCGCGGCAGCGACCGCTGCTGGCCGTACTTCAACCTGCAATGGGACGGCGGCGGCGCGATCCTGGCGATCGGATGGCCGGGCCAGTGGAGCGCCACCTTCACGCGCGACGACGCCACCGGGCTGCGGTTGCGCGCCGGCCAGGAGAACACCCATTTCAAGCTGCTGCCGGGCGAGGAAGTCCGCACGCCGCTGATCGCCATGCAGTTTTACCGGGGCGATTGGATCCGGGCGCAGAACGTCTGGCGGCGCTGGATGCTGGCGCACAACGTGCCCCGCCTCGACGGCGAGCTGCCGCCCATGCTGATGCCCGGCGGAAGCTCCAACCAGATGAACGAGATGCAAAACGCCAACGAAACGAACCAGAAGGAGTTCATCGACGGCTATCTGGACAACGGCGTGAAGATCGACTTCTGGTGGATGGACGCCGGCTGGTATCCCTTCCGCGACGGTTGGTGGAACACGGGCACCTGGGAGCCCGACCTGAAGCGATTCCCCAACGGGCTGCGCGCCGTCAGCGACCACGCCCACGGCCGGGGCGTCAAGACGCTGGTCTGGTTCGAGCCGGAGCGGGTGCAGCCGGGCACCTGGCTCTATGAGAACCGCCCGCAGTGGCTGCTGGGCGACGACGGCCAGCAGAAGCTGTTGAACCTGGGACTGCCGGAGGCACGCCAGTGGGTGATCGAGATGGCCGATCGCCTGCTGCGCGAGCAGGGCATCGACATCTATCGCCAGGACTTCAACATGGCCCCGCTGGACTACTGGCGCCGCAACGACGCCCCCGACCGCCAGGGCATCTCGGAAATCAAGCACATGGCCGGCTACTTGGCCTTTTGGGACGAGTTGCGTCGGCGTCATCCGGGCTTGTTGATCGACACCTGCGCGTCGGGCGGGCGGCGCAATGACTTGGAGACCTTGCGTCGCAGCGTGCCGTTGCACAAGAGCGACATGCAGTATCCGAACCTCACGTCCAAGCAGACGCAATTCTACGGCATCGCCTTCTGGGTGCCCTACTTCGGCGCGCCGGTCTACCCGGCCGACCGCGTCGATGTCTATGGATTCCGCAGCGGCATGGCCCCGATGACCGGCCTGGGCTACGACAGCCGCCGCAAGGACCTCGACTACGCGCTGCTGCGCCGGCTGGTGGCCCAGCGGCGACAACTGGCGCCCAACTACTATGGCGACTACTACCCGCTGACCTCCTGGAGCGCCGCGCCCGACGTCTGGATGGCCTGGCAGCTCGACCGGCCCGAGGCGGGCCAGGGCATGGTCCAGGCGTTTCGTCGTCCGGAAAGCGTCTACGAAAGGGCGCGGTTTCGGCTCCGCGGCCTGGAGGTCGACGCCCGCTACACGGTCCGCAACCTGGACGCCGCCGCGCCGACCGAGGCGACCGGTCGCGAGCTGATGGAAGACGGCCTGCCGGTGAGCATCGAGGACCGGCCGGGCGCCGTGGTCATCACGTATCAACGGGCTACGGCCGAGCCAGCCCCACCCCGGTGACCACGCCTGCAAGTCATGTGTTAGCGACGAGTTAACAAATCGGGGCGACTGGATTCGAACCAGCGACCCCCGGCTCCCAAAGCCGGTGCTCTAGCCAGGCTGAGCTACGCCCCGTGTGCCGCGAACACGATATTCTAGCAGCCGCCACGCGGGACGGGAAGCTTGCCGGCGAATAGCCGGCACGGGAGGGTCGGCTCGGCCAGTAGAGGGGGTGAGGGTACTCAGGACTTGTCAGAGAATGGGTTGGACATTCTTATGGTGGGCACGGCGGCGCAGACGCCTTTCCCACCATAACGCTTGCTCTGTATGGGGCGTCGATTTGGGTGACTTCTGATCGGGAAAGACCCAGGGGACTCAAACGTATCTTCAGTCGGCATGTGATGAAAGAGCAAGGCCGCTGCGCGTCCTTGCACTTTCATGTATGTCCAACTTATTCTTGGATGAGTCCTTACCGGCGCGGCCCGGTCCGTCTTGGGCATTTTCGACGGGCTGCTGTCGGCTGCCGTTTGACTGCCGGGCCATCAAGCGTATAACCACGTACGATTCGCGGCCCCGACGATGATCTCCGGACCAAGGCACGCTACCATGCGGCTCCACTATCTCCAGCATGTCCCTTTCGAAGACCTGGCGAACGTCGCCGTTTGGGCGGCGCGGCGCGGCCATGCCGTGACCGGCACCAGGCTCTTCGCCGGCGAGCGCCTGCCTGCGGTCGATACCTTCGACTTCCTGGTCGTGCTGGGCGGGCCCATGAACGTCGATCAGCACGGCGCCTATCCGTGGCTGGCCGAGGAGAAGCGGTTGCTCGGCGAGGCCATCGCCCGCGGCAGGCGGGTGTTGGGCATCTGCCTGGGGGCACAGCTTGCGGCCCAGGCGCTCGGCGCCCGGGTAATGCCGAATCGACATCGGGAGATTGGCTGGTTCCCGGTGTCGCTGACCGCCGAAGGGCAGGCTGCCGGGTTCCTCAAAGACCTGCCGCCGGAGTTCCCGGCGTTCCATTGGCACGGCGACACGTTCGAGATCCCCGCCGGCGCGGTGCGGCTTGCCGGCAGCGCGGCCTGCCCCGCCCAGGCCTTCCAGCATGGCCGGAGCGTCCTCGGGCTGCAGTTCCATTTGGAGTATTCGCACCAGAGCATCGCGGAGATGCTCCACTACTGCCGCGACGAGATGGTCGGCGGCGCCTATGTCCAGAGCCCGGAGGAAATCGCCGACCGCCACGACGCCGTGGGCGAGACCGAAGGGCTCTTGCTGCAAATCCTCGACGCCATGCAGGATCGCTGCGCCGGTGGGCTCTGACGGCCGGCCGGAATACAAGTTGGGCAGGAAAGGAAGGGCGCGTGCGCATGAACCAGGTCGCGTTCGACGACATGACCGACGTCTACGAGGCGATGATCGACTGGCCCAAGCGGCTGGGACACGAGGGGCCCTTCTATCGCCGTCTGTTCGAGCGGGCCGGCGTCCGCAGCGTGCTCGACTCGGCGTGCGGTACGGGACGCCATGCCGCCATGTTCCACGACTGGGGCCTGCGCGTCGAAGGGGCCGACGTCAATGCCGGCATGATCCAGCGGGCGCGAGCCCATTTCGGCGAGCCGTCCGGGCTGCGCTGGGTCGTACGGGCATTCGACCAGCCGGTGCGCCCGCGGGAGCCCTTCGACGCGGCGATCTGCGTGGGCAACTCGCTGGCCCTGGCGCCCGACGTGGCGACCGTCGGCCGGGCGGTCCGCGAGATGCTCGCGGCGGTCCGCCCCGGCGGCCTGCTCGTGTTGCACGTGCTCAACCTCTGGCGCCTGCCCGACGGGCCGTGCCGGTGGCAGAAGTGCCAACGCGCCAGCCTGCAGCGCGGCGACGTGTTGATCCTCAAGGGAATCCATCGCTGCGGGCGCGACGGCTACGTGGACCTGGTTGTCGCGCAGTTGGACAGCCCGGCCCAGATGCAGAGCGAGTCCGTGCGTCTGCTCGGCCTCGAGGCGACGGACCTTCAGCAGCTCGCCCGCCAGGCGGGCGCTTCCCGCGTCCAGTTGCTTGGCAACTACCAAGATCAGCCGTACAATCGCGACCAGAGCGTGGACCTGGTCCTGGTTGCCGAAGAATAGACAGTCAATCCGAGGGCTCGTAAGAGAACAGGTTGGGCATTCTCATGGGTGGAAAGGCGACGCGGAAGCTGTTTCCCGTCAAGGTGAAGAACAAGTACGGCTACATGAACCGCCCGGGGAGTTGGGTCTGGGAGCCGCGGGGGTGATGATATCTCGCAACACCTCGGCCTCTGAGCGCGACCGCCTGCTACCGGGAGAAACGCAGATGCGAAGACCGAACTGTCTCGCGTCCAGTTTCTGTCTTGTTGCTGCTCTGGCGATTCTCGCATGGGGTTTACACCATCTCGTTTCAGAATACACAGCATTCCCACGATGCGTCACTCGCTTTGCTCTGCTCCGTTCCGCAATCCTGAACTATGACGTTTACCGTGGTGGCAGATTGCCGTCAGCGCACGGACCTGTGGAAGAAGGACAGCCCAAATGCAGTTGGAGGGTGAAGCTGTTGCCGTTCCTCGAGTATCCGGACCTATACGAGCAATACGCCCCGAGTCATCCGTGGGATAACCCCGAGAACTCAAGGTTGCTGAACGAGATGCCACCCAGCTACCGCTGCCCCCGATATGACGGTCACGCCAGCGCAACGCCGAACTACTTGGCAGTTGTGGGCCCTCGCACTGCTTGGCAAGCAACCGCGGACATCGTTCGAAACGACATCCCTGATTCTCCAGCGACGACGATTCTCATCGTCGACGTCGACAACTCCCAGATCCAGTGGACCGAGCCTCGCGATCTGAGCACGGAAGATGTCATGGACCTGTTCACTCCCGGTAGATCTCCACGATTCCCCTCGCATCATCCCGAAGGTGTCTACGCGCTGATGGCGGATGGTAGCTTTCGCGTAATCTCCAAAGACACGGCTCCAGAAGTGATCCGCGCCATGCTGACAAGAGACGGCGGTGAATCGCTTCGATGCGGCAGTGAGACTACGATAACACCGCAATTGGCCGTACCTCTCAAACCCAGTGGGTCAAAGCAGCCGGACAACTATTGACGTTTGCATCGTGAATGATCAAGGCCGACCAACGAGAGGCTCGGGCAGATAGTCGGGGCAACACACGCCGGTCGCGATCCCCGCGACAATTTGCAGCGTGCATTGCAGCGACAGCAGCAGGTCGGTGGTTGTCAGAACGCCGCACACGTTCCCCTCATCCACGACGGGCAGGCACGAAACACTTTTGCTGAGCAGGATCGTAATCGCCGGCCCGACGGCCATCTCCGACGACACGGAGGTGGGGTTGGGAGTCATGATGTCCTCGGCCGTTCTGCCGGTCCGCTGCTTGAGGTCACGATCACTGATGATCCCCAGCAACCGGCGGTCCTTGCCACACACCAACAGGTGTCGGATGCGGCTCTTTTGCATGACGGCGTCCACCTGGCCGGACGACATCTCCGGCCTGACCGTGACGAGCCGTTTGGACATCAAGTGGCGCACTTGCGGTTCGAAGCCCAGCGAGCCGTCGAGATTGTGCGAGATCAGCCGACGGATCTGTTGCCGCTTCTCGATCAGTTGGTCCTGCGCTCCTGGCGGCAAAGCGGCCAGGGCGGGCTGGCGGCCGGAAGCGGCAGCACGCCTGCGGTAGAGCCGTCGCAGGATTCGCCAAAGCAGAAAACCGCCGGCCGCCGCCCCAATCCATACGAGGATCCCGAGCAACGCGGCGGCCACTTGCGCGATCGATGCGTGCGTTCCGGGCAACCCCTGCGACGGCGTTCCCTCGGCGCCGGCCGACGACGACCGGCTGGTGCCGTCGGCCGGCAACGTCTGCGACGGATCCGAGTCGGAACCCACCAGCAGCGAGGTGACTCGAAACACCCGGTCGGCGCCGGTGGCAACCACGACGTAGGCGGCCACTCCGCCGGCGACGAGCAAGGCCAGCAGCACCGTGTATTCCGCCATCGCCGCGCCGGAGGTGGAGCACCCCAACGCACGCACTGCGGACGATCGCCCTTCCTCTTTCATCGATACCCAACTTGTGCTGTCACGAGTCCCAAGGCAACAAAAAAGGCACTGTGCCAACGCACTCTCTTGCTGCAAAGAGGATCGCTGGCACTGTGCCTTGAACCGTCGGACTCGAGGCCCGACCCGTCAGGCTGCCCCATGAGGAATGGAGCCCGGCCGCTTCCGAGCAAGCTCTCTACCGGAACCCCTTGCGCATCGAATTCTAGGTCACTATTCGTACAAAGCAAGGAAGTCTCGATCGTTGCGGCGGCGGCTCGCTGACCCGTGTGCTGCCGACCGTAGGACTGTGCGACGTGGGCGACGTCCTTGGCGGCTAGACGCCCGCCGGCTCGACCACCTGGCGGCAGTCGGGCAACGAGGAAAGAAACAGCCGGCCGTAGGGCTTCGTGCGGACGCGCGGGTCGAGAATCACCACCGTGCCCGTGTCGCGCTTGCTGCGAATCAAACGGCCAAAACCCTGCTTGAGCTTCAGCACGGCCTCGGGCAGTTGGTAGTCGACGAAGGGGTTGCCGCCGCGGGCGCGGATGGCTTCGAGCCGGGCCTCCAGCAGCGGGCGGTCGGGCACGCCGAACGGCAGCCGCGTGATGATCACGTTTTGCAGCGCCTCGCCCGGCACGTCGACGCCTTGCCAGAAGCTGTCGGTGCCGAAGAGCACGCTCCGCGGCGCGCCCTTGAAGCGCTCGAGCATCTGGCTCCGCGGCAGCCCATCGGCCTGGCTGAGAAGCTGCAATCGCTGCTCGGCCAACCAGGGCGCCAGCTCGGCCGCCACCCGACGCATCATCTCGTAGCTGGTAAACAGCACGAACGCCCGGCCCTCGCTGCGGGCGACGTAGCGGCGGATCATCTCGACCACGGCCCGCTCGTACTGCGAGGCCTGGCTGCCGGGGTCGGGCATGCCGTCGGGCAGGACGATGCGGGCCTGCTGCCGGTAGTTGAACGGGCTGCCCAGGCAGAGCGTCTTGGCGTCGGTCGCGCCGACCCGCGACTGGAAAAACCCGAACTGCCCGCCGCCGGTGGCCAGCGTCGCACTGGTCATCACCACGGTCGGCACCTTGTCGAACAGGTGTTCGCGGAGGATCGGTCCCACGTCGATCGCCGCCGCCGCCAGGGTGATCCGGCGCCAGTTGCGGCTGGTGGAACGCTCGACCCAGTAGGCGGCCTCGGGAATCCCCTGGCACAGCCAGTTCTCGACCTCCTCGGCCAGCACGTCCAGCCGGTTGGCCGCCGAGAGGAAGTCTTGCCGCTGTTCGGCGCTCTCGAGCTTCTCGCCCTCGCAGCGGGTCGTGCCGGAGAGCTTGCGGAGGCCTTCGCTGAGCGGATTGGGGACGATGTCGGGCCGGCGGACGCGGCCGTTGCCGGACTCCCGCTCGGAGAGCCACTGATCGACGCTCTCGAACAGCGTCGACGCCCGATCGCGGCACTCGCTGACCTGCCTCTGGGCCTGGCGCAGGTTGTGATGGACCAGCAGCCCGCGGCCCGTCCGGTCGTTGTAGAGCTTGCGCAGCACGTAATCGACCTGGCCGCTGGAGACGCTCAGACCCATGTGGTCGCCGGCCACGGCCTCGACCGTATGGGCCTCGTCGAAGACCACGGCATCGTAGTCGGGCAGGATGCTGACGCCGTGGCGCCGCAGGGCCAGGTCGCTGAAGAACAGGGCATGGTTGACGATCAGGATTTGGGCGTTTTGCACTCGCCGGCGAGCCTGATAGTAGAAGCACTGACCGTAGGTGGGACACTTGCGGCCCATGCAGTTGCCGTGGTCGCTGGCCACCTCGTCCCAGACGTTCGGACGGGGACGGTAGTCGAGATCGGAAAGCGAGCCGTCGGTCGTCTCTCGGGCCCAGTCGTCAATCTGGCGAAGCTGCTGAAACTCCTCATCGTGGGAGAAGAGGCTGGCGGCCCGGTCCAGGGCGTTGTGCAGCCGCCGCCGGCTGAGGTAGTTGCCCCGCCCCTTGACCAGCACGGCGCTGAATTCCAGCGGGGTCACGCTGTTGAGGAAGGGGACGTCTTTGTGGATCAACTGTTCCTGCAGGCTGATCGTGTGGGTGGAGATGACCACACGACTCAGGGGTCGACGCCCCTCCTCGTCGGAGGCGGTGGCCAGGATGGCCGGCACCAGATAGGCGAAGCTCTTGCCCACGCCCGTGCCGGCCTCGACGACCAGGTGATGCCGGTTGCGGATGGCCGCATCGACGGCCTCGGCCATGGCGAGCTGCTCGCGGCGGTGCTCGTAGTCGGACAAGCGCGCGGCGATCCGCCCGGCGGGACCCAGGATTTCGGCTGGCAAGAGCATGGGACTGAGGGTATCAGGTCCGGGTTCGGGCCGGTAGGGCCGCGTTTCGGCGTCCGTTTTTCCCTATTGGGGGGTCTCGGGGGAGATTGCCCGGGCGGCTGCCCAAGAAATGCTTACCTGTGGGCGAACATACTGTATGCGTGGCGCGGCATGTGCTATGCTGCAATACCTTTGGCGAAAGGCTCCAAGAGCGAGGTTCTCATGGCGAACGAGTTCCCTTGTGTCAAGTGCGGCCGGACCCTGCAGCCAGGCGACGCGCCGCCCGGTAGACGTATCCTTTGCCCCGGCTGTGGGGGTTTCTCCGAGGTGCCGGCAGCGGGCGCGGCAGGCGGCGAGCCGATCGAATTCCGCTGCCCGCAGTGCAACCGACTGTTACGCACGCCCGCCGAAACGGCCGGAAAACAGGCAAAGTGTCCCGAGTGTGGAGCGATCGTGGCGGTGCCGCAGCGTAGCGCGCCGCAACTCGACGAGACGCTTCCCGGCACTCCGCCACCGCCTCCGCCACCACCGGGCGGGGGCAGTCCGTTCGAAGGCGGCCAACCGGCCGGCCGGGGCGACGACGAAGAGAACCCCTATCAGGCCCCGACCCAATACGGCGCGTCGCCGTACCAGCCGTATGGCGCGGACCAGGCGTTGGCAGCCAACCGGGTGTCGGGGCCGGCTATCGGACTTATCGTGACCGGCGCGATCGGGATGCCGCTGCAGATCTTCGCCGTGATCGTCAATCTGATGAGTGTCGGCGTCGGCGCGGCCGCACGGCAGCCGGAGTTCATGCCGATGATGCTTCCGGCCGGGGTCAATGTCGTGCTGAACGTCGTCTCGATCGCCATCGGGGTCGTGGTGATTTTCGGTGGGATCAAGATGAAACGGCTGGAAAACTACGCCTTTGCCATGATCGCCTCGATCATTGCCATGGTGCCCTGTTTCTCGCCTTGTTGTCTGCTGGGTCTGCCGTTTGGAATCTGGGCACTGGTCGTGCTGGCCGATTCGCAGGTCAAGGCGGCGTTTCGAGGCTGACGGCCGGACTTCGGCGGAAGCCTCGCGGCGACTTCGGCCTGCGATTTCGCAAGGGGCGCTCGGCCAGGGCACCTGCGGGTTGCCGCGGGGGAAAGAAGAAGTCCTCGGCATCATGAACGAATATCCGACACTTGCCGCGAATGCTCCGGCGACGCAGCGAGGCTCTTCGCTGACGGTGCTGATGCTGGTCGGCGGGTTGATCGGCGCCGCGGTGTTTCTGCTCTGGCGGCTGAATCCGACCGAGTTGTCCTTGCCGCTTTGCGGGTTCCACAGCCTGACCGGCCTGCACTGTCCCGGTTGCGGGGCCACCCGGGCGACGCACGAGCTGCTGCACGGCCGTTTGGGCGCCGCGCTGCACGACAACGCGCTGTGGGTGCTGACGCTGCCGCTGGTCGTGTACGCGATCGCGTCGGAGGTGCGACAGACGATCTGTGGCCGAGGGTTGCCGGGCAATCCGCTGCGGTGCCCGCGGGTGATGATTGCCGTGGGCGTGGCGGCCGCGGTGTTCGGCGTGTTGCGCAACGTGCCGCACTATCCGTTCGATCTGTTGGCCCCGTTGGGGTAACGTGAACACTTGGAGATTTGCACGAGCGAGCGCACCATGGCGAGTGAATTCCGATGCGGGCAATGCGACCGATTGTTACACGTGGGCGACGCGCGCCCGGGCACACGAATACTGTGTCCGGAGTGTGGTGCGTTCTCGACCGTTTCGGAGGGAGCTGCCGGGCCGATCGAATTCCGCTGCTCGCAGTGCAACAAGCTGTTGCGCACGGGGGCTGAGACGGCCGGCAAGCAGGCGAAATGTCCGAAGTGCGGAGCGATCACCACGGTTCCCCAGCCCGGTGCGCAGGCCGCGCCGGACGGCCGCGGCAGCCCCTTCGCCGCCCGCGATTCGCAGCCGTCCGCGGCCGATTCAAGCAATCCTTACGCGTCGCCGGCCGCTTATGCGCCCGCGGCCACCTGGCAGGCCGACGCCGCGGCTTCCCGCGTCTTTGCTCCCCGTGTGATCGATTTCGATGACGTCTTCCGTCGCACATGGTCCATCTTCAAGCCACGGTGGGGAATGTGCCTGGCGGCCGTGGTCATCGTCTGGGCGATTTCGCTTGGCTTCAATCTCGTGGTGAGTCTGGGCTTCAACATCGCGGCGGCCACAGCTCGGGATGATGCCATTCACTTCCTTTTGATGTTCTTCAGCAATGTAATCAACAATCTGTTCCAAATATGGTTGAATATCGGGCTCGCGTTGTATTTCCTGAGGATCGCGCGTGGCCAGCGTGTCGAGCTCAGCGAGCTCTTCCGCGGCGGGCCCTATTTCTTGCCTGTCCTGGGAGCGAGTATCTTGATGGGGCTCGCCTGTGTGGTCGGCTTTCTGGCGTGCATCGTCCCCGGCGTCATTGTGGCCCTGATGTTCTCGCAGTTCTACTACTTGATTCTGGACCGCAACGCCGGCGTGATCGAATCGCTGACCCTGTCGCATCAGATCACCACCGGCAACAAGCTGACACTGTTTCTGATCGGGCTGGTTTCGGGACTGGGGGGGCTGGTGGTCGTCGTGTTTACCTGCGGGCTTGGCTTGCTGGTAGTGGGCCCATTTCTCACTCTGCTATCACCGGTCATCTACCTGGCCATGACCGGTCAGCCCACGGCCGACCAGATACAGTCTGCTCCGCCTTTGTCCCCATAAGAATGCCCAATTCACTCTTCTGCGAGTCCTCAAGGAGAGAGACCAAGCCATGACGATCGAGTTCCGCTGTGCTGAATGCGACAAGCTGCTTCGGACCGGCGACGGGACGTCGGGCAAGACGGTGAAATGCCCCCAGTGTGGCGCGGTCCTGACGGTGCCGTCGCCGACGACCGACGCACCGGCCGGAGGTCCTCCGCCGATGGGTCCCCCGCCTCTGCCCGCCGCGCAAGTCCCGCCGCCGGGTCGGCACGACGCGGCAAACCCCTATCAATCGCCGACGGCATCGGCCGGCCCAGGTGGCGAAGCTGCGTCGCCGGGCGGAATCGCGCCGACGCCGATCGACATGGGCGATGTTTTCCGTCGCAGTTGGGCCGTGTTTCAGGACAACCTGGGAATCTGCGTCCTCGAAGGCCTGGCCGTCACGTTGCTCGCCCTGGCCCTGATGATCCCCGTCTATCTCCTGTCGATCCCGGTGATCTCCCTGGTCGCTCTGACCAGCCGCTCCGCCCCCGTGTTCGTCTTCTCCGTATTTGTCGCGGTGATGCTGATTGGCGTGCTTGCATGGGCCGCCGTCGCCTGGCTGGTGTCGGGCCACATGGTCTTCATGCTGAAGCTGGTCCGCGGCCAGCAGGCCCAAATCGGCGACATCTTCACCGGCGGCCGCTACTGCCTGACGCTGCTGGGCGCCGGCGTCCTCTGCCACCTGATCTGCTCGGCCGGCTATCTGCTCTGCATCGTCCCGGGCGTCATCCTCTGGCTGATGTTTTCCCAGTTCGCGTTTCTGATCGTCGACGGGCGGGTCCAGGGGGCGACCGACGCCTTGAGGCTCTCCACCGAAATGACCCGGGGCAGCAAGCTGATGATCTTCCTGGTCACGCTGATTGCGGTCCTCGTCTGCGAGCTGATCGCGGTGGTCACCTGCGGACTGGGCGGGCTGGTAACCGGGCCCTACCTGAGCGTGCTGTTGACGGTCATCTACCTGCGCGTGACCGGTCAACCGACGCAGGCCGCCCGCGGCGCCGGGTAGGATTTGCCAGCGAACAGGTTGCGCACGTGCGCGGGAGGAAAGCCGCGCGGCGGCCTAGGGGCGAGCGTCGGCGATTTCCAGCGCGGCGAGCTTCTCGCGCAAGAACTTCACGCACTCGGCCACGTCATTCTCGGCCAGGCTGTGCAGGATCAGCGGTCCGTCGAATCCGACTTGCTTCAACAGAGACAGGTAGTAGTCGTAGTCCAACAGGCCTTGGCCCGCCGCCCGCTGACCGGCCACGCCGTCGCGGTCCAGGTCTTTGGCGTGGGCCAGCACCAGATCGTCGCCGAGCAGGTCGAAGGCTTCGTCCAGGATCGCCCGCATCCGCGGCAGCTCGCCGGTGTGGAACAGGTTGGCCCCGTCGATGATGATCTTCAGCCGGGGCGAGCCCATTTCGTCCAACAGCCGGCGGGCCTTGAGGGCCGAATCGACGACGTTGGAGACCTCCGGCTCGACGGCCAGCGTCAGGTCGTACCGCTGGGCCAGCGCGAGGGCCTCGCCGAGGGTCGCGATCAGCTCGTTCCAGGCCTCCGGCGAGTCGTTCTCGGGATGGCTTCGCCACATGTTGTCGGGGTCGCGTGTTCCGGTACACAGCGTGATCACCGAGGTGCCCAGCCGCCGGGCGGACGAGGCCAGCGCCTCCAACCGCCGCAGGCCGGCCCGCCGCACGTCCCGGCTGGGATGGACCATGTTGAACGTGCCCGAAAGCGTGGCCATAACGAGCCGACGCTCTGAAAACCCTGTGGCGATCCGCTCGCAGAGTGCCTCGTCGATCCGTTCGGGCATGGAGGGGACGCCGGCGGCCGCCATGTTGAAGTGGACACAGGGCAGGGCATGGTCGGCCACTGCGCCGAGGATTTCCTCTAGCGTGGGGCGACGGAACGTGTTGACGTGAATTCCCAGTTGCACGGTGGTGTTCGACCGGTTCGGGCCACGGTCGTGATCCCCGAAATTACCCCAGTCGATTATCTCCGGCAGACCCGAGACGGAAAAGGCTGGTTCGACATAACTACGCGGTCTTCCCCATCAGGCGGATGTCTGCCTCGCCATATTCGGCCCACGGCGGGCCGGGGTCTGAAGGCGTTGACGCCCGGTGGGCTTATATTAGAATACGAGATTCTCACCTTGACAGCAGTGGCTGACCAGAAACTCAATCAACTGATTCGGAGGAAGTCGCAAATGGCAGATGAACAGTCTGGCCAGATCGTGAATGTAATGAAAGAGTCGCGGCTGTTCCCGCCGCCGGCGGAATTCGCCGCGAAGGCGCGGATCGGCTCCGCCGAGGCGTATGAACAGCTTTGGAACGAAGCCGCCAAGGATATCGAGGGATTCTGGGGCAAGATGGCCGACGAACTGCACTGGTTCAAGCCCTTCGAGAAGGTGCTCCAGTGGGACGAGCCGTTTGCGCAATGGTTCGCCGGCGGCCAGACGAACGTCTCGTACAACTGCTTGGACGCCCATTTGGGCACCCCCCGAGCGAACAAGGCGGCGCTGGTTTGGGAGGGCGAGCCGGGCGACAGTCGTGTGCTCACCTACCAGATGCTGCACCGGGAAGTCTGCAAGTTTGCCAACGTGTTGAAGAAGCTGGGCATCCAAAAAGGCGACGTGGTGGCCCTGTATATGCCCATGGTGCCCGAGTTGGCCATCGCCATGCTG
This sequence comes from Pirellulales bacterium, assembly GCA_016935315.1. Classification (GTDB taxonomy): domain Bacteria; phylum Planctomycetota; class Planctomycetia; order Pirellulales; family Thermoguttaceae; genus JAFGRD01. The sequence goes on from JAFGRD010000146.1 coordinate 18,832, forward strand.
GCCTGTGCTCGCATCGGGGCCGTCCATTCGGTCGTCTTCGGCGGGTTCTCGGCCGAAGCGATTGCCGACCGCAACAACGACGCCTCGGCCAAGCTGCAAATCACGGCCGACGGCGGCTGGCGCCGCGGCAAGCAACTGCCGCTGAAGGAGACCGTCGACGAAGCGCTCGCCAAGTCGCCCACGGTCGAGAAGTGCGTCGTGCTCAATCGCATTGGCTGCGAGGTCTCGATGCAGGAAGGCCGCGATTTCTGGTGGCACGAATTGATGGAGGAGGCTTCCGCCGATTGTCCCGCCGAGCCGATGGACAGCGAAGCCCCCTTGTTTATCCTCTACACCAGCGGCTCGACCGGCAAGCCCAAGGGAATCAAACATACCACGGCCGGCTACAACCTCTACGCGAAGAAGACCACCGAGTGGGTGTTCGACGTTCGCGACGAGGACGTTTACTGGTGTACCGCCGACATCGGCTGGATCACCGGGCACAGCTACATCGTCTACGGTCCGCTGACCGCTGGCGTCACCTCCCTAATGTATGAAGGCGCTCCCAACTGGCCCGATGAAGGGCGCTTCTGGGAGATCATCGAGAAGTATCGCGTCAATATCTTCTACACGGCCCCGACCGCCATTCGTGCGTTCATCAAGTGGGGCGACCAGTGGGTCGAGAAATGCGACCTCTCGAGCTTGCGGCTGCTGGGGACGGTGGGCGAAGGCATCAACCCCGAGGCCTGGATGTGGTACCACGAGAAGATTGGCGGCGGCCGGTGCCCGATCGTCGATACCTGGTGGCAGACCGAGACGGGCGGCATCATGATGACCCCGCTTCCCGGCGCCACGGCGACCAAGCCCGGAAGCTGCTGCAAGCCGTTGCCCGGCATCATCCCCGAAATCGTCGGCGAAGACCGCAAGCCGGTGCCCACCGGCAGCGGCGGCTGGCTGACGATCACCCAGCCGTGGCCGGCCATGCTGCGAGGTATTTGGGGCGACGACGAGCGGTACCAGGCCCAGTACTGGGCCGACGTGCCGGGTAAGTACCTCTGCGGTGACAACGCCCGCTGCGACGAGGACGGCTACTACTGGATCATGGGTCGTATCGACGACGTGCTGAACGTGTCGGGACACCGGCTGAGCACGATCGAGATCGAGAGTGCACTGGTGAGCCATCCGGCGGTCGCCGAAGCGGCGGCGGTGGGCCGGCCCCACGATCTGAAGGGCGAGGCGGTCGCGGTGTTCGTCACCGTAGCCAGCGATTTCGAGCCGGGCGAGGAGTTGCGCAAGGAGCTGAAGTTGCACGTCCGCAAGGAGATCGGCGCCCTGGCCGTGCCCGACGACATCCGCTTCACCAATGCCTTGCCGAAGACGCGCAGCGGCAAGATCATGCGGCGTTTGTTGCGCGACATCGCGGCCGGCCGCCAAACCGTCGGCGATACGACCACGCTGGAAGACTACAGCGTGCTGGCGAAACTCCGCCAGGACGAAGACTGATCGGCCCAACGACGATCGACGGCCCACTGCGGGGTTCCTCCCCCGGGGCAGGGTGGCGCCGGGTCGATCGGGATCGGCAACGCGATGCCGGGGCCGGGATCCAACAAGGATCCCGGCCCTCGGTCGTTGTGGGGGTGATTGGAAATCGACCATTGACACGTTGGTTGCCGGCAGTAGACTGATCGTTGTCCACTCACCCGAGCCGCGCCAAGGTGCGGCCTCGAGGTCTTCCTATGGCCGTTCGGATGGAGGGTTTGCCGTGTCTAGTGCGACCCGCTTGTTGCCCGTTCCGGTTGCGGCCGTCCTGCTCGGCTTGATGTCCTTGGCAACGGAGGGCCTCGCCGCGCCGTCGCGGGTGATCGTCCTGGGCGACAGCCTTTCCGACGGCGGCAACGCCTACCAGTTCTCGCTGGACACCGGCAACTACCCCGATCCACCGGACTATTGGCCGACGACCGGAGGCCGGTTCTGCAACGGCCTGGTGTGGCCGGAGTACCTGGCCGCGCAGTGGGGTCTGGCGATCGAGCCCAGCCGGCTGGTGGCGGGCGGGACGAATCTGGCTTACGGCGGGGCGCAGACCGGCAGCGGGGCGTCTTGGTTGAATACGCCTAACCTGAACGAGCAACTCGCCGGTTATCTGCAAAGCGGCGCGACGATCACCGGCTCGGAGCGGTTCATCATTTGGGCCGGCGCCAACGACGTCTTCGACTCGCTTTGGGAATACGCCATCTCGGGCGATTCGGCCGACCTGCCGCCGACGCGGATTCCCGGCTGGGTGGCCAATCTCTGCGGCCTGGTGCGCACGCTGCACGACGAGGGCGCTCGCGACGTGATGCTGCTGAACCTGCCTCCCTTGGGCAAAACGCCCTACTTTCTCGATCCGCTGACGACCGGGCTGTTGGACGGCTGGTCGGCCGATTTCAACGCCGCGCTGTCCCGGGGCCTGGCCGAGCTCCGCCCCGACCTCGGCGGCACGACCGTCCGCGAGATCGACGTGTTCGCGCTGTTCAACGAGATCGTCGAGGTTCCGGAAGCGCGGCCCCGTTACGGCCTGCCGCTGGATCTGAACGTGACCGATCCCCTGGTCGATCACCTCTCCGAGCCGGGCGTCGATCCGACCAAGTACATGTTCTGGGATTCGGCCCATCCGACCACGGTCATCCATGCGGCCCTGGCCCGAGTGATTCCGGAGCCTTCCAGCATGGCGCTGCTTCTGGCCGGCGCGATCGTGGCCGGCGGCCGCGTCTGGCGAAAACAGCGCCTTTGTTCGCGCGGGGAACCTCCCCTCAGAACTCCGCCAGCCCGGCCCCTTCGACGGTGATGCACGGCAGGACGGCCGGCTTGAGCCTGGCGGGGCGATAGTAGTGTTTCACCAGTGCCTTGCGGACGGCCTCGACGCTGTCGTGCCGGGCGAGAATCATGATGCAGCCGCCCAAGCCGGCCCCGGCGATTTGGGCCCCTGCGACGCCCGGCACGGCCGAGGCGATATCGACCATCTGATCGATCTCCGGCGTGCTGCACGCGTAGGCCCCCGGCTGCAAATAGAGTTGGGCCTTGAGCACCCGCTGCGGGTCTTCGCCGGCCAGGTCGCTGATCAGCCCCTGGAGATACTCGTCGCTGCACTGGGTCTTGGCCGGGCGATACTTTCCGTCGCCGCTGGGGCGGCTGACGCGGTCGCCGTCGTGGCTGATCTTCATCAGCGTGCCCAGTCGCGGTACCTGGCCGGCCTCCAGGTGCTCCACGCACAGTGCACTGCGGAGGATCTCCGAGGCCCCGAACAGCAGCACGCCGCGGGGGCCGTAATACTTCGGCTCGGCGTGCGTGGCAAAACTGGCCTCGATCAGCGGCCCGTGTTCGTGCGAGAGCATCGTGCGGAAGTCCTTCCGGGTCATCCGCCGGGGAACCTTCAGCAGCATGCGATAGATGTCGCTGGTCGAGCACCCGATCGTGGCCGGGTTGAGATCGCGGAGGTGCTCGACCGAGCGGGCGATTTCGGGACAACGCTGCTTCAGCAGGGCCAGACCCAGGTTGTAGCTGGCGATCCGCGCGTTGAACGTGTGCTTGGCCTGGCTGCTCTTGGCCGCCTTGATGTGGCTGTTAGCGATGATCACTTGGTAATCGCGGGGTGCGTCGATGACGCGCTCCAGCCGAAAGGGCAGATAGCCCACGTGGGCGATCTTGCCGCGCTGGCCGAGGTAGATGGCGGCGTGGTCGCCCGCCCCGCCCCGCGAGCCGACGAACCACTCGCCTTCACCGCAAAGGTCGATGAACTGCCGGCTGGTCAGCTCGAAGCCGTTCAGGGCGATCGCCGCCTGCAGCGCGGCGACTACCAGCGTCGAGCTGCTGCTGAGGCCGGCGGCGATGGGCACGTCGCCGCAGATCGCCATGTTCAGGCCGCGGATCCGGACGTCCTGGTAGCGGTGCTGCAGCCGGAGCACGGCGGCCTTGATGTAATGCCCCCAATCGCCCGGCGCCTTGTACAACAGCGAGCGGACCCAGTCACTGTCGACGAAGTTGATCCAGTCGCTCCAGGCGAAGCCGCCGATCAGTTCGGAGACATTGAACCGCACGGGCTTGAACTTCCGCGGCTGGGTATTGACGGCCACCACGTTCTGGTCGTCGCGCGGTCCCGCCACGGCCAGGGTCTCGCGGTGGATGGCCAGGAAGTTGGTCGCCCCGCCGCGGTGGTCGACGTGCCGGCCCATCAGGTTCACCCGGCCCGGCGCGCGAACGATGCAGACCTTCTCGTCCAACCCGAAGCGATTCCCGTAGCAGCGGAGCACGCCCAGCAGGTCGTCGCACTTTTGCCGGTGCAGGTCGCCGTGGCGGCCGTAGATCCTTTCGAACCAACGCCCCAGACTCGGCTTGCCCTGCTCGATTTTCGCGATCCACCGCCGCACGGTGCCGTATTGGCTGGGTTTCCGCCGCGGCCGATCGGCGGCCGCGCCCCGTTTCCGCCGGAGCTTTTTGCGGCGCACGTAGTCTTGAACGGCCAGCAGCTCGTCGGGGGAATTGAAGCCCTGCACGCAGTCGGCATCGGTGGCCCCGACCGCCCGAACGCGGAAGCGCCGGTCGCCTTCGGCGTCGCGGATCTCGGACAACAGCCCGACCACGTCGGTCAGGTAGTATTCGCCTTGCGGGTTGTCGTTGTCGATCATGCCGACGCCCTGGTAGAACGCCTCGGCACGAAACAGATAGAGGCTCGGGTTGACACCCTGATACGACGTCCCGCCTTCGGCGGCGGGCCCGGCCGTGCCGGCCGCTTCGACGATCTTCAGCGCCTGGCCGCCGGCGTCGACGAGGACGCGATCGGCGGAGGCGTCGATTTCCTTGCCGTCGGGCAAGGTCAACAGGGCCATGTCGGCCTGCTGCTTGACGTAGCCGGCCACTAGCGTCTCGATGGCCTCCGGCTCGATGAGCTTGTCGCCCATGGTCACCACGACGTATCCCTCGTAGCCGAGCGTCTGCAGGGCGTCGGCAGCCGCCTTGGCGGCGTGGCCGGTGCCGAGTTGCGGCTGTTGGAAGACGTACGCGACGCCGGGGTGCTCGCGGCCGACCGTCTCGAGTACCTGCTCGGCCTGAGATCCGATCACCAGCAGAAACCGGCTGATCCGCTGTCGTTTGAAGCAGGTGATGATCCGATTGATCGCCGGCTCGCCGTCGATCTCGAAACAGACCTTGCACAGCTCGGGCCGGCCCATGCGGGTTCCCTTGCCGGCGGCCAGGATGACCACGATCGTCTGCTCGGCGACGCCCTTGCCTTCGGCCATGTGTCTCCCTCGATTTCGGTGTGCCGCTGAGGCCCCACGGCCCGTGCCTGAAGCCGACCGCGTAAGGACTCGCAATCACGCGACCCCATCCCAAATGGTACTGGAAGCTGTGCGCCGAAACCAGCCCGCGAGGGGAGTTGCGTCGCCGGAGCGGTTGCGAGATACTGGTAGCGGCTTCTGCGGGCGAGACGACCGGTCGCAGCTTCCTGTGGGAGGGAACATCGTGAAGAACTGGCTTGCACTTGTGCTGATGGTCGCCGTGGCGCCCGATTGGGCAGTCGCCGACTGGCGGGTCTGGACGGTTGCCGATACGGGCCGCGTGCTCCGCGAGGATCCGGCCGGCCCCGGGGCTTCGGTCCGGTTGGCCGCCGCCCGGAACGAGTGGGAGGGCTTTCAGATCCTGATGCGCTCCGAGGAACCCATCGCGGGCGTCAACGTCGAGGCCACGGATCTGCAAGGCCCCGACGGCGCCGTCCTGGCTGCCGACCACGCACGGCTCTATCGCCAGCATCAACTGCACCTGGAGCAGGGAACCTATCGCAACGACGCGTTTCGACCGGGATGGTACCCCGACCCGCTGATCCCGTTTCGGCATCCGGTCACGCAAGCCCCGCTTCGCGATGGGCGTCTGAAAGCCGTGCCGTTCGATTTGCCCGCGAGCCAGACGCACGGCTTCTGGGTCGACTTGTTCGTTCCGCCGGAGGCGAAGCCCGGCGAGTACCGCGGCACATATCGCGTGACGGCTGCCGGCGGCCGGGTGTCGGAAGTCTCCGTGGTGCTGACCGTGTGGGATTTCGCGTTGCCCCGCGTTTCCACGATGCAGACCGCCTTGGGCTCGCCGGCCGGGCGGATCCGCAGCTACTATCGCCAACGGGCCGCGGAAGGCAAAGAAGACCCGCCCGAGGATTGGGATGCCGTGGAAACGCAGTGTGCCGAGCTGATCAGCCGGCATCGCATCAACGCCACGCCGTGGGGCCGTTTCGCGCCGATAGAACAGGCCGACGGGACATTCCGTGTTCCCACCGAGCAGGTCGACGCCCTGCGGGAGTTCGTCGATCGCTACCACGTCAACGCCCTGCAGCTTCCGCGTCCCACGAGCGTCGTGGACGACCCGGATCGCGAGAAGGTGAAGCTGCACGCCTGGCTGGCCGCCTGGGATCGGGCCGCGCGTGAATTGGACCGGCCGCACGTGACCTTCTTCACGTACCTGATCGACGAGCCCAACGACGAAGAGGCCTACCGGTTCGTTCAGAAGTGGGGCCGGGCGATCCGCGAGGCCCGCTCGGCCTACAAGGTGATGGTCGTCGAGCAGACCTGGACCGAGCCCGGGGCGGGCGGGGCCGATGCGGCCTGGGGCGATCTGCACGGGGCCGTGGACATCTGGTGCCCGCTGTTCTGCCTGTTCCGGCCGGAGAGCGCCGCCGAGCGCCAGGCGTTGGGAGAGACGATCTGGACCTATACGGCCTTGTGCCAGCGCGATCCGACTCCCTGGTGGCATATCGACTATCCGCTGTTGGACTATCGCGTGCCCGCCTGGATCGCCTGGCGGTATCGCATCCGCGGGCTGCTGTATTGGGGTGGGATGTCGTTTTGGAACCAGGTGGACGATCCCTGGACCGATCCCTGGACGTACGGCCACCGCGACCGCGACCCCGAGCTTGTATTCAACGGCGAAGGGACGCTGGTGTATCCGGGCCGGGCGGCGGGGTACGACGGGATCGCTCCGAGCTTGCGCTTGAAGGCCCTGCGCGATGCGATCGAGGACTACGAATACTTGGCGATTCTGGAACGCATGGGGCTGGCCCAGGAGGCCGAAGCCGTGATCCTGCCGCTGGCCGGTTCCTGGTTCCAGTGGGAGACCGAGCCGGCGGCGTATGAAAAGGCCCGTGCCCGGTTGGCCGAGTTGATTCTTCGGGCAGTCAAATAGGACAGGTGCCAGCACGATGAAGAAGACCGTTCGCACGGGAATTGTCGGCTCCGGGTTTTCCGCCGCGTTCCATTTCGAGGCCCTGCAAAAGGTGTATGGGACCGACGTAGACATCGTGGGCGTCCATTCCTTGGACACCGAGGGCGGGGCGGCCTACGCCCGAGAGCGCGAGATCCGGTTCTTCGACAGGCTCGACGCCTTGCTCGACGAGGTCGATGCCGTGCACGTTTGCGTGCCGCCGGTGGGACACGAGCCGGTTTCCGTGGCGGCCTTGAATCGCAACAAGTTTGTGGTTTGCGAGAAGCCGCTGACCGGCTACTTCGGCGACGGCTCACCCGATTTCCATTGGGACCGGGCCGACATGCAGGTTGCCCTGAACACCGCCCTGGCCAGCGTCGATCGCATTCTGGACGCCGAAGCGAAGAGCCAGGGCCGGCTGATGTACGCCGAGAACTGGGTCTACGCGCCGTCGATCCAGAAGGAGCGGGAAATTCTGGAGAAGACGGGCGGGCAGATCCTCTGGATCCACGGCGAGGAGGCCCACAGCGGCTCGCACTCGGTCGACTACGCCTATTCGGCCCGCTGCGGCGGCGGCGTGCTGATCGGCAAGGGTTGCCACCCGCTCTCCGCCGCCCTCTATCTGAAACGCGTCGAAGGCCGCGCCCGCCAGGGCCAGCCGATCCGCCCCAAGTCGGTGACCGCCCGGGCCCACGCCGTGACGCGGCTGGAGGGCTTCCGCGACGAGGGGCATCTGCGCAAGGGCTATTACGACATCGACGACTTCGCGATGATGCACGTCGAGTTCGAGGACGGCACGATCGCCACGTTGCTGACCAGCGACATCGTCCTGGGCGGCATCCACAACTGGCTGGAGGTCTGCGCCAACAACCACCGCACGCTCTGCAACATCAACCCGAACACGGCCATGCAGACCTACAACCCGGTCGAGGAGAACTTCAAGGACATCTACGTGGTGGAGAAGATCGGCACTCGGCAGGGCTGGGCATGCACGTCGCCCGACGAGGACTGGATGACCGGCTACCCGCAGGAGATCGAGGCCTTCTACCGCACCATCGCCTACGGCCAACAGCCCGAAAGCGACAGCCTGCTGGCGGCCGATTCGATTTCGACGATCTACAGCGCCTATCTCTCGGCCCGACGACAAGGGGCGGCGGTCGAGGTGCGGACATACTGACGGCCGCGTGCGTTTTGCTTGCGACGCGTGAATCGGATACAATCGGAGTGTACCGGCGGCGGTCCGATGCACACCAACAGGAGTCTGAGCATGCGTCCCATTTTTCCCTTTTGTTGCCTGAAGCTGTTCCGCGGGATCGCGCCGCTGGCGATCTTCTTCCTGGCTGGAGTCGCGGTGGCCGCCGAATCGACCGCCCTGCTCAACATTCCGGCGTCCGAGACGACGCTCCATGTGGCGGTCCCTTCGCCCGGCGGGGTCGAACTCCAATCGGCCGACGCCTGGCAACTGGTCGAGGTGGACGAACCGAACGTGGCGGTCCGTGTTGAGGTGGTGCCGGCCGTTGCCGCCGACGGCACGGCAGACAAGGGGCAGGACAGTTTGCTTGCCGTCGTCCCGCCGCGCCGGGGCGCCGAGTCGCCACGACGGTTTCGCCTCGAGCCGGCCCAACAGACCGCGGAGATCGGCTTCCAATTCGAGGACGTCGACGCCAAGTCGTTGAAGCTTGCCGAGGGAGCGCAGTCGGTACTGGTGTATAACCATGGCCCGATCACTCGCGAAGACGTGCCCCAGAGCGACCATCGCCGCACCCGCGCCTGCTACATACACCCGCTCTGGGGCCTCAGCGGCGAGGTGCTCACCGACGACTTTCCCAAGGATCATTACCATCATCACGGCGTGTTTTGGACCTGGCCCCACGTGCAGGTCGAAGGAGACGACCGGCCTTACGACATCTGGGCCGGCCCGAACATCCGGGATCGGTTTGTCCGCTGGATGTACCGCGAGGCGGGTCCGGTGGCGGCCGTGTTGGCGGTGGAAAACGGCTGGTTCGTCGGCGAGAGGAAGGTGATGATCGAGCGGGTCTGGCTGCGGACCTATCGAGCGTTGGATGACCAGCGGGTGCTCGATCTGGAGTTCGCTTGGATTCCGGTCGATCGACCGATCACGCTCTGGGGTGCCGAGGGCAAGAGCTACGGCGGGCTGACCGTGCGTTTCGCCCCACGCTCGCGCGAGGAAACGCTGATCACGGTGCCCAGCGGCCGCACCACGGGCGATCTGCCCGATACGCCGCTGCAATGGGCCGACCTGACGTCGAAGTTCGGCCAGCGGGAGACCCCCAGCGGTGCGGCCGTCTTCATTCCGCCTTCCCATCCCGACTATCCTCCCACGTGGCTGACGCGCTACTACGGCCCGCTGTGCGTCGGCTGGCCGGGCGTGAAGCCCAAGACCTTCGAGGCGGGCAAGCCGATCCGCTTGAGCTATCGCATCTGGATCCACAAGTCGGCCGTCGAGCTGGACGACTTGCAGCGGGCGTACGAGGCCTACGTCGCCGCGTCGAGCACGGACGGGGCGGCCCCCGGCGACGTCGGCAAGTCCAGGTAGTCGAGTCCGGTGGCCGCGGCGGCCGTAATGGGCACGGGCCGGTCGATCGTCCGTCCGGCGGCGATCCCCGGCCCCAGCGCCAGCATCCACACCCGGCGGCAGCCCTCGTCGGCGCCTTCATTGGTGTAGAAGTTGCTGTGATGGATAAACCCTGAATGCCCCGGACGGTCGAGCTCGCGTCCGTGGTCGGGCAAGATCAGCATCAGCGTATTGCCGCGGTAGTCGGGTAGTCGCTCGGCTGCCCGCCACAGCCGCCAGGTCAGTTCGTCGGTCCGGCGAATGGCGTCGACGTAGCGCGACCAGACGCCGTAATGGGCACAATCGATCTCGCCGAAATCCACGCTGATCGCCGCCGGCGAGAACTCCTCCATGCAGGCGACGGCAGCATCGGTCAGAAAGGCGTCGTGGCTGGTCGTGCCCGTGCCCTCCTTCCATGCACGGTACTGACGATCGAACCACCGGCGAGCGCCGCCGCTGCGAAGGCCCGCGGTGCTGATCCGGCTGGTCGAGCGGGCCAACCGGGCACATTCCCGGGCGGCCTGCAACTCCGCGTGCATCGACCCGGCGGCGGCCCGGGCCATGCGGCGATCCATCTCCTCGGCCGTCGTGCGGGGAATCGTCGGCGGCTCGACCACGTTGGCGGCGAAACGCTCGCCATAACCGGCCGCCCGGCTAAGGCTCGTCTGGGCCAGGATCGACGCATAGACAAACGACCAGGCGGCCGTGTCGGGCGCATCGTGCCGGCGGCGGAAGGCCTCGAAGAACGTCGGATGCGCCGGCGGCCGCGACCAGTCCAAATCGTCCCACTCCCAATGACCGGTTTTGATCGACGCGGTGCAGTTGGGGTGGACCACCAGGTGCTCCACCCGCATGTTGGTAAACAGCGTGCCGCGCGGAACCATCTCGCCGGACAATCGCGGGACGTAACGGTGTTGGGGATCGTCGATCGCTTCGCTGGATCGCGTACCGCCGCCGAAGAGCACGAGGATCAGCTTGCGCCGCCGGGGGTCGCGCGGAAAAGTCGCGGCGGGCGAGGGTCTCGGGCACGCATCCTCGCCCGCCTGCGAGATCGCCCCGCCGGCGGCCGCGATCGAGGCGCTGGCCGCCAGGCGGAGGAAGTCCCTGCGGGTTGGTTTCGCGGCCATGGTCATGGCGGGCTCAGGGTCTCTTGGCTGCGGCGGATCGGATCGGCGCGGCAGCAGTCACCGTTTCCACCGGCTTCGACGGCGTCAGCGTGTCCCAGCCGGCCTTGCTCAATCCGACCAGCAGCTCGCCGCTCTTGTCCTGCTTCTGGACCAGCGTGGCTTGCAGCACCTTCATCGTGTAGCCTCCCGCCAGTCCCGTGATCAGCTCGTCCGAGTGGTCCTTTTCGACCACGCCCGTTTCTTCCAGCGGAACCGATGCCCGGCAATCGACGCCCTCGGGCAGGCAAACCTTCAGATGGATCGGGCCGAAGTCGTCCCACAACGTGGCCGGGTGCAACACGTAGGCCAGTTGATAGCTGCCCGGTTCGCGGGTGTCACGGTAAGCGTGCTGCTTGTACTCGATCCTGACCACCCGCGTCGCCTTGGCCGGGAAGCTCACCTGGTAGTGCAGCAGGTTCATTGGGGCAAACGTGAACACCACCGGCAGATTCTTCAGCACGGCCCGGCACGACGCCTTCTCCGCCTCGCTGATCTTGGCGTTCGAATCGAGGTATTCGACCCGGGCGTAGATAGTCGGATCGGGCGAAACGCCGAAGAACCGCACTCGGGGGTCACTGTGGGCCGATTCGGTCACGTCGATTTCCCGCGGGCGGACGGCGCCCGTGCCCAAGTCGACCGATCGCTCGCGGACGTCGCCGCCCCAGGCCGCAAAGATCGACTCGTAGCTCGATGCAACGCGAGGATCGAACCGGCCGGCAAGCTGGGCGAAGAATTGCGTGGCCTTCTGCTCGCCGATGGCCGCCAGCGGACCGAGGTTGGCCTGGAGCAACTCGCCGGCGGTCTTGTCGTCTCGCAACATCCAACCGTGATCCCAGCGATCGAACGGATAGGTTTTCCTTTGGCCGAAGTCGAGGCTGGCATACTCGACCAGCAGCACGGCGTCTTGCCCGGTCCATTTGCGCGTTCCGACCAGATAAAGCCGCAGGGCCTCGCGCGTCCGGGTGTGGTCGAGAACCGGTGGCCGCTTTGAGGTTTTCGCAGCGGCCTGCCGGGCTTGCGGCTGGGCAGGACCCGGCGACGGCGGGGCCATCTCGCGCACGGCAGCCACCAGCCGCTGAAGCTCCCGATCGGCGGCGATCGCCTCTTCGATGACCGCCCGGGCACGCTGGCGAATCACGCCGTAGATTACCGAGTTCGAGATGATCTGTGCCTTGGCGGCGTTTGAATCCACCGACACGTGCACGTCGGGGACCGGCATCATGGCCAGGGGATTCATGTAGATTCCGCGGAGGATCGGGAAGCCGAAATCGACCGACACGTCCTCGTCGGATGGATTTTCGATCGTGTAGGCCGCCGACACTACGCCCAACGGCGGCATCGCCTGGCCTTCAGGCAGCTTGGCCGGCGAAAAGATCCGATCGCGGCCGAAGGTGATCGTCAGATCCTCCTTGACCACGCGCAGGCGAGATTCCCGCGCCGGTTTCAGGCTGGGGTCCAGCCGCGCCAGCACTCCCTTGGCCGCGGGGTCCCCGCCGGGATACTTGACCACGAACGGTCCCCCGTTTCCCAAGGCCGATTCGGCTCCCCAAAGCCCCACCAGCAACCAGGCAGCCAGGGCCGCCCCCACTCCGCTACACGTTCTCATCGCTTCGCTCCTTTCATGTCCTGGAAAGACTTGTCTTGGACCGGCCCCCCCGGCCAACGTTTGGACGCCCTCGGGCGGAAATCGTTCCCGCCGCCGGCCGGAGCATCCTCGCCCCTTACCATCGATTCTACGGCGAATGCGGCGGAGCGGTCGTAACGAGTATGTAACAGCCGGCGGAAGAACCCGCACGATTGGTCTATTTTCCGGCCAGATCGATGTCGCAGCCGCCGGCTGCCGATAAACAATGCAGGGTGCGCGCGGACATCGCCCGGCACATCGTGGCCCTGGCGGAGGCTCAGACGTGATCGTCCAACCGTTGCTGCTGACGGCGTTGACCGGTCGGCCGGCGGTCTATCCGAGCTTCCCGGTCGGCGCGGGGACCGGCCCATCGGTCCAGAAGCAAAAGACCGGTACCGACGCGACGGCGCACGTCGATCAGCGCGACACGGTCGAGATCTCCCTCGAGGCCGAGCGGCAGCTTGTCGGAGAGCTGACCGAAGAGCAACAGCGGCAAGTTCAGCAACTCAAGACGCGGGACCGCGAGGTTCGGGCCCACGAACAGGCCCACCTGGCCGCCGCCGGCCCGTATGCTCGTGGTGGAGCCAGCTTCTCGTATCAAGCCGGGCCGGACGGTCGGCGGTACGCCGTCGGTGGCGAGGTCAGCCTCGACACGTCCCCGGTCTCGGACGATCCCGAGGCGACGATTCACAAGGCGCAAGTGATTCGCGCCGCCGCGTTGGCGCCGGCCAACCCTTCGGCCCAGGATCGCCGCGTGGCCGCCACGGCCACGAAGATGGAGGCCCAGGCCCGACAGGAACTCCGACGGCTACGCGCCGAAGGAAAACAAGAAGGAACGGACGGTGCGGGCGAAGCGGCGGAAGCCGGTAGCATTCGGGTGCATGGCGCACTCGGCCAAGGCTACGGCGAGGGCAGCGGTAAATCGGCCGGGTCGGTTGGCACGCTGCTGAACGTGCTGGCCTGAGGACTCGTTTCACTCGTCGCGGAGCGGAAACACGACCGGCTCGGATGATCCGTCGGGCGAGTCGTCGAGCGATCCATCGACCACCCTCGGCTCTTCGTGGATCGTGCCGGCCTCCAGCAGACGGACCGCCTGCTCCATCAGCTCGAGGTACGGCTGGTCGCCCCCGACGGGCTCCGCGTGGGGCGCGGGCTGCATGTTCACGGTGCGATCGACCAGATACAGCGGCCGAGAACGCACCTGGTCGTAGATGCGGATTACGTATTCGCCGAGAATCGCGATCCCCAGCGCGTTCAGGGCACCGAAGAAGCTGCCGGTCAGAATGTGTGAGGTCCAGCCGGGGATGGCGTAATCGGTGAACAACCGGCAGAACAACGAGAAACAGCTCAATCCGACAAACAGCGCCCCGGCCAGCAGGCCGATCACGTGAAAGATCATCAGGGGGAACGACGAAAACGAGAAGACGGCCGTCTTGGCCAGCCGCGCCAACCCGGCCAGCGAGACGCGAGGCCGCTCGTCGTAGCGGGCGTTCCGTTCGACGAGGATCCCCTTCTGGCGGAAACCGACCCAGCAACGCAGCCCGGGAAAGTAGCGGTCTCGCTCCCCCAAGGCGACGATCTGCTGGGCCACGCGGCGGTCGACCAAGCCGAAGTTGCCCGCGTCGACAGGAATGTCGACCGAGGCAACCCGCGACATCAAACGATGGAAGGTCGCAAACAGGAACCGCTTCCACCAGTTCTCTTTTCGCTCGGTGCGGACGGCGTAGACCACGTCGTAGCCGGCCTGCCATTGTTGGATGAATCGCGGGATCGCCTCGGGCGCGTCCTGCATGTCGGAATCCATCAGCACCACGGCGTCGCCGCGGGTGTGGGCCATGCCCGCTTGAACGGCCGCCTGATGGCCAAAGTTGCGCGAAAAGTGGATCACGCGGACCCGGTCGTTGGCGGCAGCCAGCTCGTCGAGGATTCGTGGGCTGTCGTCGCTGGAGCCGTCGTTGACGAAGAGGACCTCGTGGTCGGCGCCGGTCGGTGTCAGGGCTTCCGTGACCTGCTGCAACAGCGCCGGCAGCACCTTGGCCTCGTTGTAGACCGGCAGTACCACGCTGATCAGCGTTTCGTGCAGGGAAGGTCGCTCGGGAGTCGCCGGGTAGTTCATCGCTGTTGATCCTCAAGGGGTCGTCGGACCGGTACGACCTGGCCACCGGCAAGGCAAATCAGGACCAGCCCCAGCCCAAGACAGGAGACGATCCGCCCGCGATACAGGCTGGAGGGTCGAAACTCGAGGGTCACTTCGTGCCGGCCCGGCCCGACCAGGCAGCCCAGGAAGTCGCCATTGACACGGAGCACCCGTTGCCGGTTCCGGTCAACTATAGCTTGCCATCCGGGGTGGTAGCTCTCGGAGATCACCAGCAGTTGCGCGGTGGTGCAGTCGCACCGAATGTGCAAGTGGCCAGGGCGATCGGCCAGCAGCTCGGCCGTGCCGGCGACAGCCTCGGGCAGGGCCAAGGGGAACTCGGTCAGGGCAGTCGTCTCCACGTCGATCTGCGGCAAGTCCCGGGCCGGATTGTTGCTGGGCCGGGCGCGGCTGACCAGTCGCGCCCTGGGCAGCGGCCGAGGGACTTCCTGCCAATAGGCGTCGCGACGGACCAGCCCCGCGATTTCGTCGGCCGCCTGGCCCGGGCCGAGCCAGCGGACGCCGGCGGTACGTAGGGCGGGCAATTGGCGGTAGTCGAGGTTCCGAAACGGTTCGAGGCCGGCGTAGCCGTCGGCCCGGGCCCAACCGGCCAGCGTGATCTGGTTTCCCGTGCGGCGGCGACGCTCCTGGAGCGGCAAGGGCGACGCCATCACGCGGCCCCCGTCCGCATCCGGCGGCGTGACCACGCCGGCGACGTATTGATCGAGACGCAGCGTCCCGGGATAGACGGCATAGGTCAGGCCGTAGACGCCCAGGTCGATCGCGGCCAGCAGGATCAGCCCCACCAGGGCCGTGCGGTGTCCGCGCGCGGCCCAGGCCACCAGCCCGGCGGCCGAGGCCAGCAGCAACGGCCCGGCCAGGATGGCGGGCACCGAAGCCGTCCATGGTTGCCGGTGAAATATCAACCCGACCAGGGCCGCCGCGATGCCGGCCGCCACGACCGCCCAGAGCGCCCGCAACCGCCGCCGAATCGTCGCCACGCGGGACACCCCGGGACCTGGCGGCGCTTCGCCGCGTCGGCCGTGGCTGAGCTGACAGTCTTGCACCAGAAGCATGAATCCCACAGAGGCGATCACCGCCATGGCCAGTTGAAACAGCAGCAGGTAGCGGCAGGGGCAGCGGAAGTTGCCGACCACGGGCAGAAAGGTCTGCAAATAGTAGATGCCGCCGTATCGGCCGAAGGCCAGCAGCATCGCGAGCACGCCGAAGACCGCGGCGGCTCGGGCAAGGCGTCCGGCGGCGGCCAACTCGGTCTGACGGCCCCACAGCCAGACCACCAGCATCAACGGAACGGCACCTGCGTAGAGGCCCGCCTCGTGGGTGTTGTTGCCCACGACCCGGTCGCTCAGCATGTACGGGGCGATCAATTGCGTCAGGTCCAACGGCGGAAGCGAGTTCCAGAAGGCGATCGAGCCGTCGGCGCCGTGTCGCGTGCTCTGCTGCAGGGCGTCGATGGTGGGCAGCAACTGGACCGCCCCCAACAGCAAGCCCGTGCCTTTGGCGATGACCAACGGGCCCCAAGGACTTCCGATGCGGCCGACACGCTCCCGGTCGGCGGCCCGCCGGTCCGGTTCCTTCCCGGTGGCGCGCGGATAGGCCGGATAGACAATCAGAACGAAAGCCACGTAAGCGGTCTCGGTCAGCAGCGAGAACCAGACGTATTGCGGGTAGCCCAGCAGGAGTTGCGAGCCGGTCAACAGGGCGATCGCCGCCTGGGCCCACGCAACCTTACGCCGCCGTCCGTCGAGCAGCACGACGTCGATTGCCCACAATAGCCAGGGGATGTGGGCCACCACGGCGATGGCGTTGGGGTGGAGGAAGTGCAGCAAGTTGAAGCTGGAGAAAGTGAACACCAGGCTGCCGAACATGGCGGCGTCACGCCGTTTCAGCCGCCTGCGCAGGAAGAGCCACATACCGGCCAACATCAACGGATACGGCAGCAGGAAGTCCCAAGCCAGCGCGGCTCGCAACGGCAACCATCGATACAACAGCAGGTGCAGCGGATGGTACGTGCCGGTCTGACCCTCGCCGGTCAGGTCGAAGCCCGAGTAGAGCTGCGGCATCCAATCGAACGCCTCGCCCTGGGCGAGTTGCCGGGCGTAGAAGGCCCGCGTCGGAATATGGAAGGCCCCGAGATCGTCTCGCGTGTAGACCCGACCGGCGAAGAACGGGCCGGCCAGTGCGCCGATCAACAACAGACCGGCCAGCAGCGACCATGCGAAGAGGTCTCGTTGGGTCGGGTCCGGCGACGCGTCGGTGGCTTTGGCAGTCTGTGTCGCCATGCGCGTGCGGGAGTGAGGGATCGGTATGGTTGCGGGTTACGGTGCCGTCATATTCACCGTAGGTCATATTCACCTGGGCGTCGTGGTCAGGAGATCGAAGTTGGCGAGACAACCGTAAGCTCCGCGTGCAACGTTAGATCCGGAGGGGACTTGCGAGCAATTTGAGGAAGCGGGGCAGTTTGCCTAAACTTTTTTGTTTGACATCCCGCAACCGTGACATATCTTTCATGCAGAGGCACGACGTAACCGCGTCACCTCTTCGAGAGACGGCCGTGAGGCCGTCGAACTACAGGGGGTTCCTTTTCTGCCGGACAATGACATCAAAGACTTTTCAGCCCGGAAGAACTCCTTGTAAGAAAGGCCTGTAGTCTCTTCATTCTCGACAAAGGCAAAACGGTCGCGAGGCCGTGACGCAAAGCCAAGGGCCAGCAGGATCAGATTTGCTGGTAGCCTGGCTGCCGAAAGGGTGAACCGAATCGGCAAGCGGCGAGAAAGGGAGACACGTTTTGTTTCAACCATGGGGTCCAGGAGGTATTGTGCAGGCCAACGGCGGTTTTTCCAACCGGCGTGGTACCACCGGGAACCCGAACGATCCTTTTTTTGTTCCGGTTCGGCCTCGACCTAGGGGACGTGAATTGGAATGGAGGAATACTCATGAAGTCGCTTGCTAAGAAGATGCACCGTTTCCTCGTTTCGGAGGATGGCCCCACCGCAGTTGAGTACGCGGTGATGCTGGCACTGATCGTGATTGTGTGCCTTGCCGCGATTAGCTCGATTGGAACCCAGGCGAGCACGACGTTCAACAACATTCAGGCTTCGCTGGCATCGTAGCCCCGCGGGCCTGGACGTTCATCTCCGCTTAACCGGAAAAAGCCCCTCGGCGCCCCGCGCGGCGCCGAGGGGACGTTTTTTGAACTATATATTCTCATAGAGGCTTTCATAGGAGCCGGTAGGCCTTCTTAGGAGCCAGATGATGGACCCGGTGATCCCTGCGGAAATGGTTGAAGGCGCGATGCAGTTGGCGATCTATCTGATCGCCGCAATAGGGGTGTTTTTGAGTCTGATGTGGACCGCCCGGGCCTAGTTGCGCTGCCACCCCAGGGGGGCAATTCGCATGAAGCCCTCCTACAGGAGACGGAGAACAAGCTTATGTCAGCGGTGAACGCCCTGCTCGCCGGGCTTACGGAAAACTGGCACGTCTGGTTCGTGTCCGCAGTGCTGGTCGTGGCGGCCGTGATCGACGGCTGGAAGCTGAAGGTGCCCAATTGGATCACCTTTCCCATGGTCATCAGCGGCTGGATCTACAGCACGGCGATGTTCGGCTGGCCCGGCTTGGGGTGGAGCCTGCTGGGGACGGCCGTCGGCCTGGCACTGCTGTTGCCGGCTTACGCCATCGGCGGCATGGGTGCCGGCGACGTCAAGTTGCTGGCCGGCGTCGGCGCGTGGGTCTGGGGAACGACCACGTTCTATGCATTTTGCCTGTCGGCCATTTTCGGCGGTCTGATCGCCGTGGCCATGGTGGTCTCCCGGAAGCAGTGGAGGCGCCACCGGTCCCAGTTCTGGGGCATTTTGAGCGAGATCCTGATTCTGCGCGATCCGAACCAGCTCTCGGCGATAGCCGCCGAACGGAAGGGTTCGATGATGCTGTTGCCGTATGGCATTCCGATCGCCATCGGCACGATTGTCTACTTCATCTGGACGGGGATGCTGCTATGAGATTGCCTGCTTTGCCCAACCCCGGCAGTTCGCGGGGTCCGCTGCGTTGCGTGCCAGCGTCGCGCACGCAAATCACCACCGAAAGTCGAGTTAAACTGGAGAAGTTTTGCCGCCCCTGCCGAAGAAATCGACGAGGCGCTGCTGTCGTCGAGTTCGCTGTGGTTGCGCCCGTATTCTTCCTGATGATATTCGGGATGATCGAGTTTGGACGGATGATCATGGTCCAACAGGTCCTCACGAATGCTTCCCGGGAAGGAGCGCGCCTGGCCGTCTTGGACGACACGACCGCTTCGGAAGTGACTACGGCGGTGGACAACTATTTGTCGGCCGGCCGCGTGTCGGGAGCAGACATAGAATTGGTGGCCATTGACGACCAGACCCAAACTGAAAAGCCCTTCGAGCAGTCCGATTACGGCGATTCGATAAGGGTTTCGGTCCGTGTGGGTTTCGATCAAGTGAGTTGGCTGCCTTCGTCGTTCTTCGGTAATAGCGGGAGGAATCTGGCGGCAACGACCATTATGCGCCGAGAGACAGTTCAGTAGGCGCCGCCAAGTTCGGTCGGCGCGCGGCCGGACCGTGACATCGAGTCCTTTCGGGACTCACGGGGGAGTATATGCGAGGCAAATCGTTGGCCCTGCTCGTGTTGGCACTGGGATGCGGCCTGGTGGCGTCGATTGGAATCACCCAGGTCATCTCCAAGCAGGATAAGAAGCCGGTCGTTCAGTCGGGGGATACCCAGGCCATCTTCGTGGCCATGGCAGACATTCCCTTCGGCGAGCCCCTAACTTCCCAGGAGCTTCGCCTGGAGGAGTGGCCCAAGGACAAGGTCCCCGAGGGGGCCTTGACCACGATCGAGGACGTCGAGGGACGCCGGACTCGAGCCAAGCTCTATGCCGGCGAGCCCATTCTGGAAAAGAAACTGTTTGAGAAGGGGGCGGACGGCTTGGGCCACAGCGCCCGAATCCCCAAAGGATATCGCGTCGTTTCGGTCCGGGTCGACATCGTCAGCGGCAGCGCCAGCCTGATCCTGCCGGGCGACCGCGTCGATGTGATGTTGTATCTCACCCGTAGCCCGACCGGCGGAACCTACGAGGCCACCACGCGAACCATCCTCCAGGACATCAAGGTCTTCGCCGTCAATGACGTGGTCGGCATGGAATCGGATCAGGGAGGCAAGTCGATCAACGCGCAGACGATCTCCCTGCTGGTCACTCCCGGGCAGGCACAGGAGGTGATGCTTGCCAGCGAAATGGGCAAGATCCGGCTGGTGATGCGGAGCCCCGAGGACGACGTTCAATCGCAAGTGGGCGAGTCGACCCTTCGCGAGATCTTCGGCCTGGAAGGAGGCAGCGACCGCGACAAGGAAAAGGAGGCGGTTGAGGACACGGCCTCGTCCGGGCCGCAACAGGGCGGCTCGGGTTTCCGCGGCTTCCTGGACAAGATCCGGGCCAAGGCGGTCGTCGACGCGCCTTCCGCCCTGCCGACCCTGATGCAGCCGGGAAGGCCTTCCGCCGAGCGGCACATGATGCGAATCGTCAGCGGTGGCGAGATCAGCAACCTGGTGCTCGAAGCGGAGACCGACGAGTCGATTCCCGGGTACCAGCGATGGAAACTGAGTTCCGGCCCGCTGCCCTTGCCTGGCGGGCCCGAACTGCAGCAGCCAGCCCCGACCGAGACGCCCCCGGCGGTCCAGCCAACCGAACCAGGAGAGCCTTCTGAACCAAAGGCACCCCCAGGGGAACAACCGCCGGCAGAGGAGGAGCCGGCGGGCGCGGAACCGGCGGGCGCGGAACCGGCGGGCACAGAACCGGCGGCGACAGCAGGAGAATGAACCCGCCCGGCGGCGTCCGCAGTCGCTGGGTGGAAACGAGAGTGATGCGTCCGATCGGCACCCGGCGAATTGCCGATCGGCGTTGAGAAGATGGGCAACGGCCGGCGCGGAGCGCCGGCCGCACGGATGGTCCGCCTTGGACTGAGAAGTCCGGGCTTTGTCGCGAGGAATACAAGGATGTTGAAGTACACTCTTCGGCGGCTTCTTCTGCCGCTCCTGATCGTTTCGATGCTGGCGTCGTTGACGCGGTCCGTTCCACCGGCCATGGCGCAGCAAGCATCCTCGCTGCCGGTCCAGTTCAAGGTCCAGAGCGCCAGCGAGCGGATGGAGATGACGATCAACACCAGCCGGCGGCTGACCCTGGACAAGAAGATCCCCGAGGCCCAGGTCAATAATCCCGACATTCTCGACCTGACGCCCCTGGCGCCGAACGTCATCCAGGTGTCGGCCAAGTCGCCGGGCGTGACTCAAGTCAACCTCTGGGACGAGGACCGAAAGCTCTACACGATCGACGTGATCGTGTACGGCGACGTCCGGGAATTGGAGTTACTCTTGGCTTCCCAGTTTCCCAACGCCTCGTTGAAGGTCGTGCCGGTGGCCAGCGGCGTGCTCATCTCCGGCTTCGTGGACCAGCCGGAACACATCGATCTGATCATCCGCATTGCCGAGGAGTACTACCCGAAAGTCATCAACAACATGGTCGTCAGCGGTGTCCGCCAGGTTCTCTTGTACGTGAAGGTCATGGAAATCTCACGTACCAAGCTGCGGGCGTTGGGATTCGACTTCGCCAAGTTCACCGGCCCCAACAAGTTCGTTTCCAGCATCGCCGGACTGTTGCCCAACGCGGAGGTCGACATCGAAGAGGGGATGACCACCTACACGAAGACTCTCGGCGGCAATCCGACGGCGACATTCGACATTATCGATCCCGGCGGCGCGTTCTTCGGCGTGCTGGAAGCGTTGCGAGAAGACAGGCTGGGGCGGATCCTGGCCGAGCCCACGCTGGTCGCCGTCAGTGGCCGGCCGGCCTACTTCCGCGTCGGCGGCGAGGTCGGCTACCAACTCAGCGGCGGCATTACGGGTCCTTCCGCCGAGTTCAAGCAGTACGGTACGCGGATCGACTTCGTGGCCATCGTGTTGGGCAACGGCCGGATCCGCCTGGAGGTCCGACCGCTGGTCAGCGAACTCGACGCCGCCAACAGCGTGGGAGGGATTCCCGCCTTGAGGACCCGGGAAGTGGACACGGGTGTCGAACTCCAGGCGGGGCAGACCCTGGCAATCGCCGGACTCGTCCAGAATCGGGTCGAGGCGACGAACCGCGGGTTGCCGTGGGTCAGCGAGGTTCCCTATCTGGGAGCCCTGTTCCGTCGGGTGGAAGAGCAGAACAATGAAGTCGAGTTGTTGATCATGGTGACGCCCCAACTGGTCGAAGCGATGGACGCCGAGGAAGTCCCGCTCTGTGGGCCCGGAATGCGGACCACCAGCCCCAGCGACTGGGAGCTGTATTTCCAGGGTCACCTGGAAGTTCCCGTCTGCTGCCCGGGCTGTGGCGGAGACGGCTGTGCCCAGTGTGGTGGCGAGGGCGGCGACCCGGGGATGCAGCCCTATCAGGGCATGCTGCTTCCGCAGCCCGGCGACGCTGGCCGGACCGCTCCCACCCGCTTCTCCCAGGTATCCACGGCCGCCCGACCCGGCGTCGTGCACAATCGGCACACTCCGCCCAACCCGCGTTCTTCGGCGGCCGATTCTCCCGCCACAAACCAGAACGCAGAACCTCTCTTCATGGGACCGATCGGTTATGACGTAATAAAGTAATGACGGTTTGTTGAAGCGAAGGAATGGAAGCGGGCCTGGGCGCTCCCGGACCGGAGATCGCCCGAGGCCCACGCGGCAACCTTTTGACGAAGACGGCTATGAGCAACGTTCTGCGACTGGCGATTGTGGATCCCGACGACGCAACGCGCGAATCGCTCAAGAGTATGTTGTTGGGAATGGACATGATTTGGCTGGAGGCCGAGTGTTCCCGCTACGAGTTCTTCGCGGACGTGGTCGGCCAGACTGATCCGGAAATCGGCCTGGTGGCCATCGATCACAATCCCGAGAAGGCCCTCAATCTGGTAACCGAACTCGGCCAGTCGTCGCCGAACTGCGCCGTGCTGGTGGTAAGCTCCTCGACCGACGGGAACCTGATCCTCAAGGCCATGCGCGCCGGGGCCAAGGAGTTCCTCACGCATCCGATGCGGATCGAAGACCTGCTGGCCGCTCTGGGGCGAATCAGCGAGCGCCGCTTCGGGCGCGACGAGAAGAAACCTCGCGGGAGCCGGGTGATCGCCTTGGCCGGATCGATCGGCGGCGTGGGCACAACCAGCCTGGCCGTGAACCTCGGCTGTGCCCTGGCGGCCAGCGAACACAACTCCGTCGCCCTGGTCGATCTGGACCTCTGCCTGGGCGACGCGGACGTGTTCCTCGACATCATTCCCGACTATACGCTGGTCGACGTCGCCCAGAACGTCACCCGACTCGACTTCTCGCTGCTGAAACGTTCCCTGACCAAGCATGCCTCGGGGCTCTACCTGCTGCCGCGGCCAGTGCAGTTGGAGGACATCGGGCTGATCACGGCCGACGACTTGCAGCGGGTGATCGGGCTGTTGAAGGCCACCTTCACCCATCTCGTGCTCGACCTGTCGAAGAGCTACAGCTCCATCGACCTGAACGCGCTGGAGATGGCCACCGAGGTGCTCCTGGTCACGCAGCTCGACCTGCCCTGTCTGCGCAACGTCGTGCGGCTGATGATGTCGTTCGGCGAGATGGAAGGGCTGGCCCAGAAGGTCAGAATCGTGGTCAATCGGGTCGGCCTGGAGAGCGGACAGATCACGCTCAAGAAGGCCGAGGAAACGATTGGCAAGGAGATCTTCTGGCAGCTTCCCAACGACTACCGCACCATGATCGAGGCGCGCAACAACGGCGTCCCGCTGGTCGAGCAGTCCCCCAAGGCGGCCATCACCATGTCGATCGGCGCCCTGGCCGAGGCACTCTGTAGCGAGCAGAAGATTGATGCCCCTGAAATCGCCGGCAAGCGCTCGGGCATCGGCCGCCTGTTCCACCTCTGGCAAGGTCACGGCTCGGGCCCGTGACGGCTCCCGGCCGGCAGGAGCCGGTTGCGGAAGTCGTTGGCTCCGAGCTAGCGCGGGCGGTTTCTCGAACCGCAAGGCCCACCCTGAGATCTCTGGCCCTTGATCCGGCCTGCAACCGCCACAACCGGCACAGGCTTCCCATTCCGGAGCCTTTGGCCGATCGCTGCCTTGCCCGCAATCTTGAGCTATGATTTCTTAGATGCTATTCGTGCTGGGGAGCGGGTAGTCCCCGAAACACTCTTTTCCACCGGGCAGCAATCGCTGCCGAACGTTGGAAGCAACGTCTGTGTTGGCTCGGTAACTTGCAGTAGACGGACGGGTATTTCTTTATGGCAAAGTCATCGGCAGCTCTGCGCCAGTCGGAATCGGCTGAGAACACATTCGAGGATCTCAAGCAACGCATCCACAGCAAGCTCGTAGACAAGTTGGACTTGTCGCGGGTGGGCGAACTGGAAGGCGACACCTTGCGGCGGGAAATCCGCCTCGTCGTCGAACATCTCTGCGACACCGAAGACACGCTGCTGAACCGCAACGAGCGCGAGCGGTTGGTCGGAGAGGTCCTCGACGAGACCTTCGGCCTGGGGCCCCTGGAGGTCATCCTCAAGGATCCCACCGTTAGCGACATCATGATCAACGGGCCGAAGAGCATCTATGTCGAGCGCCGCGGTCAATTGGAAAAGACCAACGTGGTGTTCCGCAACAACAACCACCTGATGCAGATCATCGACCGGATCATCTCCAGGGTGGGACGCCGCGTCGATGAAACCTGCCCCATGGTCGACGCCCGCATGGTCGACGGCTCGCGATTCAACGCCATTATTCCGCCCCTGGCCCTGGACGGGGCCTCGGTCTCCATCCGCCGTTTCGGCGCCAACCCGCTGAAGCTGGAAGACCTCTTGAACTTCAAAGCCTTCACGCCCGAAATGGTCATGCTCCTGGAAGGGGCCATCAAGGCACGATTGAACATCATCATCTCGGGCGGAACGGGTTCCGGCAAGACGACGCTGCTGAACACGCTCTCCAGCTTCATCCCCAACACGGATCGAATCATCACCATCGAGGACGCCGCGGAATTGCAGCTTCAGCAGGATCACGTGGTGCGGCTGGAGACCCGCCCGGCCAACATCGAAGGCAAGGGCGCCATCACCGCCACGGACCTGGTAAAGAACGCCCTGCGAATGCGACCCGAACGAATCATCATCGGCGAGTGCCGCGGCTCCGAGACGCTCGACATGTTGCAGGCGATGAACACCGGCCACGAAGGATCGCTGACCACCATCCACGCCAACACGCCGCGCGACGCCATCGCCCGCATGGAGACCATGATCATGATGGCCGGGTTCGAGCTGCCGTTGAAGGCGATGCGGACGCAGATCGCCAGTGCCGTCGATCTGGTCGTCCAGGCCAGCCGGCTCCAGGGCGGCCCCCGCAAAATCACCTACATCACCGAAATCGTCGGTATGGAGCAGGATACGGTCGTGATGCAGGACATCTATCGGTTCGAGAAAGACGGGATCGACGAGAGGGGGCGGGCATACGGACGTTTCGTCGCTACCGGCGTGCGGCCCACCTTCATGGATCGGCTCGAAGCCGCCGGCGTTCGGCTACCGTCCAGTGCCTTCCGCGAACGCGTCATGCTACAAGATTGAGGAGGTTATGAGTCCGCTGATCATCGCAACCGTTGCCTTCGTCGGGGTCGCCGCTTTGGTGGGTGGCCTGGCGATGGTGCTGCGCGAAAGTCCCGGCAGCAAGGTCGAAGACCGCCTGGATATGCTGACCGGAGTCAACACACCGTCGGCCGCGAAGGAAGGACTGGCCAAAGAGGCCTCTGTCCTGGCCCAGCCGCTCGACCAGATGCCCGGCATCTTCGAGACGTTCTTCGAACGTTTCGGCAACATCGGTCTGCTGTTCGAGCAGGCCGACACCTCCTTGACCGTGCCCAAGATGTTGGCCATTTCGACCGTCTTGGGCGTCGTCGGCGCCGCCCTGGCCGTCACGCTGGGAATCCACCCGGCCCTGGTGCCCGTGGTCGGCCTGCTGATGGCGGCCCTGCCGATGTTTTGGGTCATGTTCCGGCGCAAGCGGCGGCTGAAAGCCTTCGCCGCGCAACTGCCCGACGCGCTGGAGATGCTCGCCCGCTCGCTCCGCGCCGGCCAGAGCCTCGGCTTCGGCTTCAACATGGTGGCCAGCGAGATGAGCGACCCGATCTCCAGGGAATTCGGCCGCGTGTTCGAGGAGCAGAACCTCGGCATCCCGCTGGATGAGACCCTGGAGGGGCTCACGGATCGAATCCCCAACCTCGACTTGAAGTTCTTCGCGACGGCCGTCGTTTTGCAGCGCCAAACCGGCGGTGATCTGGCCGAGATCCTCGACAAGATCGGCCACCTCATTCGCGAACGCTTCAAGATTTGGGGGCAGGTTCAGGCACTGACCGGCGAAGGACGCCTCTCGGGTGTCGTACTGCTGGCCTTGCCCTTCGTCCTGTTTGCCACCGTCTATCAGCTCAATCCCGACTACCTGATGTTGCTGTTTGAAGATCCCATGGGCACGAAGATGCTCACGGGGGCGATCATCCTACAGATTCTCGGGGCGCTGATGATCCGGAAAATCGTCAACATCAAGGTGTAGGTGGAATTTGACCGTGATTCTCGCAGCCGATCTGATCCGAATCGAAACGCTTATCCCCCTGGCGCTGTTCATCGCCGTGGCCGCCGTTGCCTGGTGGATCCTGGAAGCGGTCGCCACCGGAAAATCTCGCGCCTCCGAACGCCTCGACGAGTTGCGGAACCCCGGCGGACGCCGGGGACGGAAGGACGAAGCCGCCGTCAGGAAGGGCGACAAGATGACGCGGGTGCTCGAAAAGGCTACGCCCGCCCTGGCCAAACCCTTGCAGCCGAAAAGCGAGATGGAGCTGGGAAAGCTCAAAACCAAGCTAGCCAACGCCGGCTTTCGACACGAATCGTCCGGGAGCATTTTCCTGGGGTTGAAGTTCCTCGGGTTGCTCTTCGGTTTGCTGATGGGCGGCAGTACCGTGGTGACCATCAACGGCGTGACCCAGAACGCGATGCTCTCCACGCTGGCAATCGCCGGGCTCTGCTTCTACCTGCCGGACATCGTCGTCGGCTTCCTCGCCAGACGCCGCAAACAAGCCATCTTTCACGGGCTGCCCGACGCCTTAGATCTGATGGTCGTCTGCGTCGAGGCCGGGCTGGGATTGGACCAGGCGATGCGCAAGGTGGCCGAGGAGATGAAGAAAATCTATCGCGTACTCGCCGAGGAATTCGCCTTGGCCAACTTCCAGCTTCAAATGGGTCGGTCCCGGTCGGAAGTGCTCCATGAGCTCGGGCTGCGGACCGGCGTCTCCGACCTGCGAAGCCTCGCCGGCACCCTGATTCAAGCCGACAAATTCGGATCGAGCATCGCCCAGGCGCTGCGCGTACAAAGCGACTCGATGCGGACTAGACGGCGGCAAATGGCCGAAGAAAAAGCGGCCAAGACCGCCGTGAAATTGATCTTCCCCTTGGTCATCTTCATTTTCCCCGGCATCTTCGTGATCCTCGTCGGTCCGGCCGCCATCACCATGGTCCG
Organism: Pirellulales bacterium; assembly: GCA_016935315.1. Taxonomy (GTDB): domain Bacteria; phylum Planctomycetota; class Planctomycetia; order Pirellulales; family Thermoguttaceae; genus JAFGRD01. The sequence continues at coordinate 46,100 of JAFGRD010000146.1, forward strand.
CGATATGTTCCCCATGATGAACGGCGGCGGATAGGCAACACGCGAGTGCCAGGCGGCCACGTCGCGCAGCAACGTCACTTCACCCGGTAGACGTGGACGCAGGGAAACAACTCCCGCGCGCCGTTGTCGATGCAGAACCGCTGGTAGACGTACAATCGCCGGGTCGGGGCGTCGAAGCAACAACCGGTCGGATCACCGGGCGTGGAGCCCCAGGGGCTGCCCTCCCGAATGCCTCTCGGATAGTCCACCGCGGCCAGGGAGTGAGGAACGACCTCCCATGGCTTTCGATCCCCCCGGGCCACTTCTCCGAGGTCCTTTGGGTCGTAGAAATACCAGCAGCAGGCGTGTCCGGCGCTGCGGATCGCGCCGTAATCGTAGCCGATCCGGCCTGTTCCCAGGAAGGCGAGCACCAGCAGTCCGTGCTTGTCGGGCAGATCGATCAGTACGCCGGCTCGGGCCCAGTCGTCCATCGTCCAGGACCCCTTCGCGGGGCTCTCCGGCGCTTGCCCGCCCCACGAACAGTTGGCAACGAAGTAGTCGCCATCGCGCGGCGCGGCGACGTTCTTGGGCCAGGGATAGGTCAGCAGCTCGACCATGTCGAGGGTGCTCTTCCGCGGATCCGGATCCGAGATGGCGGCCAGGGCAGGACCTCGGCTGGCCGACGCACAGATGCTGTAGTAGCCGCCGAATCCCAAGACGAGCCGTCTGCCGCCGGTGTACTGTCGGGCGAACGAGTCGGGCAACCGGGTCACGCCACCCCAGTAGGACTTGAACCAGGGGATCGACTGCGGGACGGACCACGGCCCGTAGTGCACGAGGCCCTTGCCTTCCTCCAGCCGCGAGGCGCCCAGCACCGGCGGACGGCCGGTGCAATAACCGTGGTAGTAGCTCCAGTACAGAATGCTCTTGGCGTCGTCCCACCAGAATCCCGCATTGGCCCGAATGGCGTTCTCGCCTTCGCCCGGCAGCTTGATCTCGCCCCAGACCCTCTTGATCTCGGCCACTTTCAGCGGTGCATGGTCGTGACCGTCGAGCTTGACCGGCTCGGGAATGGTGGCTTCGTAGAGGACACTCCGGTGCAATCCGGTCCGGACGAAGAGGCTTTTCGTCCCGTCTGCCGCAGTGCGCAGCGCCAGGCCGCTTTCGGTAAAGGCGGCCCCGCAGCCCTCGACCTGGTCAGGGACTTTCAACGAGCCGACGTACTCGAAGTCGTCGATCGTCAAGACTCGCTTGTCCGACCGGTCCCGGACGGGCGGCTTCGCGGGAGCCTCCGCGGGTCCTGGTTCGACAACGATGGTCCGATGCGCGGTCGGCTCGCCGAACGCGTGGCCGTCCTGGTTCTGCGCCATGCGCCACTGGAAGACATATTCCCCTGGCGTGTCTGGGGCCTTCAAGCAAGACCGCAGCGTGATCTCCTCGCCAGGCCCGCAGCCGCGCCCTTGCCCCAGATAGATGTAGTTGGTGCCCCAGGTCATCGCGTCCAGGGGCTCCCAGCAGCGCAGCTTCATGCCGTCGCCCCAAGACTGGCTGCCCGTGTTCTTGATCGTCACGCTGGCCTCGAAGACTTCATCCGTGATGACTTTCGCGGGCACTTGCGTTTCCACGTGCCGGGCGTCGAGGCCTTCCGTGTCTCTTGGCTGGGCGGCGTCTCCCGGCTGGGCGGCGGCAAGGTGGCCGGAAGCGGCGCCGCAGGCAAGAGCCAGCAGGCCGGCCACCAACATCCGCAAAGGCGAGACTTGCGCGTGTGTCATGACGTCTCCTCCGTATCTGTCTGGTGAACGTCTCGATTCGCTCCCGACCAGCATTGTAGCCGATCTGTCGTTCCATTGCGTTGCGTCCACTCGGCGGGGTCGCTACAATACGGTTGCCTTCGGCGCCGGTGTCTCAGAGAGTGCTCACCCACGGGGATGCTCCGCTGATCCTTTTGCGAACTCCAGGGAGAGACCCGATGGTCGCAAGGTTCCTGCTCATGACGCTCTTGGGGGCGGCGGGCGCGGCCGTTGCCCGTGCCGACGGCGCGCCGCAAGCCCCCGGAGGCGTTGCCACGCTGCAAGCCATGGTGCAAGCCGACTGGCAATTGCAGGAGAAGCGATGGGGCCGCTCGCCGGGCGCGCCCGAGGCGATCGTCGCCGCGCTGCGGCGCACCCACCGGTTGATCCAAGATCTTCAGCGGCTCGAAGGCGTGACCGATCTGTCGGCCGAGGCGGCTGAACTCCAGTCGCTCTCCGCCCGGGCGGCCGAAGTCTCGTCGCTGGACGCGGCGTCCCGGCTGGACTTGTACGGCAAGATACGGACGTTGGCGCGCGAGCTGGCGCTGAAGAACCCGCTGGTGGGTGCCAGGCCGATTCTGTTCATGCAGCGTCGGCGGGCCGTGGGGTACATGCTGTACGAGTATCTCGGCTGGTACTATGCGTACGGATTTGACCCGACCAACGGCGTGAAGAACCCGCGACTGGCTGCGCCGCAGCCCGGCGGGGGCGTGTACGTTCTGGAGCAGCCCGGCCGCACGCTGCAGGCAAGGGAACTCGTGTCGGGGCGGCTGCCGCCGGGCCATTACGTGACGCTTTCGCTGACACCCGACGCGAAGACGATCTACTTCGCCTTCGCGGATCCCACCGGGGCAGACCCCTATAGGCTGCCCGGTTACGCCCGGGCCCCGGCCAAGGCGGGGCTGAAGTACAACACGTTCCACGTCTTCGCGATGGATGCCGACGGCGCCCACCTCCGCCAGCTGACCGACGGCCCGCACGACGATTTCGATCCCTGCCCGTTGCCCGACGGTGGCGTCGCGCTGATGTCCACCCGACGCGGCAGCAAGCTCCGCTGCGGGGGCGGCAACCCGGAACTGGTCTACACCCTGCACCGGATGGACGCCGACGGCAAGAACCTGCGCACGCTCTCGTTCCACGAGACCCACGAGTGGCATCCCAGCGTGCTTGGCGACGGTCGCATCGTGTACACACGCTGGGACTACGTGGATCGCAACGCGGCGAAGTTTCACGGACTGTGGACCTGCAACCCGGATGGGACCAACCCGAGCATCCTCTTCGGCAACTACACGACGCGCCCCTGGGCCTGCTACCAGGCCAAGGCCGTTCCCGGCTCCGAGCGGATCCTGTTTGTAGCGGGGGGCCACCATGCCAACGTGGGCGGCACGTTGGTGCTGCTCGATCCTTCCCGAGTCGGCCTCGATCGGACCAGCGGCGAAGACCGTCCCGAGGCCCTGCAATGCCTGACTCCCGAAGTCTGTTTCGCCGAAGCAGAAGGCTGGCCCAAGAGCTACTTCCACAGTCCCTGGCCGCTGTCTGACACATACTTCCTGGTTTCCTTCAGCCACGATCCCCTGCCCGGCGGATACACGGGCGAATATCGCGACACGGAAACGGGCCTCTATTACTTCGATCGGTTCGGCAACCTGGAATTGCTCTACCGGCAAGAGGGCATCTCGGCCGTCTATCCGATGCCGTTGGCGCCGCGACCATCGGCTCCGGTTCGGGCAAGCCTGGCCGAACCCGAGCTGGAAGAGGAGGGCGAACTGCTGCTTCGCGACGTGGGACAGAGCCTGCTGCCGATGCCCGCGGGTCGTCGCGTCAAGCAGTTGCGAGTCTTCCAAATCCTGCCGAAGTCCCGCACGGACCGCGCCGACCATCCCCGCATCGGCCATCCCGACCAGGCCAACGCGCGGATGCTGCTGGGCACGGTTCCCGTGGAGGCAGACGGCTCGGCCTGTTTTCGCGTCCCCGCGCGGAAGCCGCTCTACTTCCAAGCCGTGGACGAGGCGGGGCGTGCCGTCCAGGGGATGCGCTCCATCGTCTACTTGCAGCCGGGAGAGCGGCGAGGCTGTGTCGGCTGTCACGAGCCGGCCGGCCGAACCAGCGGCGCACGCCAACCTCTGGCCGCGCTGCGCCCGGCTTCTTCCCTTCGCCCCGGCCCCGAAGGCAGCCGCCCGTTCGGCTATCCCCGCTTGATTCAGCCCATCCTCGACAGGCATTGCGTCGGCTGTCACGATGGCTCGTCGGGACCGGACAAGAGCGCACTGGTGCTCACGGGGGATCCCGATGGGCCGTTCACCCGGTCCTACCAGAACTTGAAGCCGTTCCTCCGCTGGCCGTCGCCGGACGCGGTCACCCGGCCGGGTGCCGTGGGGGCGGACGCCAGCCCCTTATCGGCGATTCTCACGGGCGAGGAACACGGCAAGTACTTGGACTTGCCCGAGGAAGACCTTCGCACGTTCTACCTGTGGCTGGACGCCCACGTGCCATTCTACGGAACGTACGAAGAGGAGGGCCTGCGCGCGCAGCAACTCGGGCTGGCCGTTTCTCCGCCCTTGCTCCAGTAGGCGCAAGGACGGCGATGGTGGATCAAGGCCCCGGCGTTTCTTCGGGCTCTTCGACGGCCAGTGTCTGCCCGCCGCGTCCGCCCCGTTTCCAGACCACCGCGCCCGACGGATAGAACTCCACGCTCACGTCGACGTGTGTCCGGCTTCCGAGGCCGAAGTGCCGTTCGGTCTGGGCCGCCGCGTAGTAGCTGCTAGCCGATTGGCTGTCGTAGATGGCGACCTGTTCGCGCCAGAGCAATCGCCCGGTGGCCGGTTCGCAAACGCGGATGATGGCACCCGCCGCCGGGCGGTTGCCCGCTCGGCCGACCGGCCGCACGCGGAGCCAGTTTCGCGCCGGCAGATCGTTGCGATAGACGGCGATGCGCCGTTGGCCGTCGATCGAGGCGTAGCCCACGATATCCAGATCGCCGTCGTTGTCGAAGTCGCCGAAGCAGAGCCCGTCGTCCACGGATGAGGCGGACAGGTCCCGAATATCCCAAACGGCGTTCATGTATTGGAAGCTACCGCCGCCGACGCCACGCAGAATCTTCAGAAAGTGCTTGCCGTTGGCCAGAATATCGGCCAGCCCGTCGTTGTCGAAGTCGGTGGTGACGGCGATTCCCCAGGAGGCCATCGCGGCCCCCTTCTCGACGCCGCGAACCGCGCCTGCCTTCTCGGTGAAATGGCCGCTGCCGTCGTTGAGATAGATCGCGAAGGTCTGCCGCCGCTTCAGGCAGATCAGGTCCGGATCGCCGTCCTGATCGACGTCGCCGGTGCCCTTGATCGACAGGGCCTCTTGCGGCAGCCCCGCCGCGGCCGTCACGTCCGCGAAATGCATGCGGCCGTCGTTGCAGAGGATGCGACTGGTGCCGTTCGCGTTCTCGTAGTGGCCCCATTCGGTCAGGAGATCCATGTCTCCGTCGCCATCGACGTCCTGTGGCAGGCAAAGGACCTCCGCGCGCCCTGCTGCGACCGCCAACATCCGGCTGTTGGAAACGAAGCCCCCTCGGCCGTTGCCGAAGTCGAACAGGATGCCTCTTCCCGTCCCCCGGAGCCAGTCGGCGTGGCCGTCGCGATTGATGTCGATCATGGCCTGGCGCCGGGCGGTGTTCGTGCCGCGGGTGATCCCGGTTGCCCGGAAGTCGAGTCTGCCCGGTCGGGAACGGTTGTGCCACCATTGCCCCCCGCCGTCTTGGTGCGTCATGGTCAGGTCGACCTTGCCGTCTTCATCGCTGTCGTAGGCGAGATGGATCTCGCTGGACGGGTAGTCGCCCGCCGCTCGGGCGAACCGGCCGGCGCCGTCGCCGAGAACCGCCAAGGCGGGGCCACGGCCGTGCGTGCTGAGGAACAGGTCGAGATTCCCATCGGTGTCCAGGTCGACCAGGTGCAATCCGCTGAGCCACCACTGCGGATGGGCCGCGTACTGGTCATCGACCAACGCGGCCACCCCGGAGGTCTCCGTGATGTCCGTAAACCCAGCTTGTTCGGCGGCGAGCACGCTCGTCGGGCAACCGGGGCAGGAGATCCGCAGCATCAGGATGTGGACCCCGACGCAATAGGCAAACATCGCCAACCACGGCAGGCGTCCGCTCAATCTCATGGCTGGATCCACCTCCGCATGCGCGGCCGCCAGGGCCGCTTCATGATCGGCCCGTCCAACGGCCCCGACAAGCGGCCTTCGCTACCGCGCCCACGTTTTCCGCGGTGAATCCGAAGTGCTTCAACAGCACGCCGGCGGGGGCCGAGGCCCCGAAGCCGCCCATGCCGATGAAGCGGCCGTCAGCACCAATGTATTTGCCCCAGCCCTGTTCCACGCCCAACTCGACGGCCACCCGGGCCGTGACCTCGGGCGGGAGCACCGAATCTCGGTATTCGGGCTCCTGGGCGTCGAACAGCTCCCAGCAAGGCAGGCTGACCACGCGGGCCTGGATTCCCTCGGCGGCCAACAGCCCGCGGGCCGCAAGACAGAGCGAGACCTCGCTGCCGGTGGCCATCAGAATCACGTCCGGCGTGCCGTCGGTGTCGGCCAGCACGTAGCCGCCGCGCTGCGTGCCGCAAGCCGGGGCGTACTCGGTGCGGTCGAGCGTGGGCAAGTTTTGGCGGGTCAACACCAGCGCGGCCGGCTGGCCCTGCAGTTGCACGACGGCCTTGTAGGCCTCGGCCACCTCGTTGGCGTCGGCCGGGCGGAAGACGGCCAGGTTCGGGATCGACCGCAACGCGGCCAGATGCTCGATCGGCTGGTGCGTCGGGCCGTCCTCGCCCACGCCGATCGAATCGTGCGTGAGAATGTAAAACACGGGCAAACCCATCAGGGCGGCCAGCCGCATCGAGGGGCGCATGTAGTCGGTGAACACGAAAAACGTCGCCCCGTAGGGCCGCAAACCGCTTAAGGCCATGCCGTTGCAGATGGCGGCCATGGCGTGTTCGCGGATGCCGAAATGGAAGTTGCGGCCGCGATAGCTGCCCGCCTGGAAGTCGCCCGCGCCCTCGAAGGTCAGATCCGACTTGTTCGACGGGCCCAGGTCGGCTGAGCCGCCCAGCATCCAGGGGATGTTCTTGGCCACCTGGTTGAGGACCTTGCCGGAGGACGCCCGGCTGGCCACGCCTTTGGCGTCGGCGGGAAACGCGGCCACCGCGGCGTCCCAGCCGTCGGGCAGCTCGCGGCGAGCGATCCGCTCAAGCTGCGCGGCCAGCTCGGGGTGCTTCGACCGGTAGTCGGCGTACTTTGCCGCCCAGGCCGCGTGGAGCTGTCCGCCGCGGGCGCCGATGCCCTCGCGGAAATGGGCCGTCACTTCGGCCGGCACGCGAAAGTGCTCGTCCTCGGGCCAGCCGTAGGCCTGCTTGGTCAAGCGGATCTCCTCCTCGCCCAGCGGGGCGCCGTGGGCGCCGTGCGTGTTCGCGGCGTTGGGAGCACCCCATGCGATCACACTATGAACGATAATCAGCGTCGGCCGGTCGTCGGTCTGCCGAAACGCCTCGACGCCCAGCCGCAGGGCCGGCAGGTCGTTGATGTCCTCGACCTCGATCACGTTCCAGCCGTAGCCGGCGAATCGGGTGCCCACGTCCTCGCTGAACGCCAGCGACGTC
>JAFGRD010000017.1 GCA_016935315.1 Pirellulales bacterium
AGGAGTCGCTGGCGGCGGCATGACGGACGGCGGTGTTACGGGGGGGGAGGCTGCTGCGGCTAGGACGATCTTCACGTCGTTGCGCCCACCTTCCGTGACGGACATCGCCTTCCTGCCCGTCAGACCTTCGTGATGGGCAACGGCCTCGTACATGCCGGCTTTCTCCAAGTCGGCGAAGGTCGCCGTTCCATGTTGGTCGGTTGCCATGATCCGCGCGTCGGCAAGGGCCTCGCCGCGGACGCGGAGCACCACGTTGGCCCCTTCGAGCGGCTGCTCTTGCGTGACGTCGTCGTCGGTTTGGCGGAAGACATGCACTTTGGCGGCAATGCGCACCGACTCGGGCGCCGGCGTCACCGGCGGCGTGCCGGGAGCTGCAGACGGCGTGTCCGGCGGCACCGGCGCGGGGATCTCGGGCTTTGCGGGCGGCGCGAGCACCAGGTCGACCCGTGTGTACTTCCCGTCGTACACGGCCCGGCTCTTCTCGGCGCCGCGGTATCCTTCCAGCCGGGCGGCGATCCGGTAGACTCCGGCGTCGAGGTTGCGGCGAAATCCGCCGTCAGTGCCGGGTTTGAGCGCGGCAGGCGGTCCTTCCGTCGACGGGACCGGGCCGATCGAGACGGCAACTTTCGCGAGCGAATCCGTCGAGGCATCCGGTCCACGGAGGAAGACGCGGCCTACGATGCCTTGCGCTTCGGGCGCCGGCTTCGGGCGGGGGCGGCGGAAGATGAAGTTCCGCCGCGCTTGCCGTCCGGCAACGATCGGGATCGGGCTGGGATCGACGAGCGTGTCGAAACCCGGAGCTGCAGCGGTCGCTTGCCACAAGCCGGTCTGGAGCACCACCTCGTACTGGCCGGCGCGGCCGCCGGCGGCGTCGGGCGGACCCGTGATGACGTCCACCGTGGGCGGCGTGCCTTCGTCGTTGCGGAGCGTAATGACCGCGTCGGCGACCGCGGCCAGGCGACCGTCGGGTTTCTCTTCCAATACGGCCCCCTTGAGCGAGCCAATCCTGGCCGGGATAATCTCCGGGGGCGGCTCTTCGCGGTCGTCGTCGCCGGGCGTGAGGAAGAAATCCCAAACCGCGTAGCCGTCGCTCAGCTTCGAGGTGATACCGCGTTTGACGTCTTCGTCCTTGAAGCCGGGGGCCGAGACCCTGTAGTAGTAGACGCCGGGGTCCAAATCGGCCCGGTAATAGCCGTTCTGGTCGGTCGTGAGCTGAGACGCCACGACTTGGCCCGCCTGGTTCTGCAACTCGATCGTGGCCCCCGCGACAGGATCGCCGACATCGCCCTCCTGGTCGAGCGCCAGGACGTGGCCGTGCAAGCCGCGTCCGTTGGAGGAACTCGAAGCGTGGGGCGGGGAGACGGTGCTGCCCGACGGCTTGTCCTCCGGCGGCGTCGAATCCTCGTCCGATTCGTCGAGCGTCTCGCCCGGTCCTAGAGGCGTGAGCAGTTCGCCCTTTTCTTCGATGCCCGCGAGCAGTTGCTTCTGCGTTCCGGCCAGGGTTTCCGGAGACTTCCCGGCGTCGGCCAGATCGACGCTCGCCGGCGGCAGCGTGACCTCGAAGACCTCGCCGCCGTTGGGCCAGTCCGTCGTACCGAAGTAGAGTTTCCCATGGTGAGACGCCATACAACGGACGCCGCGCGAATCCACGGCAGTCACCGGAACATTGGGCACCGCGGACCAACTCGTTCCGTCAACGGTGAAGTACAGTTGTTTCTCCCCCGACATTTCGGAGAGGGTCTGATTGGAATACTCGCAGCGGCCTGCAAAGAGCCGGCCGGCATGGCCTTCCAGTGCGATAATCGCGCCGGATTGGGCCACCAAATAGGTCTCCCAGCTCGCCGGCGAGCCGTCCGAGCGGAAGACAGAGGAGCCGCCTTCGTAGGCTCCCACGTAGAGATGGCCACCGTAGGCCTTCATGGCGTGGATGTGCATGGACGGACCACTGCCAGGACCTTTGCTCGACGACACCTTCTTGAAGAGCTTCCAGGTCGTGCCGTCCTGGGTCCGCCAGATCTGGATGCCTTCGGTGTTCTTCGAGACGTCGTATTGGTCCAAGGATTCCGTGTAACCGAATCCCACGTAAAGACGTTCGCCGGAACTCGTGGCAGACACCTCCATCGTGTATTGGGTGTCGACGAAAACATTGGACGGCAGGGGGATGGGGTGTCCCAGATCTTCCCACGATTTGCCGTCCGGCGTGCGGTGCAGTTTGGCGGCGTAGACGTACAGGTATTCCTTCCCTGCGGTCTTGAAGATCGCCATATCGGAGATGCTGCCCTCGAAGGACTTGACCAGTTGGCTTCCCGTCGCGTCCAGGCGGTACACTTCCCCCGTCTTCGTACCGATAAAGAGTAAACCCTTGAAGGAGTGCATGGCGAATTGCTGGATTCCATTGAGCGGCTTGACCCACTTGGGGGTGACGTCGGACCAGGCGGTGGTCGCCTGCTCATCCATACGAAACACCTTCTGCGTTCTCTTGCCAGCTTTCGTGTAGCCGCCGACGGCGGCGTAGAGGCCGCCCCCATGGGACGTTAGCGCCCGCACTTCCTGGTTGCCGTCAAAGGGATCGTGAAACACCTTCTGGCACTTCACCTGGGCCGACGTCGGCGCAGCGATGGCAAGGGCCGCTGCGATGGCCGGTAGGACGACTTTCCCGGCCCGTCCATGCCCTTTGCGGTCGAGTTGTCTGAATGCGGTGTTCATGACTCTGCTCCCTCTCAGGGAAATTGACGGAGGAGATAGGCTGTCCGATTCACGAATAGGAACTCCGTCACTTGACGGCGGATCCCTTCAGTTCCATTTTCAAGGAGGAGATGACGTCTCCGATATCTCCCATAGGCACCGGGCCGATGTAGCCGTTCCATCCCCACTGGTGCAGGTTCACTCTGTATAGGGTCAAGGCACCGTTGTGCGCGTTAATTCCCTGTTTGAGGAACCCCGAGGGGAGGTTTTCGAAGGTCAAGCTCTTGCCTCCTTCGTTGGCGTTCTCATAGAGCGTTACCTTGAGCCAGCTCGTGGGTGGGCTCCCGCCAGTGCGAATCCCCGGCCAGAAGTGGACCCAATCGACGTCGTTGTCCATGAACGATTCGAACTTCTTGACCACCTTGACCGTAGTGGCGCCGCCCGGCTCGTCGGCCAGAGGGAAGAAGAACCCACGAGGGCCACGCCAGTAGGATACGGATCGCGTCCACACTCCGATGGGGCCGTTGTTCTTCTTGTTACAGATGACAGCGGAGCCGATTTGTCCGGCGCCGGAACGAACAAACGCGTTGGAAGTTCCTCCCCGGTAAAGGTCCTCGAGACACCTTCCTCCTGCTTCGTAGAAATGGTGCTCCCCCCTGGGGTAGACGTCGATCTTTCTGCCCACCATGATCGACACGATCTTCTGATACATATCGGGCCGGTCAGGCACGTTGGCCAGGTCCCAGATGCTCCGCTGGCGGTGCGTGTCCGGATTCAGCTCGTAGCGTGCCCCGATACCCTGATGGTTCTCTTCCTGAAAGGCCAGGAACTCGAAATCGAGCGGCCCCTGCCCGATGACCATGCCTTCGGAGAATTTCTGCGGCCAGGCGTTGTTGCCCGACGGATCGTCCAGCGAGGTCGCGCCCGACGACTGGATGCTTGCCGAGCTCTGGAAGAGCTTATGGGCGTTGCGTTGTTTGACGTCCAGCTTCTTGGTCGAGCGGAGTTTGCCGTCGGGGTCCAGCCAGGGATGCCCTGGCGGCGGCGTGGGCACGAGTCGCATCGTCTGGCCGGGGTTGAGGGCCCCTTGCCACTTGCCGCCGGTCGTCAACTCCCGGACCTCGGTAACGCGGAAGGGGCCGCACGTGATTTCCGCCCGGTTGGCCGGGTCCTTGATATCGCCCCAGGCCTTTCCGTATTGGCCCAGATAATACTTCACCTGGACCTTGACGTCCCTCAAGACGCTGCCCGGGATGGCGTCTGGGCCATCGTTGGTGATTGCCAGGCAGAGCGGTTTGTAGATCAGGGTCTTGCGCTCTCCCACGAGCCGGAGTTCGCCGGGCACGAGGTAAGTGTTCGACTGGTCGATGACCAGGTCGGCATGGATCGGCTTGGCGGTGCCCTGGGAAACGGGGAACATCCGCAGTCCGAAGATCCCCGGCGTGCACTTGGGATCGGCCGAGCCGCCGTTGTCGAAAGTGAACTTGATCTCGGCTTTCTCCACCGGCAGGCCCAGGTCAGCCGCGTCGAGTAGCTGGTCGAGGAAGGTGAGCGGAGTCCCCGTGGTGACCGTGCCCTTCCACGAAGGATAGTCGTACTTCTTGGCGCCGCCCTGGCCGATGAGCGTGCAGACCATTTCTACGTCGACCGAGTAGCCGCCTGTCGTCGACCCCATGTATCCCACGTGGGCGACAAGCTGCTGCTTGCCTAAGAAAGGGACGCCCTTGCCGGGGGCCTTGGTCACTTCGCAGCGGACCGTGACCTTGTCGCCCTGCTTCACGCGGACGGCCACGTGCGCCCCCGGGGTGGCCGGGCCGATCCGCCGGGCGTCGGTCGTTTCGGGGTGCGTGACGAACCACGCCCGGGCCGTCGCGCCCGCGGCCGGCGGCCCCGGTGCGATCATGCTCGCGCTCCCGCCGGCGCCGGCGACCGTGACGTCCTTGGGCAGCGGTTTCACGTCGTGGTTGGCCGAGTCAGGGAACACGGCCCGGGCCGGTCCGATCTTGGCGTGGCTTTGCGGGTTGTTCTTGGTCGGGTCCTTGGGCACGGCCGTGACGCAGGGGGCCACGTAGTAATAGGGCTGCGGGATGGTGATCGTCGAGTCGATCAGCGCCACACAGCTACGCTGGCTCACGGCCACCTTGGCGGGTTGCATCAACTCGCGGAACAGGTTCTTCGTCTGATCGGGGCGGACCACGCGGAGGCTGACCAGGAAGTGGTCGATCTCGCCCGTGTCGCCCGTCACCTTCCAGTCGACCACGAAGGGTTCGTTAATCTTCCAGCCCTTGGAGATCCACACTTCTTTCATGGAGAACGGACCGAGCGGGGGCGGCGGGGGCGGCGGCGGTGGGTTTGCGGTGTTGGAGCTGCCACCTCCGGAGCCGCCCGAGCCACTGCCGGAGCCGCCCGAGCCGGAATCCGCGTAGCCACCTCCATACTCGCCGTAGGATCCCCCGCCGGAGCCGGCGTCGGCGTATCCGCTATCTTCACCGGGAAAGAGCGGAAAATCGGGGGAGGAGCCGGAGGTGTCGGGGGCAGCCTGCGAATCGGGTGCGTCGGACAAGCCGGGCTCCGCCTCGGGGTAGCCCGGATCGCTGGAATCGGGAAGCTGCGAGGCCCCGCCGGCGATCAGGTCCAACCCCAGGCCCTGCCCGGCTTGCCAAAGGTAGACCTCCCGGGCCGAGCAGGGGTTGGCCAGGGGTTTGCCGTCGTCGTCCCGTTGGGCAGGTGGAATGATCCGGACCGCCTCGAGGGACTGTCGATCGAGTGGGGAATCCTCGCTGTCGTACACGCCGGTGCCGTCGACGTCGATCAAGACCCGCTGCGGGTGCCAGCGGTCGGGTGCTGCGCCCTGGGAATCCGGCGTGGCGAGCACTCCCACACCCCAGCCGCGGAGACGCGCGGCCGCAAGGGGGCCAGCCAGCAGGTCGGCCTGGAACTGTTGCGGTCCGGCCGACGCCGACACGGCGAGATATCGCGAATTGAGCAGATATTTATGGCCGCCGGTCGAGAGGTAGACGTAGTTCTGCGTGTCGGCCCCGGCGTGCGTATGCGTCTCCAAGGTGACGTCGATTTTCTTGACAACGCTTGACGATGAAGAGGATCCCATCGGCACCAGCGGCCGGAAGCGGTCGTCCACAAACCAGGGGTAAACGCTCTGAATCTGACCCTCCACAAGGCGTTTCTCGCTGAGCAGCGCGTCGAGCGCTGCCTGCGCCTGCAGCAACTCCTGCGAATCTTGGCCCGAGGGCGCAGCCGCAGTGGCCGCCGGCTGCGCCTGCGCGGCGGAAGCCGCCGGGGGCGACACGGTCCCCTGCCGGGCTGTCTGAATCTGCGACACCAAACCGGTGACCTTACTGAGATCCCTTTCACGTGTCGCTTTCGCCGACTTCGGGTTGACCACGAGCCGGCTCTCCAGTGTCGCCTTCTGCTGAAACGCTTTGGTGGCCTCGGTCTCGATTTGCGTGATCCGCTGCCGATCGGCGTCGGTGGCTTTGTCCTTATCCAGCGACCGCAACCGGTCGTATTCCTTGCGAAGTGCAGCCAAATCCTGGTCTAGCTGAGCCGCTTTGGCAGAAAGCGCCGTCTGCTCGGCATCCGGCTGTGGGACACCGCGATTGTCCTCCGCGAAGTCCACGCCGTTGACCTTGAGTCGATAGCCTTCGAGGACCCAGTCGCAGGTCCTTGGGCTGGCAAAGCCGATCCGGCGGACGTCGGACACGAGCACCCCGGCGAGCAACTGCGGCGTGGTGCCCAGCACGTCCTGTCCCGGCTTGCCGGCAACGTCAAAGGTGAAGACGGCCTGGGAGCCGGCTTGAATCTTCGCTCCGGCGGACGACTCCTGTGCGACGGCCCCAAAGGGCACGTCCTGGCCCGCGGACCAGCCAACCGGATAGAGCCACAACGGAAAGCCAAGCCCCAGGTCCAACGCGATCGGTTCATCGAGGTCGTCACCCTGGTCGCTCACCTGGATCGTCACCTCCAGGGTGCGAACCACGTCGTCCGGTGTGAGGTCACCTGCCTCGGCCGCGGCCGCCGGGGCAGCGAGGACATGAACGGAGAGAGCAATCAACAAGGCGGCCAGGCCGCTGTTCCGCTTCAGCTTCGAGATCCGCGTCATGGTTGGCTCCTTTCGATTTCTTGCCGGAACCGGACGCCGGCGGAAGACCGCCGCTCGGGACACCATAGGGTCATTCTGTTGGGGCAAGAGAATGCCTGCAAGCCCCCCTGATCGAGGCAGTCATCGTCGGATCGGCTCATCCGAGTTTCCTCTGTCTCATTGCGGTCGTCAGAAAGTCTACGACAGGCAATCGGCGTGCGTTTCTTAAGTGTAATGTCTTTCTTGCGTGAGAAACCGATAACGATAACGCCCGGTTGCATGCCGCAAGTGGCGTGCCGCATCGAATGAAGGGATGTGATAGCGTCCCAAGCGGTCTGTAAATGACAGCATTGACAGCGTTGCGGTCACTGCTTCGTATTGTTCGGATGGATAGGAGTGGGCCAGACTTGGCTTCCTGAAT
>JAFGRD010000147.1 GCA_016935315.1 Pirellulales bacterium
ATTCGGTACGCCGGCGTGCGATGCGGGGCGTCAGCATGCAAAGTGCCCCCTGGAGGACTCGAACCTCCAACCCTCTGATTAAGAGTCAGATGCTCTGCCGGTTGAGCTAAGGGGGCCAATATCGGCCGTCTCGCACGAATGTGTCATTCTACGATTGATGCCATCAGACGCAAGGGCCTCGGCCGACGATTCTCGCAGCAGTATCCCAGGGGGGGGCGCGATGCCCCTTTACAGAGCCTCTATGCGGAAGAAATTCTCAACTGGCGCATCTTGCGATAGAGATTCGAGCGGTGCAAGCCCAAAGCTCCCGCAGCGCGACTCAGGTTGCCGTCGGACTGCTCGATGGCGTGCTCGATGTATTCCACCTGGAATCGGGCCGTCGCCTCCGAAAGAGTCGCGTCAACCCGGGCGACCGGACGTGCGTCGCCGCAAGGCGAAAGGATGAACGCCAGGTCTTCGGCCTGAACTTGGTCCGCGGTGGAGAGATAGGCAATACGCTCCATCAGGTTCCGCAGTTCACGGACATTGCCTGGCCAGGCGTGATCGGCCAAGCGTTTTTGAGCGGCGGGGTGGAACTTCGGGACCCTGCGCCGTGCCTTGCGGCAAAAATCGCTGAGGAAATGTTCTGCCAGCAGAAGGACGTCGCCGGGGCGGTCTCGAAGGGGCGGCAACTCGAGCGTGACCACATTCAGGCGAAAATAGAGGTCCTCGCGAAACTGCTTCCGCCGCACCATCTCGGTCAAGTCCTGGTTGGTGGCGGCCAGCACGCGAGCGTCGGAATGAACGGGCGTAGAGCCGCCAACGCGTACCAGCACTTTCTCCTCCAATACCCGCAACAGCTTGGCCTGACAGGCGAGGCTGAGGTCGCCTATCTCGTCGAGGAAGAGCGTTCCGCCGGCCGCCAACTCAAACTTGCCCGACCGGGCCTCACGGGCATCGGTGAAGGCGCCCTTCTCGTGGCCGAACAGCTCACTTTCGGCCAAGGCCTCGGGGATTGCAGCACAATTGACCGCAATGAACGGCTGGCTGCTTCGGTGACTGAGGTAGTGGACTGACTGGGCGACCACCTCCTTGCCCGTGCCGTTTTCACCGAGGATCAGCACCGCCAGGTCCGTGTCGGCCACGCGGCGGATAATCGACCGCAGGGCTTCGATGGCCGGGCTGTCTCCGATCAGCCGGACTCCTTCGGCCGCCTGCTCGGCGATCTGGCGATTGGCCGAGAGCAGTTTCTGGCGGTCCTGGGCGTTCTCCAGTGCCACGGCAGCATGGCCAGCCAACTCGACCAGGGCGTCCTCGTCCTCATCCTTGAAGCCGCCCGAACGCTTATTGATGACCTCGAACGCCCCGAACAACTCATCGCGACTCCCGCGCAAGGGAACACATAGAAGCGTGTTGGTTTCGTACGCGAGTTGGGCGTCCACGTCGCGGTCGATCTGCTCGGGGTCTGCGGCGGCGTCCACTCGCCGCGGCTCACCGGTCTGAATAACCTGCCCGACGACGCCCCGATTGTCGGGGATCCGCAACTCGCCGTTCTCGACTCCCAGTGCGGGCCGGCCGACCAGTAGATGATTGGGGCGGTCCCAAAGAAAGATGCTGGCGCGATCGGCATCGAGCAGCCGCGTGGCGGCCTCTGCCATCTTGGCCAACAGGGGCTCGACTTCGTGCGTCCGGTTCCACTGATTCGTGATTTCGAGAATGGCTTCCAGGCGGCAGACGCGACGTACGTGGTGGTGACGTAGCCGGACTGCGGAAAGGGCCATTTGTAGCAAGGGTCCCAAACGCTCGACGGCAGACAGGGCGCGCGCTAGATCGGTCGAGTAAGTCAGAAGCACTCGGCCGGAGGCTTCTCGGGGGGCCAGGGGTGCAGCAGCCCAATGCTCGCGTGTGCAAGGGGCCTCGCGATCGAGCACGTCGGCCAGCAAGTCGATCGGCAGCGGCCGCAGATCGCCGGCGTCGGCCTCGATATGCCAGCGCCCACCGACTGTCGCTGTCAGTGCGACGTAGTCACCGCCCACAAACGACAAGATCCTCGCCACAGCCCCTCCCAAGAAGGAAGAAGGCTCATCGCTGGTGGCAGCTGACCAGAGCAACTCGTTGGCAAGCGGCGTCAGGGCGGGCGGTGCTTCAAGACGCTGAAGGACTGTCTGGTCGCGTTGGCGCAAGCTGTTGGAATCCATAGCCCTAGTGTTCTTTCCATTCTCGCTATCGCCGGGGCAGCCAAGTCATATCGACGACACCTTGAAGGTAGTGTATCATAATGATGTTCTGAAGAAAACCGGGCAGAGTCAGAGTGACATCCTCCGGGGTGATACTTGGCCTCTGCTGTAGCCTTGCCCTATCCCAGTGGGGAAGTATCTGCTTCTCCCGGCGCGTTCGGATGAGGCGCGCGCTGCGGTTGGAAGAGCCCCTTTTCGCTGCACTCCATAGCTTTCCGACCTTTCCAGCCAGCGGACCTTGACCTCAACGCTGTCGGCTGATACCCTCCGGAGTTTTGTTGACCTTTGCACAGTCAATACGCGAGGGCGACCAACGGGAACCCGGTGTTCTCGGCCTCTCGTTGGTCGGCCTTGATCATTGGCAGTGCAAACATGAATAGGTCTTACTGACCACGGTTCTCGGAGTCACTCGCCGTGCCGTACGACAGCATTGTGTGCGTAAAACAGGTTCCCGACACGGCCAACGTCACGGCCGAGGCCATGAAGGAGGATGGGACCGTCAATCGTAGCGCCCTGCCGGCTATCTTCAATCCGGAGGACCTCCACGCGCTGGAGACGGCGTTGGAGATTCGGGAGCAACATGGTGGGACGGTGACGGCCTTGACCATGGGCCCGCCTAAGGCGTCGGACGTGCTGCGGGAGTGTCTTTACCGTGGGGCCGATCGGGCGATACTGCTGACCGATCCCCGCGCCGCCGCCAGCGACACGCTGGCCACCAGCTACATTCTCAGCCAAGCGGTCAAGACGGTCGGCCGTTATGATTTCGTGTTCTGCGGCCGACAAGCCATCGACGGCGATACGGCCCAGGTGGGACCTCAGTGTGCCGAGAAGTTGGGCATTCCACAGGTGACTTATCTGGAAGGCATGGTCGGTCTGTCAGGCGAAGTGGCGCAACTGCGGCGCAACATCGGCCGCGGCTGGGAAATCGTCGAAGTCAGGCTTCCGGTGCTGGTCACGGTGCTGGAAACGGCCAATCGGCCGCGTCCGCCGGCCGCGCGGCGTGTGATGCGGCTGAAACGGGCGAGAACTGCCGCGGAAATCGCCGGCCGCGTCAGAACGGAGATGCCCGACGCATCGGACGGACAGCGCCAGGCCGAAATCCAGCGCCGCGCCGACGCGCAGAAGGAGCGAGGCCTTCTGATCGAGCAATGGACGCTCGACCAGATCGGGGCTGACCTTTCGCGTTGTGGGCTCGCGGGCTCGCCCACCAAAGTACACCGTATTCAGGCGATCGTGCTCAAGAAGGAGGGCTACAGCGAGATTCCGCCCACCGAACAAGGCGCACGCCAGTTGGTCCACGAGTTGGTGGTTGACCGAACACTGGGTTAATGTCGAGATGGGAAGACGATGATGGAACCGAACCGTCAGGGCGAAGTCTGGGTCTTTGCCGAACAGGAAGATGGCTCGCTGCACGATGTGGCTCTGGAACTGTGCGGCAAGGCCCGCGAGTTGGCCGATCGGTTGGGGGTGAAGACCGGCGTGGTGCTGCCGGGCGCAGGGGTCGAGTCGCTACCCGAGCGACTGATCGCCCACGGGGCCGACAACGTCTACGTGATTGACGACCAACGGCTGGGTCACTATCAGACCGGTCCCTACGCGCAGGTCCTCTGCTCGCTGATAGAGAAGCATCGGCCACAGATCGTGATCTACGGAGCAACGCCCTTGGGGCGCGACTTGGCCCCCCGCGTGGCCTCAACGTTGCGGGCCGGGATGACCGCCGATTGCACGGACCTGGAAATCAGCGACGTCACCGACCCGAAGACGAAGACGGACCACAAGAACCTGCTGCTGCAAATCCGGCCAGCGTTCGGCGGAAACATCATTGCCACTATCGTCAACTTCGACCAGTGGCCACAGATGGCCACCGTCCGCGAGGGCGTGATACCGCTGAAGGAGGCCGACGCTTCACGCGCCGGCCAGGTCGTCAAGGAACAGGTTGCCATCGATTCGGACTCGCTGGCACTGAAGCTGATCGAGCGCCATATCGAGCCGCGCAAGATCAACCTGAAGGGCGCCCGGGTGATTGTCGCCGGCGGCGGCGGCATCGGGAGTAAGGAGAACTTCCAGTTGATCTACGAGTTGGCCGGGGCCATTGGTGGGGCGGTCGGGGCCAGCCGGGCGGCCGTCGACGGGGGGCTGATCGGCAAAGAGCACCAGATTGGACAGACCGGCACCACCGTGCGGCCCGCGCTGTACATCGCCGTGGGCATCAGCGGCGCCATCCAGCACCGGGCCGGCATGGAAGAGTCGGCCAAGATCATTGCCATAAACACCGACCAAGAAGCTCCCATCTTCTCCGTCGCCCATTACGGAATCGTCGGCGACTTCAGGAAGGTCATCCCGATGATGATCAAGGCGATCAAGGAGAAGTAGTGGTTCGCGGACAACGGGACTTTTTCAGCGGGGCTACTGGCGGCCTCGCAACAGGACGTCTAAGAAATGGCCAACTTCTTTCTCGATAATCAAGACATCCAGTTCCTCTTCGAGCACCTTGATCTGGCCGAGTCGGCCAGAATCCAAGAGGACGGGTTTGCCGACGCTGGCAACGGACGATGCGACTACGCGCCGCGCGACGAGGCCGACGCCGTGGACAATTACCGCCGCATCCTCGATATCGTCGGGCAGGTCGCCGGCGAGATGATCGCGCCCAGCGCCGAGCAGATCGATCGCGAGGGGAACACGCTCAACGAAGACGGCACCGTCACGCTGCACCCTCTGGTGCGGCGGAACCTGGATCGCCTGAGCCAGGCCGACATGATGGGTTTCACGCTGCCCTACAAGTACGGCGGCCTCAATTGCCCCAACTTGATCTACACCATGGCGAACGAGATCATCAGCCGGGCCGACACCTCGCTGATGAACCTGTTCGGGCTGCAGGGCATCGCCGAGACGATCAACGCCTTTGCCAGCGACGAAATCAAGGACGAAGTGCTGCCGCAATTCGCTCGAGGTGAAGTCACCGGCGCCATGGTGCTCACCGAACCCGACGCCGGCAGCGACTTGCAGGCCGTGCGTCTGCGGGCGCATCAGGACGAGAACGGAGACTGGCTGCTCAATGGCGTGAAGCGTTTCATCACCAACGGTTGCGGCGAGATCCTGTTGACGCTGGCGCGCAGCGAACCGGAGATCTCCGACGGCCGTGGCCTCAGCCTCTTTATTTCCGAGCGTTGCCTCCAAGTGAGGGTCCGCCACCTGGAGGAGAAGCTGGGAATTCACGGGTCTCCGACGTGCGAGTTGGTCTACGAAGACTGTCCGGCCCGGCTTGTTGGCGAGCGGCAGCGGGGACTAATCACCTACGTGCTGGCCCTGATGAACGGTGCGCGCGTCGGCATCGCCGCCCAATCGCTGGGCGTGGCCGAGGCGGCCTTCCGTCTGGCCCGCACCTACGCCCATACGCGACAGCAGTTCGGCGGTCCCATCGAACGGCTCCCGGCGGTGGCCGAAATGGTTGCGGACATGAAGATCCACGTGGAAGCGGCCCGGGCGCTGACTTATCAGACGAGCTGCGTGTGCGACCTCGAGAACAACAACCTCCGCGTGCTGGAGTGGAACAAGGATCTCGATAAGGAAGAAACAAAACGCCGCAAGCAGTTGTCGCGGTCGCTCAAGCGGCTCAACGCCATGCTCACGCCGATGAGTAAGTACTACGCTTCGGAGATGTGCTGCAAGGTGGCCGACCTGACGATTCAGGTTCTGGGCGGTTCGGGCTACATGAAGGACTACGCCGCCGAACGCTACCTACGCGACGCGCGGATCACCACCATTTACGAAGGCACCAGCCAATTACAGGTCGTGGCGGCCGTGCGGGGTGTTTCTTCCGGGTCGTTCGAGACGTGGACCGCCGACTACGATGCGAAGCAATACGACGACCCGCTGCTGGAGGAGTTGAAGCAGAACCTGCTGGAGGGCAAGCAGCGGGTGCTCGAAGCGATCCAATTCGTCAAGCAACGAGGGGCTTCCTATCTGGATCTGTCCGGCCGGCGGCTGGTCGATTCGGCGATTGCGGTGATCATCGGACATCTGTTCCTGACACAAGGCGCCGCGAACGAGCGGAAGAAGCACGTCGCCCGCCGCTTCATCCGGCGAGAGATGCCCGTCTTGCGAACCAACTGCGAGCAGATCCTCAGCGGCGATACTTCGCCGATCGAGCAATATGAGTTACTGGCCGGGCCGGTGCCGGTTGCCGAGTAGCCGCCTGTCAGAGAGCAAGTTGGCACGTTGTCGGACCTGACCAACCGGGTTGGTCCAAACCTGAGATATCCGCGTCGCTGCCCTTTCCAATGGGCCCAACTTGTTCTTCTACGCGTCCAAAGCAGGGGAAGCCGACGATGGGTGTTTTTACCAGCAAGACTGGCCTGGTCATGGGCGTCGCCAACGATCGGAGCATTGCCTGGGCCATCAGCGAGGCCCTCTACCAGCAGGGCGCCGAACTCGGCTTCACGCACTTGCCCAGCCCGTCCAGCCAACGGCGCGTGCGGCGGCTGGTCGAACCGCGCGGTGCCCGGCTGATCCTGCCCTGTGACGTGCAAAGCGACGCGGACGTCGCCCGGGTGTTCGACGCGGTGCGCGAGACGTACGGCAAGCTCGACTTCCTGGTCCATTCGATCGCGTTTGCCCCGCCGCAGGAGCTTCGCAACCCCTATTTGCAGATGAGTCGCGAGGGCTGGCATCTGGCGATGGACATCAGCGCTTACAGCCTGCTGGCGGCCTGCCGGGCGGCGGCGCCGCTGATGACCGCCGGCGGGGCGATTGTGACCATCAGCTACTACGGCGGCGAAAAGGTCATCCCCGGCTACAATGTGATGGGCGTCTGCAAGGCCGCGTTGGAGCACAGCGTTCGCTATCTGGCTTGGGACCTGGGGCAACAGAAGATCCGCATCAACGCGATCAGCGCCGGTCCGATGAGGACGCTCAGCGCCGCGGGCATCTCCGGCTTCGACCGGATCCGCGACCATTTCACCCAGAAGGCCCCGCTGGGCCGAAACGTCGAGCCGAGTGAGCTGGGAACGACGGCCCTGTATCTGCTCAGCGACCAGTCCGACGGTGTGACCGGCGAGACGATCCACGTCGATTGCGGCTTCAGCGTCGTGGGAATCTAGCCGAGCAGCAACTGCTCGAACTGCTCTTCCGTGAGCACCGGCACGCCGAATTGCCGAGCTTTGGCGAGTTTGCTGCCGGCCTTTTCGCCGGCGACGACGTAGTCGGTTTTCTGGGAAACGCTGGAAGCAGCCCGGCCGCCGTGCTGCGTGATCAGCTCGTTGATCTCCTCACGCGTGTACTTCGTCAGCGCGCCGGTGACCACCAGGGTCTTGCCTTCCAACACACGCTCTGCCGCGGGAACCGCGGTCGCCGACTCCATCTTCACGCCGAGTTGCCTCAGGTCGTCGATCGTCTCCGCCCCGAACTTGCTGTGGAGGAATTGATGCACGCTCTCGGCGATGATCGGGCCGATCTCGTTGATTTCGCCGAGCTCCTCGACGCCGGCCTGCAACAGGGCGTCCATCGATCCGAAGTGTTCGGCCAACACGGCCGCCACGCGAGCGCCGACGTGGCGGATAGACAAGGCATTCAACAGCCGGGCGAACCCGCGCTGCTTGCTGGCTTCGATACCGTCGAGCAGGTTGTCGACCGACTTGCGGCCCATCCGTTCCAAGGTCAACAGCCGATCCTGCCCCTGCTCCAGCCGGTAGAGATCGCCGTAGCTCCGCACGAGCCCTTCCCCGACAAGCTGCTCGACCAGCTTGTCGCCAAGACCTTCGATGTCCATGGAGTTGCGGCTGGCAAAATAGCGGATCCGCTCTCGGACCTGGGCGGGGCACTGCAAGTTCGGGCAGCGGATGTAGACGCCTCCCTCATCCTTGACGAGCTTTCTGCCGCATTCAGGGCACTCCGTGGGGAAGACGAACTTCCGCAGCGATCCCTTGCGCTCGTGCTTCTCCACGCGCACAATGTGCGGGATGATCTTGCCGGCCTTTTCCACGACCACCACGTCGCCGGGGCGCGTGTCCTTTCGCTCGATTTCGTCGGCGTTGTGCAGGCTGGCCCGGCTGACCGTCGAGCCGGCCAGTTCGACCGGCGCGAGGTCGGCGACCGGAGTGATCGCACCCGTCTTGCCGATCTGAACACGAATCCCGTTCAATCGCGTGGTCGCCTCGTACTTCTCGAACTTGTAGGCGATCAGCCAACGGGGGCTCTTGGCGGTGCTGCCGAGCCGCTGACGCTGATCGAAACGGTCGACTTTCAAGACCAACCCGTCAATTTCGAAGTCCAGCTCGTGCAGCCGCTCAATCAACTCCTCACAATGTGCGATCGCGGCTGCATAGGAGCGGAAGCACTCGACTTCGGGAGTGGCAGGCAGCCCGTAACCGCGAAGCTCTTCGAGAAACTCCATATGGGTTTGGGCCTTCAGTCCCTCGGCGTAGCCGATCCCGTGGCAGAAGAGCCGCAGCCGGCGACCGGCACAGATCCGCGGATCGAGCAAACGGATGCTGCCGGCGGTGACGTTTCGCGTATTGGCGAACGGCGACTCGCCTTTGCGGCGTTGGTCCTCGTTGAGCCGCACCAGGTCGGAGTTGGTCATGTAGATTTCGGCGCGGACCTCCAACACGGGTGGGATGCGATCGCCGGAAAGACGCAGCGGCACATCGCCGATGGTGCGAATGTTGTGCGTGATGTCGTCGCCTACTCGGCCGTTGCCGCGGGTCAGGCCGCGGACCAGCCGCCCCTCTTCATACAGCAGCGAAACGGCCACCCCATCGATCTTCAGCTCGACGACCCACTGGATCGACTCGCCGGCGAGCAGCTTCGCGGTGCGCTCGCCGTATTTCTGCAGATCCGCGATGCTGTACGTGTTGTCGATCGAAAGCATCGGAACGCGGTGCTCGACCGGTTCGAGCCCCCCGACGGGCTGGTCGCCGACGCGCTGGGTGGGGCTGTCGGGCGTGATCAACTCGGGGTGCTCCGCCTCGAGCTGCGTCAGCCGCTCGACGAGCCGGTCGTACTGCAGATCGGTGATCTCCGGGGCAGCGTCGACATAGTACTTGCGGTCGTGATAGCGGATGTCGTCACTGAGCCGGGCGATATCGGCGGCGGGATCGGCGGGCATGACTTCACCTGTATCGTTGAACATCCCGTTGAAGAAACGCCGGACCGAAGCCGGTCATTCGCATCCACACGCGGCAGCGCACGGGTCGCTCATGCCCCGCAGAGGATGGGGAATCAGGCAGAGGAATTTCAGCGGGCCGCTGCCCGTGTTGCGGAACTGGTGCGGCTGTTTGGGCGGGACGAAGACCACCACGCCGGGCTGCAGCCGGTGTTCCACGTCTCCCTCGAGAACCAAGCCGTTCCCCTCCAGAACGAAGACTTCGTGCTCGTGGGTGTGGGAATGTCTCGGCGTAAACCCGCCGCCGGCGACCTCGAAAAGCCGCATCGAGAAGCTTGGCGCGGCGTCCTCCGGTCCAACCAGGCAACGGATTCGGCAGCCTGTGGCTCCCTTCATCTCGACCGGTGTCGATTCGATCTGTTCGTAATGGACGACTTTCATCGTAGAGACCCCTCTAGTATTAACGTTTGCACACTCAATGCGCGAGAGCGACCAACGGGAGCCCGTCTTTTCCGGCCTCCCGTTGGCTGGCCTTGATCATTCGCAATGCCAACCTCAATCGCCCTTTCACAGCCGCATCACGACCGGCGGGCCGGTCGAGACCGCCCCCATCAGTTCGTTCCCCATTTTCTATCCGAAACCTCCTGGTAACGCCACCCGTGACGGGTCCCCTTGCGGAGATATTCGGGACAACAAGGTGCCGCGCAGAAAAAGACCTCGAGGCGACAACTCCCAGCGCCGTGAAAGTCTCCGCCAAGGAAACCGCACAGCCGTCGTCCTCGAGGCCGCGTTGACCGAGGGCACAAAGGCTCTCTACAACACGCTTCTTGTACAACAACGCGCCCCGGATTGTCAATAGCTTCCCTGCGGCCAGAGCCGTCGGCAGGTGAATCGGCGGCCGAATGTAACGCAAATGGAAGTTGCAGCGATTGCATCGAGACGGACTCTATCGATTGGGCTGTGCAACCAGCCTTCGAGCCAGATCTTCGAATAGCCGACCACGCTGACGATAGTTGGTGAAGGGCAGACCGCTGGGGCAGGCGGGCGACAGGAGAATCGCGTCGCCCGGCCCGGAACGCTCCCAACACCAGTGCAATGCTTCAGATAGCGACTCGGTCGACACGCAGTCTGCCGTCGGCGCCCAAGTTGTGATACAGCCATGCAGCGTCTCGCGGACTTCACCGAAAAGGGCCGTACCCCGGGCGTTTTCGGCGATGGCCCGGCCCAACGGCCGGAAATCGCATCCCTTGTCGCTTCCACCGGCCAACAGCCAGATCGGCCCTTCGAGCGATTGCAGAGCGGCCACGGTCGATTCCGGCGTGGTGGCCGACGCATCACTGTAGAATCGGCGCCCGGCGATCACGGCCATGGGCTCCAGCCGTTGCGGCAATCCCCGAAACGACCGCAATCCTCTCCGAACGGACGATTCGCTACAGCCGACACCCAGGGCGGCGGCGGCCGCACAGGCCGCGTTGATCCGGTTGTGCTCGCCGGGGATGGTCAGCGGTGGGACATTGTCCGGCGGAACCAGCGGCAACCGACGCCCGCGCACCAAGTGGCTCCAGCGCCTCACCTCGGCGTCGCGGTCGTTCAGTACGGCCAGATCCTCTGCACGCTGTCGGCTGACGATGCGCTGCTTGGCCGCCATGTAGTCTTCGTAGCTGTCGTGCCAGTTGAGATGGTTTGGAGTACAGTTGGTCACCACGGCCACTTGCGGCAGGGGCACTTCCGGGCCAAGGTGCCACAACTGGAAGCTGCTCAGCTCCAACACGGCCCAATCCTCAGGTGAGATCTCATCAAGTTGGCAGAGCAGACTGTTGCCGATGTTTCCGCCCAGCCAGGTTCGTCTGCCGTCGGCTTGGAGAATGGCGGCAATCATGGCGGCCGTGGTCGACTTGCCGTTGGAGCCGGTTATGCCGACGACGGATGCCGGGCAGGCCTCCAGAAACAGCTGGATTTCGCTGGTGAGCCGGGCGCCGGCGAGCCGGGCGAGCTCCAACAACGGATCGCCTGGCCGCACCGCCGGGTTAACGACAACCAGATCGGCATTACGAAAGTCCTCTTCGCGGTGCCCACCCAGTCGAAGCCGGCCAATGGGTTCGCGGCGGAGCAAGGCCAGCGATTCGGCAAGGACGTGCTCATCGGCCAGATCGGTCACCGTGACTACGGCCCCCTGTCGGGCCAGCCAACGGGCCGCCGCCACGCCACCCCCAAAATGGCCCAGACCCATGATCGTCGCTCGTTGGCCGTCGAAGTTCATTCCCCCCAAGGTAACGCCCAGCGAGATGCTCGGACAAGGGCAAACCGAATCGTTGCGACCCGGCGATGTGCGGCAGCATTGCCGATTTGCGTGGCTGGCACGCTGCGATCGGCTGGCACGCTGCGATGGGCGTTGATAAGATAGTAGCTTGCGGTGTTGTCAAGATGGTTGCCCGAGGACGAGCATGAGCAGTGCGGGCCACATTTCGCTGCGGGGAGTTGAGGTCCACAACCTCCAGTCGATCGACCTGGATTTGCCGCGCGGCAAGCTGATCGTGCTCTGCGGCCTCAGCGGCAGCGGCAAGAGCAGCCTGGCGCTGGATACGCTCTATGCCGAGGGGCAGCGTCGTTACATCGAGAGTTTTTCCGCCTACACACGGCAGTTTCTGCAACGGCTGGAGAAACCCGAGGCCGAGCGGATCGACGGGATTCCGCCGGCGATTGCCGTGACCAGCAAGAACGGCAGTCGATCGAGCCGTTCGACCGTGGGCACGGCCACCGAAACCAGCGACTACCTGCGACTGCTGTTTGCCAAGGTCGGACAAGTGATCTGTCGCAACTGCGGTCATGAAGTCCGCTGCGACACGCCGCAGAGTGCGGCCCGGTGGCTGACCGCTCTGCCGCCGGGCACCCGCTACATGCTGGCGTTTCGGCTGTGGCTTTCCGACGCGGACAACTTGGAGCAGTTGGCCGCCGGGTTGCAGGAAGACGGGTTCATCCGTGTGATTGCCGAGGGGACGCTGGTGAATCTGGCGGAGCAACCGCTGTCGAAGCCGGCGCCGGGACCATCGGCTGTCGAAGGTGGTCTGTACGTCGTGGTCGACCGGTTGGCCGCCGGCAGTGCGGCGGAGAACCGGATTCGAGATTCGCTGGAAACGGCGTTTGCCCAGGGGCACGGCAGATGCTACGCGTTTATTGCCGACGGCGATACCACCTCCCCGGCCTCTCGCAAGGAAAGGGGCACCGCATACACCATCGACGGCAGCACGTGGCGTCGCATCGGTTTCAGCAGCCAGTTGGCCTGCGAGGACTGCGAACTGGAATACCCGACCCCCGAGCCAAGGCTCTACAGCTTCAACAGCCCGATGGGGGCGTGTCCGCAGTGCGAAGGCTTCGGCAACGTGATCGGCATCGACATGGATCTCGTCGTTCCCGACCCGAGCAAGACGATCCGCGAAGGGGCCATCGCACCCTGGAACAGTCCGGCCTACCTGCACGAACTCGAAGAGCTGATGGAGCTGGCCGACGAGTACGACTTACCGGTCGACGTACCGTTTGCCGAGTTGGAGGAGCGACACCTGGACCTGATCACCCGCGGCGCACCTGAGCGGAAGTTCGGCGGCCTGGAAGGCTTTTTCGCCTGGCTGGAGCGGCGGAAATACAAGATGCACATCCGCGTGTTTCTGAGCCGCTGGCGGAGCTATCGGCCGTGTCCGGCGTGTGGCGGGACACGGCTGCGCGAAGAGGCGCTGGCCACGCGGATCGGCGGGCTGAACATCGCTGAGATCTGCGCTCTGAGAATCTCCGACGCCGGCGAGTTTTTTCGCGGCCTCTCGTTGACCGACTGGCAGCGCCGGGTGGGGCGGATGATGCTCGAGCAGGTTCAGGCCCGACTGTCGTATCTGGAAGCCGTGGGACTGGGCTATCTCACCTTGGACCGGACGCTCCGCACCCTCAGCGGCGGAGAGGCCCGCCGCGTGGCGCTTACCTCGGCTCTCGGGTCCAGCTTGGTCAACATGCTCTACGTGCTCGACGAGCCTTCCATCGGTCTGCACCCGCGCGACATCAGCCAGTTGATCGGCGCCATCGACAAGCTCCGCGACCGGGCCAACACGGTGGTGGTCGTAGAACACGAAGAGTCGATCATCCGGGCGGCCGAACAAGTGATCGAGATTGGCCCTGGAGCGGGAGAACGCGGCGGACGGATTGTCTTCCAGGGGACCCCGGAGGAAATGGAGCAATCGCCGGAGAGCCTTACGGGCGATTATTTGGCGCGGCGACGCGGCGTGGGCGGCAACGGTCGCCGGCGCCCCCCAAGCCACGGCTGGATCCGGCTAGCCGGCGCCCAGGGCAACAACCTCCGGAACGTCACCGTGGAGCTGCCCTTGGGTGTGCTCTGTCTGGTAACGGGCGTGAGCGGTTCGGGCAAGAGCACGTTGGTGCAGGACACGCTCTATCCGGCGCTCTGCCGCCGGTTGCGGAAGGACGCCGCCAAGCCCTACGACTACGACGACGTTTACGGCGACGGGCAGATCGATGACGTGATCATGGTCGACCAGAGCCCGATCGGACGCTCGCCCCGGAGCAATCCGGTCACGTATCTGAAGGCTTTTGACGAGATCCGGGCCGTGTTTGCCGACACCGTGGAGGCGAGAACCCGCAACTACTCGGCCGGCCATTTCAGCTTCAACGTCGACGGCGGCCGATGCGGCGCGTGCCAGGGCGACGGCTATACCCAAATCGACATGCAATTCCTCGCCGACGTCTACATGAAGTGCAGCCAGTGCAATGGCACCCGCTACTGCGACGAGATCCTGGAGGTCACCTACCGCGGCCGCAACATCGCCGAAGTGCTGGAAATGACCGTGCGGGAAGCGTTCACCTTTTTCCGCGGGCGGCCCAAGGTCCAGGCGCGATTGAAGCGGCTGATCGACGTGGGGCTCGACTACGTGCGTTTGGGCCAGCCGGCCAACACGCTCTCCGGCGGCGAAGCCCAGCGACTGAAGCTGGCCGGCTACATGTCCAGCGCCAAGCGAGGCCGCTGCCTGTTCATCCTCGACGAGCCGACCACCGGGCTGCACTTCTCCGACGTGGTGCAGTTGTTGGACTGCTTCGACGCCCTGCTCGCCGTGGGGCATTCGCTGGTCGTGGTGGAACACAACCTCCAGATGATGAAGGCGGCGGACTACATCATCGACCTGGGACCCGGCGCCGCCGACCAGGGTGGGCGGGTCGTGGTCAAAGGCACTCCGGAAATGGTTGCCAACTGCCGGGAATCGGTTACCGGCAGCTTCCTGGCGGCGGCCTTCCAGGAGGAGTTGCCCTGCGAGTCCTGAGGGCCGGCGGTTCGCCTGTCGTGTGGTTGCCTTTCGGCGCTAATGCGGTTATGCTCGACACTTTGGGGCGGTCATCCCTCGGCGACACCGCCGTCCCTGGCCGTAACTACTGTCATGAAGAGGCTCCCATGAAGTCAAACTTGAATCCACGGCATCTGAGTGCCGCCTTTGCGTTGATCTCGGCGACCATGGTGGCCGGCGGCTGGGCCGCCGATCAGCCGCAGTGGGGCCAGCAGTACACGCGAAACATGGTCTCCGGCGAAACGGGGCTCCCCGAATCGTTCGACCCGCAAACGGGAGAAAACGTCAAGTGGTCCGCATCGCTGGGAACCGAATCGTACGCGACGCCCGTGGTCGGTGGCGGCAGAGTAATCATCGGCGCCAACAACGGTGAGCCGCGCGATCCGCGGCATCAAGGCGACCGTGGCGTGCTTCTCTGTCTGAACGAAGAGGACGGCAGCATCTGTTGGCAACTGGTCGTGCCGAAGTTCCAGGGCGACGTCTATCTGGACTGGCCGGGCGCCGGCATCTGCTCGCCGGCCACCGTGGAGGGCGACCGCGTCTACGCCGTGACCAACCGGGCCGAAGTCGTGTGCCTCGATCTGGCAGGAATGGCCAACGGAAACGGCGGACCGTACGTGGACGAAGGCCGCCACTTGGTGTTGCCCGGCGAGAAACCGATGGAGGTCGGGCAGCTCGACGCCGATATCCTCTGGCTGTTCGACATGCGCGCCGAGGTGGGAATGCACCCGCACGACGCCGCGCACAGCTCGATTCTGATCGACGGGCCGTATCTCTATCTGAACACGGGCAATGGAGTCGACAACACGCACCGGAAGGTCCGCGCTCCCGAAGCGCCCAGCCTGATCGTGTTGGACAAGACCTCGGGCAAGCTGGTCGCCCAAGACGGCGAGCGGATCGGGCCACGGATCTTCCACTGCACCTGGTCGTCGCCCGCACTGGCCGACGTCGCCGGCCGGCGGCTCGTCTTCTTCGGCGGCGGCGACGGCGTCTGCTATGCGTTTGACGCCCTGACGCCTTCTTCCACGCCGGGACCCGCGAAAACGCTCCCGCGCGCCTGGCGCTTTGACTGTGATCCGACCGCTCCGAAAGAAGACGTGTCGCAGTACTTGCGCAACCGGCGCGTTAGCCCCAGCAACATCAAGAGCATGCCCGTGTTTCATGAGAACCGCGTGTACCTCACCGTCGGGGGCGACATCTGGTGGGGCAAGAACGAGGCCTGGCTGCAATGCATCGACGCAACACAAACGGGTAACATCACGGAGACCGGCCTGCTCTGGTCGTACGCATTGAATCGCCACTGCTGCTCGACGCCCTCGATCCACAACGGGCTGGTGTTCACCGCCGATTGCGGGCGGACCGTTCATTGCGTGGACGCCAGCACGGGCGAGGCCTGCTGGACTCACGAAGCGAATGGCGAGATCTGGGGATCGACGCTGGTGGCCGACGGAAGAGTCTACGTCGGCACCCGCCGTGGCGACCTGTGGGTCTTTGCCGCCGCTCGGGAAAAACGGGTGCTCGGCTGCGTCGAGCTCGATAGCCCCACGGCCAGCACGCCCGTGGCGGCCAACGGCGTGCTCTACATGGCAACGCTTCGGCGACTCTGGGCGTTCCAGAAGCCGTCTCCGTAGCATCGAATGTCGACGGATCCTAGCCGGACGCCTTCAGTCCGCACTGCCCGAGCGAGCCGCCGATCTTCGGCCAGCCGCCGGCGGCCAGTGCATCGGAGGCACACTTCAACACGACAAGCGTCTCATTGTCCAGTCCGAAGGCGACCCGGCGGGGCGCAAGAATCGTTCCAGCAGAACGCACGGGCGCCTCGACTTTGGCGGTCCATTGGGCCTGGCCGCCGCGATCGACGGCATGGACCATACCGGCGTTGTCGCCGAAGTAGACCGTGTTGTCGTTGCCGATCACCGGAGTCGATTCGACCGGCCCGGCGGCCTCGTACTGCCAGCGAATCTTGTGCGAGTTGCCGTCAAGGCACAGCAACAGCCCGCGCGGCTGTTGGCCCCGCTTCGACTGGCTGACACCCACGTAGATTTGCCCCGGCTGGTCGATTACCGGCGAGCCCAGCATCTGGCCCGGCACCTCGGTTTTCCAGACGAGCTTGCCGTTGGGCGCGAAACCGTAGAGCCGCTCGTCGCAGGCCGCCACGACCAACAGCCCCTCTTCGGTAATCGCGGGCGACGAGTGGATGTACCAGCCAGTCACTCCTTGGCCGGCCGCATGGTTCCAACGGTTCGTACCCCTCTGTTCGGCCAGCTCGACGGCGAACAGGCAGCCGTTGTCCGAGCCGATGTAGAGCACACCCTGGTGGATGATCCCGGCGGCGTTGAACTTCTGTCGTGAGCGGACGTACGGGCCGGGCTTCTGCCGGCGTCCGTCCGCGTCGACCTTGATCAGGCCGCCGTCGAACGAGCTGATCCACGTGTTGCCGTCGGCGTCGGCGATTGGAGCGGCGTATCCCAGTGGCTCGCCGACGTCGGCCGGCATGTAGACCTGCTTGCCCTCGAAGCTCACGCAGTGCAGCAGCCCGTCGCGGCAGTGGACTCGGATCGTGCCGTCGGGAGCGGCGCCGATCGCCCCCGGAGCATGACTGCCGGTGACGTACTCCCAGCAGACCTTCGCTCGACCACCCTCCTCCTCCAGGGCGAGGAGCTTGCCCAGAACATGCAAGTAGATTCGCCCGGATGCATCGACCGCCGGGGCACAGCGCAGCGGCACCGTCGCCGAGCCGTCGGGCGGGGGCTCTTCCGGATAGGCCCACACGAATTGTTTCGGCCGAATGGGCTTGGGGCGAGGCTTCGGCTTCTCGGGGGCCTCGGGCTGAGCGGCCGGTTCGGGCCTTGCCCGGGCACTCGGTTTGACCTTCGCTTTCGCCTGGGGCGGGGCAGCCGCCTGCGACGGCGGCACGGGACGGCGCTTCTTCGGAGGTTCCGCCGAGGGAGCCGGCGGTTCTCCGGGCCGTTTCGCTTTCGCGGTTGCCGCGGGTTTGGCCTCTCCGCGCGAGGTTGGGGCCCCGCCCGTCGGCGACGTTGGTGGAGCAGCTTGCTGCACCGTAGAAGGGGGAGCTTGCGGTGGCGGCTTGGCCGGAGGCGTTTCCTGGGGTGTATGCCCCTGATCCGGCGGCTGTGGAACCGATGTCGGCTGCGGAGGCATCTGCTGCTGAGGTTGCCAGGGGGAACCCGGTTGAGGCGGCACGCCCTGCGGCGGTGGTGCTTGCGATGGTGGCTGTGCCTGCGTCGGCGCCTGCGGAAAAGGCTGCTGCGGAATCGGCGGCTGCTGGGCGGGTGGGACCGCTTGGGGTGAGACCGGTTGGGCAGGATACTGTGGTGTCGGCGGAACCGCTTGCGAAGGAATCGGTTGGCCCGCGTATGGATGGGCGGGGTATTGTCCTCCCGGTGGCATCGTCTGCGGGGGAACCGATTGGGCAGGTGGAAGCTTGGGCGGCTGCCCGAATTGGCCGGGAGCCCGCGGTGGTACGGGAATGCCCGGCCCAGGTACCGGTACACCCGGTTGCGACGGCCCGATGCCCGGTTGCGTCGGTGGAACGCCCGGTCGAGTGGGAGCTGCCCCCGGTTGGCCTGGCACGGTGCCCGGCTGTGCCGGCGGCATCCCCAGCTGGCCCGGCGCGGCGCCGCCCGGGACCAACCGAAACAGTCCCACGGCCTGGCGTCCACATTGCGGGCAACTGTAAGGCTGGGTAGGCCTTTGCAGTTGCAGGCCGCAGCTTGCGCACTGGAAGGTCTTCATGTCGGGTGGGCCTTTGGGCTAAGCTATTTGTATTGCGTAAGCAGGTGGGATCGAGTGGGATCTGTTCACGCAGCAGACCGGCTGTCTCCTATCTGACCGCAACGTTGGCTTTGGTGTAGACGCGGCCGTTGTCCCGCAAGACGATCCATCCCAGGACTTCGGTGACCTCGACGCCCCGAGTAGCGGCCGTGTGTCTAGTCGAGTCGAAACGCTCGCCGGAATGCACCAACTCGATCGTGTTGGGGACACCTGCGTCCTGCATCGTCTCGTCGAGCCACTCGACCAAAGCTTCTTCCATCGGGTTCGAACCCGGCTGCGTCTTCGGCTGCCAGCGATAGTAGGCCTCGCCGATCTCTTTCAGCAGCGGCGGCATCTTCTCGGTCATCGCCGAGCGGAAGATCAGCAGTTGGCCGACCAGCGCGCACGCGGCCGGATCTCCTCGAAGCAGCCCGTCGAGCAATTGTTGACGCTGCAGCTTCAGACTGGGGCGCTCGGCCAGTTCTGGGCCGAAAATCACGCGCTGCCAGTCGCTGCTGGCTGCCGGTCCGGCAGCGTCTTCCTCAGGCTCCGCGGGGCGGAGCCAGTCGGTCACGGTCTGCAGCTTGGCATCGAGGATCCGTCCGAGTTGGTGGATCCCTTCGGCCAGGGCCGTGAACTGCTGGTTCACGCTTTCGCCGAGCTGCGCGAGGGCCGGTCCCAATTCCTCTTGCCCGCCCGACGGGGGACGCGTGCCCGACGTGTTCAGCGCCGCATCGAGCCGATCCGTCAGCGTGTCGAGCTTCCTGGCCAAGGCAGCCGCCGCACCGTCATCCCGGTCGCCGGTGGATTGCGATTCGCGGCGGAGCAGATAGGCCACGACTTGTTCGTTCGTCTGGCTCAACAGATCTCCGAGCTGGGCAAGTCGTTCGGTCAGTTGTTCCAACTGACCCGGCCCCTCGATGATGGTGTCGTCGCTCACGTCGGCTCCTTCAATCGTCTGGGAGGCAGTCTGGTTTGACCTAGCCGGTTGCCCCGAGCGCGGCGCGGGCCCGACCGGCGTTCGTTTACGGCACCGGCGAGAGCTCGATGTTATCCAGCCCACCCGTGTCGAGGTAATATCGCTCATCGGCCAGGGTGCGCCAACTGAACGTCACGTTCTCGCCAAGGATGGCGTCTTCGCCGGCCACCACGCCGGTCACCGAATCGACTTCGAGCATCTCCTCTTCGTCTTTGGTGGCATGTTTTCGCTTGATCTTCACCACGACTTCAGTTGGCCCGATGCGGTCGCCGACCTCCATCTTCAGCAGATAGGCGGGCGTGGCCTGGGCGTCCTCGCCGACGGTGAGCTTCCGGCCGATCAGCACCCGCTGCGAACTGGTGGTGAACTCCGTGATTTCCTCGCGGGCCTGGTCTTCCGCCGGCTGAAAGAGGATTCGCTCGTTGCGGATTCCGGAAGTGGCGTCGGTCATCACACCCCAGTAATACGAGTTTTCGAAGGCCTTGCCCTTCATCTCAAACTTGAACTGCGGAAGCATGCCCTGGCGTGCCAGGAATTCGATCGCCGCGCCGACGACCACGGGGCTCTTGGGATCAATGATCACGCCCGGATTGTGACCTTTCTCGTCCTGGTAAGGATACCAGTTGCCCGCGTAATGATTGTGCATCGGCACGATCCGCGACGGCGAGAGCGGCACATACATCCGCACGAGCTGCTGGATGTAGGAGAGCTTCGACGGCTGCCCGGCCAGCAGTACCACGTCGACGTCGTGATCGACGATTCGCTGGCAATAATCGAACAACAACTCGTCGAACACATCGTGAACCACGCCCTCGAACTCGGCCCGGTCGAACGTCAGGTCGAGCTCCTGTTGCACGTTGTAGTATCCGGGTCCCCGCAGCTTGTCAAACACCCGCTGCAACGATTCGACGACGGCCGGATCGACAATCTCGGGGTCCGTGTGGGAGATCGGTTCGTCGGTGACGTCGTCGACCGCGTTGTCCAAGTATGCCTGCGTCAACGGAACAAACAGCCGATTGATCCAGTTGACTCGTTGTGCGCGGATCTCACGGTTGCGGGGCACCTCGGGTCCGAAGAGCAGTTGCACGTCTTCGTCTTCCAGTCCCAAGGCGTCGGCAGAGGCGGGAACGATGATGGTTTCTAACAGGCGTTTGACCAATTGGTCGCCACCGAGGTAGATCCCGTCCTGGTGGATGACTTGCCCGCGAATGGCGTCGTCGATCTTCGACTCGAAATGGTACTTGGCGATCATCAGATCACTGGTGCCGCCGCCAATATCGATGCAGGCGATGCGGATCTCGTTGGCCGCATCGCCGAACTCCTCCGGCTCGGGGCCCTTGCGGCGTGGGGCGGGGGCGCCTGGCCGGCGCACGCCACCCCGGCCACGACGTCGTCCGGCCGGCGCGGCCGCCATCGGTTCCGGCGGGGGCTCTTCCGGCTTGGGCGGCTGCTTGCCGCGGTCCTGACGCAGCGTGGCAAACCAGAGACGCGGGTCCTGGCCCAGCAGCCGCATCTCGCTCCAGATGTACGTCAGGTGGACCGCGCTGGCTTCGTCGATGCTGAGATTCAGCTCGGGCCTCACCCCTTGGTTCTTCCCCAGCGTCAGCGCAAAGACATTAATGGCCTTGTTGACCTGCGCCCGCAGACGCTTCTGCTCCTCTTGAATCATGCCGCTGGGAAAAGTCAGCGTCACCGTGCGGATCTCGCGGGTGCGCCCGGCGTCGCCCGAGGCGTTGCGATAGGGTGGCGAGTTGATGTAGCTGTAGGCCTGGCAGAGCAACTCGTAGATGGCGGCGGTCATCAGGCAGCGCGGGGCATGTCGGGGCTTCAGCGGCGTCTCGGAGGCGTATTCGTGCTCGGCGGGCTCCTCCCGGTCGAGCAGGAAGTCGCGGTCGTCCTCGTGGACGAACCGCAGGAAGGGCCCTTTCAGCGTCGCCGCGTAGGTTCCCGTCTTGCAGCGGTCGCTGGGATCGCCCATGTGCCAGTTGGCCCCTTCCAGCCAACTGGCGTCGTCGGCCCAAAGATACCGTTTGGGCGAGCTGACTCCCGTGCGGATATCCCCTTCCGCGCGCATCACTTGGGCCACGTCGTCGGCCTCGCGCCCCATGCGGACCATGGAAAGGTCGTCGAACAGCGGCGGCGTGTGGACGACCTCGACCTTGCTCTGTTTGGCCTTCTTCTTGCCGCGGCCGAACCAACCAGCGGCGTCACCGTCGACGCTGGAATGGTATTCGATCTTCTTCTGGGGCAGCGGGGGCAGATAAGGAGTGTTGCACCAATGGGTCTTCGATGAGAACCATCGGGCGGCCGGCGTGCTGATGAACTCGCCTTCCTCATTCCAGGCGTCCAGGTGATAACGGTTGGTCAGCTCGAAGGGCAGCATCTGCGGAGTCTGGCTGATCTCCCCGGCCAATTCCAGCAGCAACACGCCCGTGCGGCTGTTGCCGAAGTCGATCACCATGTGGACGTGCTTGGCGTCGCCGGCAGTTGCCGTGGCGGGACGAATGCACACGTCGATGTCCGGAATGCCCTTCAGCGGCTGTCCCTGGAGGTCGAGCAGGCCTTCGAGCCGGATGACGAAATCCCTGGTCAGCGCGCTGGGCTGACAGAAATGGCCCACCTCCGGATCGCCACAGGTGGTGTCGACCGCCAGAAACAGCTTGCTGGCGCCGGACTGAATGACCTGCCACTGCACATAGGGGTAGTCGCGGAGGGATTCGCCCTCCTCGCCGCCGCACTGACAACGTTGCCAACCGTAACCGATCTGCGCGGCCTGATAGCGGCTGCCGCCGCGCAGCGGAACGCAAACGGCCTGAACTCCAGTGTTTGCGAACAATACGTGCATCTTGGTTCTCTATCCTATTTCAGTGCCAACGGCTAACTCTCAAACGGCTCGAGGACCTTGATCAACTGAGCGTTGCCCGGCGGGAGCTTCACGTGTTCCCCCGCCCCCAAGGCCAGCGCCTGGGGAAGCCGGCTCACCCAGCGTTGTAAGAAAGCCCCCATCAATCCGAAACGAGCGAACGGATCGTCCTCTCCGTTGCCTTCCTCCTCCCGGTCTTCCGCTTCAGGAGACTTCATCGGCGCCAGGCTCGGCCCCGGGTTCATCACGTAGTCGTTGAGGATAATACGAGCGTATTTCCGTCGGGCGCGGCGACGGGCCGCCTCGTCCCGGGTTTTCAGATTCACGACCGGGCCGAGCAGGTCGATCAGCTCGTCGAAGACCTGCTCCGTCAACAGATAGTCGCGGAGGTATCGCGTGAAGGACCCCAGGTCATTCGGGTCGAGCCACGGGCCGCCGTCCTGGTGCGTGCTGCAGAATTCCTCCCAGCGCTTGGGAACGGCCACGGTCGCCCATTCGTGCAGGAAGTTGCGGAGTTGCCGTGGCAGCGGGTCTCCCCGCCGGCGGCTTTGCGTGTCGATGCAATCGGCCAGCATCCATTCTTCCCCTTCGCTGACCGAGAGCGACTCCTGCAACGCGTGGACCCGGTAGTAGACCATCTCTTCGCTGGAGGTCAGCCAATCGAGCACTCTTCGGGCGGCGGCCAGCCGCTTCTCGCGATCGACGTTGGCGTCAGGATCGACGACCCAGTCGCGAGAGAGTTGCAGCAGGCGGTTGTTGACCTCCTGGATCTCTTTCTGCAACTGGTTCTGCTTGTCGTCGGCGGTGGTCACGCCGCGAATGCCCGCACTGATCAACGACAGCCCCCCGTCGTCGTCCCGCATGGCCGTGTCCCAGCGTTGCTCCGGCGCCCGCATGTATTCCTTGACCATGTCCGACTCCAGGAATGCCTTGCGGGCCCGTTGCCATTTTTGGGGATCTTCGCTTTCGCGTTGCTGCTTGTCCGTATCCCACGTTCCGGGGTAGCGGATGGGATAAGCGTTGGTGAAGGCCTTTCCCCGCCCGCCGAAGTCGTTCATTACAGATCCCAGCGCGTCGACCAGTTGGCCCAGCCGGTTCTCGTAGAGCCCCTTGTCGGCGTATTCCTCGCGATTGCGGAACTCTTCGTCGATACCGGTCATGCCGATGAACAGCGCGGGCACTTCGTCGCGGACCCGCATCGGCCAGGCCTTCTCCCCGTAGCGGGCCTTTCCCCACTTGTCGATATGGTGCTTCATTTGGCTGGTGACTTCGAGGTTGCCGCCACGGGAAAGCAGCAGCAGGGTCTGGATCTGGAGTTCCTCGGTGTAGCGCTCGAACAGGTAGGCCACCTTGCCGCGCTTGACGATTTCCATCTGCTCTTCCAGCGTATCGGCGGCAACGCGTTTCCCCTGCTCCGCTCCTTGGCGCCCGGCTCGCATGCCCGGGATGTCGAGAAAGTCCATCTGCTCGACGACCCGCCGCCAGTCGTCGTTGAGGCGATGGGGCAGGACGGGCATGGCCAACTCCAGCATGCCGGCTTGGATGGTCTCCAGCTCTTCGTTTCCCATCCCGCTTCCAGGACGGTACTCCATCACGAAGTATTTCTCGCGCTCGACCAGATAGATGTCGGCCCAATCGACGCGCTGCCAGACCTTCGAGGTCCGCCGCTCGTGGACCTTGGCCCGTTGGCTGTCCAACAGGAATCGCACTCCGGCCCAGTGAGTAAAGATGGCCGGGTCGTGGTCGCCCAAGGTGATCCGAGTCAGGAAATTGTTGATCCGCATGAACAGGCCGGTCAGCGAATCCCAGCTATCCCAGAACAGAGCGGCGGCGGCGGCGACGTAGCCTTCCTCGGTCAGCGGATACCGGCTCAGCAGGCCGTTGAGAATCGCCTCCTTGGCCTGGAACCCGCGGCGATCGACGTTGCGCATGTAGGAGAAGGCGTCCAGAATGTCCATCCGCCATTTCCGATCGACCTCGTCGCCGCGATAGTCGCGTCCGATCTCCTCGAAAAGCTGCTCCAGCTCGCCCTGCTGCCAGGTGCAGTCGGGCGTCTTGCACTCCACGTGGAACCCCCGCGCCAGTACTCGCAGCCATTCCACGCGCGTCAACGCCCGCACCATTACCGGAAACTCGGGCGATACGCTGGCTCCGATACGGTCTTTGGTCGTGAAGCGGGTAACCAGGGCGGTAGCCTCGTTAGAGCCGCACTGCGGGTTCAAGTCGTTGTCAAACGAAAGCTCTTTGTAGTAGGCCGGCTCGCCGTGAGTCTCGTCACCTCCGATCGGACAGAACGACTCGCTGTGCGGCCTGAGCACCTGGCCGACGAACAGACTCTTGCCCACCTGCGACGGGCCGTAGACCGCCGCGGCAACCGGTACTTTGGCCGAAGTGTAGAGACTGCTGGCCAGCCGCCGCAGTTGCAGCACCTCGAATTCGTCGCTCTCGGCAATCGGCAGCAGGTCCGTTGCCCGCCGCGACGGATTGAACTCCGAAAGCCAATCGCACAAGTCGGTCGCCAGATTCTCCACCTGTTCCGCACGTCGGATCAAGTTGCGATCGCGTTCGTCTGGAAATGCCATGAAGCTGATACCACTTAAAACGGGTTGTTGGCGTTCGGTGCCGTCTCGGCGGCATCGGTCTCCTTGAGCACCGAGACGAGCTGGAACTTGTATTGATACTGCTGCACGGACCCGTCGGAAGGGTTGCGGGCTTCCAGGACCAGATGGTACTGCATCCCGTAGGGGCCGCGGGAGATCCGAGGGCTCTGCAAGCTCGCTTCGAGATGGCCGTCTCGCAACTCGGCGTCCGTCCAGTTTTCGGCGGGCGTCTCGCCGGGCGCGTAAACCCGATATTGTAGCGGACCCTCCGATTCGGCCGCCAGTACCCTCAGGATCACGCCGAAATCGGCGGCGGCCTCGTCGACCTTCGTGGGGATCACGTTCAGGAAACGTTTGCCCGAGACCGTCACCGTGGCATACGCCTGCCTGCCGCGATAGTCGGCCAAGACCTGGGTCTGGCCGAACGTTTTGCCCACGAATCGGCCGGAAACCGCCGCATCGGGGGCCAAGATGGCCGGATCCGTGCTCTGCAGCACAGCCGGAACCTGGTAGGGCACACCGTCCGGAGGATGGGCCGTTACCGCAAACGGCGGCGTCGCTTGCCCAACCTGCAAACCGCACATCGGCGGCGTGATCGAGAGCGGATCGGCACTGGTCACCTCCACCACGGCGGTCGTCGAGAGCCCGTCGTAGGGCCCGCCCGGATCGACGGCAGTCACAACGACCTGGGTCACGCCGCTGCTCTGTCCGCGAATCATCCGCTCCCCGGACGCGGCCACGACGTTCTGGTTCGGCATCGGTGAGACGCGGTAGTCGATCTCTCGGGGGAGCTGTCCGCCCCCAGGGTCCAGTACCACGCTGCCGAACGTGCCAACCTCACCCGACCAGATCGCGAGAGGTTGGGGCGAAACAGCCAGTTGTGCCAGGCTCACGGTGGTGGCGTCGCCAACGGAAACCAGCAGCGGATCGGCCGTCAACATTCCCAGCTTGGCCCCCACGCGTGTTTGTCCCGCACCGATCGGCCGCACCAAGGGGCCGGCGGCGGTCTTTTCGACGGCCACGACCCCGGGTGGTTGGGCAATCTCCAGGTTCGGATCGGCCGTCACGTCGCGGCCATAGGAACCGTCGGCCAGCAATTCGATCACGCGGACCGGTGTCGGCGGCGAGCCCGGCGATAGCCGAAGCACTTCGGGCACGAATCGCAGCTCAGCCACGTCGGCGCTGGGGGCGAAGACGACGCCGTCGTCGAATCCGCTCTCGCCCCGGAGGACTATTCTGCCATCCCATCCTCCGTATTCAATCCATTGCCCGGCCGGGCCCGCAAACTCGCCGAATCCTTGCGTGTACATGTCGACTCCGCCGGGAACGCCCGGATAAACGCCGCCGACCAGTCCGGTGCCCGGGGTGACGTCCAGAGCTGCTTCCGCCTGCTGGCCGCCGACCGTGGCCACCACACTGGTCCTACCCGGCGCGGTTCCCATCACGACCAACTCGTCCGTGGCGGCTTGAGCCACGCTCGGGTTGTTCACGAACAGCCGAACGCCATGCTCCGGCCGAAGTACCCGTCGCTGCCGGCCCTTTAGCCCGGTGACTTGATAGACCATGGCTCCGCCGGGATAGATCACGGCCTGGGCGGGCTCGATCCGCAGGTTCGTCAGCACGTCCTCCGTTACCGTAACCGGCACCTGCTGGCTGAGCCGGTTCTGCCAGTTGACCGCCACGCTGGCCGTTCCGGGCATGCTTGCGCCCACGTCGTGCGCACCGATGATCTGAATCGCCTGGGGATTCTGTCCGCCGGCAGTAACCGATAGCTCCGGCTGGACAAACATCTCGTGCGTGCCGGTGGGGGCCTGGCCCAGAATACGAATCCGAGCCACGTCGCCGGTCGACATGGCAAGCTGGGGTGGCTGGACGATCAGTTGCGAGATCTCTTCGCTGTTGACAGTCACGTAGGCCGAGCCGGTCTGCTGCGCGCCGGGCAGCGTTGCCACAATCGTGGCCGTACCGGGCGACATGGCACACACGCGATTGCCCTGGATCACTACCGTGCCCGAATCGGAACTGCTGAAAACGGCCGAGTCCGTTCGGTCGATCCGGTGGCCGGCCGGAGTGATCACGTAAACCCGCATTTCCAACGACTGGCCGCGGGCCAGATTGCCGGCGGCGGGTTCGACCATTACCTGACCGTCGATCGGACCGCCGCTCGGCAACACCTCGACCATCAGGTTCACCAGCTTGTCGCCAAACGCAAAGGCCACCGCCGACGTTCCGGGCGAGACGCCAACCAGCGAATGAGTCTGCGGGACGTACTGCACCACACCGGGCAGCGCCGGGGTCACCGTGCAGTGACGGCTCAGGTCCATCGCGCCCCGCAAGACCGACACATGGGTGCCGATCTGGGCACTCTGGCCGACGCCGATCCGCAGCACATCGGGATCGATGCCCAGGGCGTCGGCGATCGAAGGGACGACGTTGACCGGGGCCGGCTCACTGACCAGCCCTTTGAGTTGGGCCTTAACCGACCCCTGTCCGACGGCCACGCCTGATACCGACGAACCGACGACTGAAGCGACTTGTGGATTGCCGGCCTGCCAACTGACGTTGCCAAGCCCAGTGATGATCCCGACCGACTTGCCGTTCTTGTATCCCACCACGTCCAGGGGCACGGTTTCGCCGGGCAGGATCGTGATGGGCGAAGGAACGACCGCGATCCGATCGATGTCCAACTCGGCCGTCACTTCCACTTCCATCGGCTGCTGGCAGCGAACGCCTTCGAACTCGGCCGTGACCGACGTGCGCCCCACTCGGTTGCCGATCAGACGGCCGCTGGCGGCACTGACCACGGCGCTGTCCGCCGATTGCGGAGTGGTCAATGTCGCCTGCTTGGTCACGTACCGGGTGAAGTGCTCGCCCGTCTCGGGATCGGCGAATTCGGCCTCGACGCGGAAATCGTCGAACTCTGCGCCGAGGGGGAATCGGACCAGTTGTCCCGGTCCCGGCTCGTCCAAGTCGAAGGGAACGATCTTCACGGTCAGCGGCGCACCTTCGCGCGCAGGCGGCGTGCTGAATCTGCCCGGCTGATACGTCGACGTGTGGAACAGCACGGCGCGCCCGTCCACTTCGGCGCGGAACCACTGCCGGAAGCCGGAACGCCTCGCCGTGAGCACGGGCGCCTGCCAACAGACGTATTCGTTCTCGAAATCCGCCGGCCATTGGATGCCGGCCGCCGGCTCGACAACGTCGTCCTTCTCGACGGCGATCGTGTAGCGCTGTTGTGACCCGACCGGCAAGTACTCGCCCGGCGGCTCGCGGACCAGCAACACCTTGGCGGCGGGATCGTTTGGATCTGGTCCTTGCGGCTTCATCGCAAGCGCGCCGACCGCTTGCTTGCCGCTGAACTCGGCCTGCAATTCGAAGTCGCCCGTGGCGGCTTCGGGACCGGTTGCGGCTGGACGCAGGCCGCCGGCGGCCGGTGTCCAAACCAGCCCGGGGGGA
Source organism: Pirellulales bacterium (assembly GCA_016935315.1). GTDB lineage: Bacteria > Planctomycetota > Planctomycetia > Pirellulales > Thermoguttaceae > JAFGRD01. Next base: position 28,327 of record JAFGRD010000147.1, read on the forward strand.
ACCGTCCAAACGACCGCCTCGGGGCGCACCTCTCTCCATACGTCGGCTTCATTCGGCAGTTGCTGTTCGACGCAAAGCGGCAGCGTTTGGCCCGGTGCCAAGGAAGCGCTGGAGGGAACGATACGAATGGCCGTAGGCTCCACGGCCGCCACGACTTCGATCTGGGCCGTGGCCGTGCTGCCCAGAATCGGGTAGTAGCTCGCGCGAAGCTCAAAGGGTGCCGCCGGCTCGACACCCACCGCCGCCGGCGGCGTCCACCGAATCGCTCGCGGGTTGCCGACCGTGTATCCCACGCCGGGGCCGATCAGCCGCGCACGCTCGATCGTACCGTCGTCGTCCACTTCGAGATACAGCGGCAACCGGGCGACTTCGTCCACCGTCAGGCGAGCCGAGGGCGGAGCGAATGACAGTCGCGCCTTGGCCGGGTCAAATACCTTCAGCGTCAGACTGGCTGGCGTCGTTGACGCTACATGGTTGGCCGCAACCGTCACGTCGCCCGGCCCGGCTGCCCGAAATGCGCCCGTCTTCTCGTCGATCTTCAGGATAGCCGAATCCGAACTCGTGAACTCGGCCAGCTCGGGCACCAGGTCCACGTCGCCCTGCGGGCTGGTCCCGGTGAGAGCCACGCGGCCGGTCTCGCCAGTCAGCCGCAGCGAGCGGTCGATTCCCAGTTGCAGCGTGACGTCACCGGCCTCGACCGACCTGACCGTCACCGGCCTCGAGTTCCTTCCGAAATAGCTGGCATGGACCTCCAGCGGCCCGGCGTTGGGTTTCAGTGCCGCCACCTTGCCGCCCCGCAATTCCAGACCGGGGGCCGCGTCCTCCGCCGCCTTGCTGCTGAAACGCAGCCGGTCGGCCAGCACGCCCACTCGGCGTCCGCCGCTGTAGGTCGCCCAGCCTTGCAGGCGGATCTGCTGTCCCAGCGGCAGATCGACCGGGCCGGCCGGTGTCAGCGACAGTCGCAAGGGGGCGACGACCACCTCGACCGGCGCCGAAGAGCGATGCTCGCCGAATCGCAGCACCAGCGTCTGCGGCGAGCTGGGATCGGTAGGCGTCACGCCGTGGAGCCGCATCGACTTTGCCTCGAACTCGGCATAGCGGGGCGAAGGCGCCTTCTCGGTCGTCAACACGTCGGGAGCTATCTCGACGTTCCGTGTCGCCGTCTCCGTGGCGATGCTGGCCAGTACGCGCGGCCGAACCTCATCGTCGACCGGCACCACGACCCGAGGTGGATCGATCTCGATCGAGGCAAACTTGGCCGTGGTCACCGTGACCGGAACCGAGCGTCTTTGGTTCCCTTGTGTTACCTCGACCTCGACAGTCCCTTCACCTCGGCCCACCAAGCGGTTCTCATCAGTAATCTCGACCACTGACGGGTCGGAGCTGGTGACGTAGATCGGGGCCGTGTCTGGCGAGACGACGTTCAGGCCCGTAATCTCGCCCACCACCATGTCGAGCTTCTTGGGGGTCACGACCAGCCTGTCGAGCCCGGGGCCAACCACCACGCTAAACGCCATCCCCGCGGTCAGAGTCTCGTCGAACGTGACTGTGATCTTACCGTTGCCCGGCGTCTTGCCCTTCAGGTGCCGGCCTTCAACCGCAGCGATGTATGCCGGGTGGATCTCCGCTTGCAGCAACGATGACTCCAGCACGCGGTAGCGTTTGTCGTCCTTGGAAACGGCATCGATTTGCAGGCGGCTGGCCCTGCCCGCCCCGACCGGCACCGGATCGATATACATCTCCAAGGCGGTGAAGTCGATATCGCGCACGATGACCGCGGCCGTGGCGTCGAGATACTCGCTCTGGGCGCTGGCGCGGTACCGCGCGGCAACCGTGGTGCTGCCTTCGCCCACGCCTTCCAGCAGTCCCTCGTAGGAGTACACGATCTCGTCGCTCTGGACCGTCCACTGGGCGGCATCGGTCAGGTCGACGCGGGTTCCGTCCTCAAATTCTCCCAGGAGCTTCAACCGGGCGGTGGTACCGATGCCCAACGCGACGTTGCCCGGCTCGATGACGATTCGATCGGGGTTCTTCGCCGGTCCAGCTATCAGCGTGACGTTGGCCGGTTCGAGATCACCGAGGTGGAATCGCAATAGAGTGCGACCTGCTCCCACGATGGTCGCCGCGGAGGCCATGCGATCGAATTGGGCCACGGCCGGATCGAGCACGACGCCCACGGCCTGGCTGGTCACGTCCTCGTCAAGGAACGGAAACAGGCCCGTATGTTCGACACGGAACTCGACACGGCTGCCGACCGGCCCGGCAAAGGAACCGGGCGTAATGATCAGGCGATTTGGATGGAGATACCAATAGACCAGGGCTCCCACGAACAAAGCGAGCAGCAACGCCGACGCCAAAACCCTCTTCCAGCGTCTTCTCCTCTTGGGGCGGGTCGCCAAAGCCGCTTCGCAACTAGGGCATTTTGGGCTGCGGCCGGGCCGCCGCACGAAGAGCAGGTTACACTCGGGATCGGTGCAGACGACCGCGGGAGCCGGCTCCTGATCCACACGCTGATAACCCCAGCACCAAACCAGGCGCCAGCGGCCGTTGACGTCACGGTAGCGAAAGAAATAGCTGTCCAGGTCGGTCCGATGCGGATCTTCGGTCAAACCCTCGAACGACTGCCGAACGATCTTCTTCAATGCCCGCTCGGTCGGGGTGTCGGGCTTGGCATCGCTGATGCGCTGCTTCAATGTGGCCAAATCGGCCTTCAGAAGCTTGTCCAGGTCGTCGCGGGTAGCCGGCTGGCAGACCACGTCCTCCAACCGCCCCCCCGTTTCATGCTGGGCAAAATAGTGGACGGAATCCCCCACCCAGGACGGTTCAGCGATCAGTCCACCGAGCCAGCGAAAGAGGATCTTGGCATTGGCATTCGACCGGTCCAGCAGCGGCACACCAGGCTCTAGTGCCAACGGGCGGTAGTCCCGTGCCTCTTCGGAAAGGTCGATACGCATGAATCGAGTTGCCATGGGTCAGTTCCGCAAGCAGTGGTGCCGATGCCCGAAATCCCGTCGCGAGGCGCACACCGAACTCATTGTATAATATGGCTTATCGGCTCGTACGTGAGCAAGAGAAGACCCGGGATGGACCGACATCCGCCGCCGACTGCTGGTGCCACAAGGCCCGCCTCATCCGGGTGGGGCGTGGTTGCGGTGGTTGACGCACGGGGGACAGTCAATCGTAGGTTTCCGATGGGTATCGGGGGAAACTCGGACAGAATGGATGGTAAATCGTCGCCGGCAGAGAACTGCCTGCCCGCAATACCAGCAACCATACTTGGGGAGTAATCCGCTCAATACTGGCACTTTTCCGTTCCCTTTGATATCGGGTATTGGTTGGCGCGCTTATTCCCCCCACGCCTTCACATGGCTGTGCGTGAATGGGATCCTGACGAATCATTCGAAGTGGATATCGGGGACGGTCTCGGGGCCTTTCTTCATAATCGATCCGCATCCCATTGGCCGGTTCAACTCGATTCTTCCACCGCTCTTCCATCGCCCCTGGATAAAGCCGACGAGATGCCCGTGCGACGCGGCCGCAACCGATTCCGGCTGTCGACGGCAAAACGCTATTGCATTTGACAGCCCCTCCGGGTGCGGGTACGCTGGGAAAGAGGGGCTTCCTTGGACGCCCGCCGAACTCCCGAAGGCTGTGCGTGGTGGCCGGATCGCCGTAAGCCATTGTTGACAAATGGCTTATGGAATTGCAGTGCGTTGGCGTGGCGCTGCCGGCAGAAAAACCTGCGACGCTGCCACGGCGCGTTGGTGCACATTTTCCCTGGATAAGCCATGTCCTGGCCGTTGGCTTCCCATTTCAGCACGATGCTGCAAAACCCCCGGGTCGCCTTTCGCGACCCGCAATTGCAGCAGTGCAGCATTCTCAAGAACACGCAAAACCAGCCGCGTCCTTGGGCGGGGGCCTTTGCGGTGGTCTACAAGGGGCTCAGCGCTAGCGGGCGGGCCCCCTTCGCCGTGCGCGTGTTCACCACCGAATCGCCGGAGCGACGCGAGCGATACGGCCTGGTCAGTTCCTACCTGAAGGACCGCAAGCTGAAGTGTCTGGTCAACTTCGAATACCGCGATCGGGGCATCCGCTCGGCGGGTGACGGCAAGTGGTATCCATTGATCCTCATGGAGTGGGTCGAAGGTGAGACATTGTTCCAGTGGGTCCGAGCGAGGTCGTTGGAGGGAAACACAGAAGCTCTGGCGGTTTCCGCACGACGTTGGATCGACGTCGTCCGAGAGCTCAACGAGGTCGCCATCGCCCATGGCGATTTGCAGCACGCCAACGTGATGGTCACCACCCAAGGCGAGTTGAAGCTTGTCGATTACGACTGCATGTGTGTGCCCGCGCTGGTCGGTCGCCGCAACTTAGAAGTAGGGGTCGAGCCGTACCAGCACCCCGGCCGCAATGAATCGACGCTGCTGTCGCTGGATTTGGACAATTTCTCGGCGCTGGTCGTTTACACGGGGCTTCGCGCGCTGGCGGCCGATCCGACGCTTTGGCGAAAGTACGTGGAAGAACCCGGCTACGACAAGATTCTCTTCCGCTCCGAGGACTTCCGCGTCCCGAGCAGTTCCGCGCTGTACAACGACCTAATTCGGTCGCCCCAACAGGACGTCCGCGAGCTGACGCAGAAGCTCTTCGGGTTCGCCTGCGTGCGGATGGATCAGGTGCCGTCGCTCAGCCATCTGACGAATTCGTACGCCAAGATCGAGATGTTGCTGAAGCGTAAACACTGGGCCGAGGCGGTCAAGGCGCTGAATCGCCGTGGGCAGTTTCGCGATGCTCCGGAAAAGCTCAAGCCGCTGATTCGCCAGGCCTACGAGCACGTGTGCCGGCAACAGGCATGGCAGGCATTTCAGAAGCTTCCGCAGGAAACCAGCGAGGAAAACGACCGTAGGCTTGTCGCAGCCTGGAACGAGGCGCTCTTCGCCGGGTACGAGCAGGCCGAACGGCAACGTGTGCGGGTGGCCGAGGCGCGTCGCCGCGTGAGGGAGTTGGACCGAATCTGCCACCTGGTGCAGCGCACCGAGCAGCAGAACCGCCAGGCCTCGCAAAGCTCCGAGAAGATCACGTTGATCGGCGAACAGAGCATCGTCGACGCGGCGGACAAGCTCCCGCAAGGGTATCGCTACAGCCTTCGCCCGCGGGCAGAGGAGGCCCGACGCCGTGTGGCCGCCGTGGCGCGGTTGGAGCGGGCGCTGACCATCGCCACGGCCGAGGCCTCCATCGTGGTGGCATGGCGCGCCGTGGTGGAAGCGAAGTGCGAAGGCCTTGCGAACCCGACGTGGCGGCCGCGAATCGAACTGGCCGAACGTCGGGCCCCGGTCCTCAAACAGCTCTATGAAATCCCCGATGACCTGGCAGCCGACCAGCGCGACGCGCGAATCCTCGACTTCTGGCAGGAGGACCTTCTGGCCGAGTGTCGGGAAGCGGAGCGATGGCGGGTGACGTGCGCAGCGGCGATTGCCCGTCGGCAGGTGCTGGAACACTTGCAGGCAGCCGTCGAACAAGGCAACGAGTCGGCAATTGCCGGGCTGATGGGGGAACCCTGTCTGGCCGACTACCCGTTGCCGGAGATGTTGGCGACGGCGATTCACCAGGTCCGGGATCGTCTGGGACGGACCGACTCGCTGCTGGCCGCCTTGTCGGAAGGCCGGCGGTCGGCGTTTTGGGAGTTGTTCGACGCCCGGCTGATCCGCCAACATGCCGACCGCTTCGCGCCGCACGAGGCCGTGTTGCGGGAGTGGACCGTGACCGAGGTGCTGCCGCTGGAAAGACTGGGGCTGGCACGAATGTCGGGGCGGCGGAGTGTCAAGGGGACGGGCACGAAGTGCCGTGTTCGGTGGGTCTGGCCGGAAGAGCGGTTCACCAATCGGTGTCTGTTGGGAGTTTGCCCTGCCGAGCCCGATTATGGCGACGACCCACAAGATCTGGTGGCCCACCATCGCGCGTCCGTCGACCGCGAGACCTGGGAGCGAGAGGGCCGTCGGCAGGTGATTCGCACGGCGGCCGAATGGGCGGGGAGCTGTGCGGTCGTGTGGGCTGTGGTGGACCTGGGCTTTCGCACGTTCTACAGCCCGCCGCTGGTGCTCGGGCACCTGGGAACCCGTGCTGGCTGGAAATGGAAGGGCTTGTTCGCATCGCGCGGCGTGGGAGCGTCCGGCGCCGAGCAGCAGGACAAGCCGTAGTGAGTAGCATTCGCCGGCCCGCCGACGGTGGCAAGCCGGGGACCGATTTCGGGAGTTGAGCATGTCGCGCGTACCCTATTCGCAAGAGATCAGCCGGCAGAACAAAGCCTGCTTCTTGTTTCTGTTGGATCAGTCGTTTTCCATGGAAGAGCCTTTGGGCAATTCGTCGAATCGCAAATGCGACGAGCTGGTGGCGGCGATCAACGGCTGGCTGCAGAACATGGCGATCCGCGCCAGCGGAGACGAAGGCATCAAGGACTGGATCGACGTGGGCGTTCTGGGCTACCGCACGGACCAGCACGCCACGCCGATCATCGAATCGGCCCTGCAGGGCCCGCTGGCCGGCCGCACGATCGTCTCCATCACCGAGATCGGCATGAATCCCGTGCGCATCGACACGCGCACCCAGTACATTCCCGACGAAGACACCGGCGGCATGATCGAGGTGCCCTGCGAAGTGCCGGTCTGGGTCGATCCCAAGGCGGAGGGGGGGACGCCCATGTGTCACATGCTGTATCGGTCCTACGAAATCCTCCACCAGTGGATCGGCAGCCATCCGCGGAGCTTCCCGCCAATCGTCGTCCACATTACCGACGGCGAGTCACAGGACGGCGACCCGATTCCCTACGCCGACGCGGTGAAGAGCCTGACCACCGAAGACGGCAACGTGTTGCTGTTCAACTGCCACTTGTCGATGACGGCAGCCGAGCCGTTCATGTTTCCCGCCAGCGAAGAGGGGCTTCCGGACGAGTTGGCGAGGGTGTTGTTTCGCCTCTCCAGCGTGTTGCCCGATCCCTTCTACCGGCACGGCGTGATGGAGGGCTTCGCGCTGCAGCCGAACGCCCGCGGGATGGCCTTCAACGCCGACATGGTATGTCTGATTCAATTCTTGAACATGGGAACGCAGGCTGCACCCGGTTTGCGGTAGCCGTCGCCGATACGTTTTCAGCGGAACACAGCCATGCCATTTCAGTCACGGATCTTCCGAATAGCCAAGGACGTCGGGCACCCCGAAGAGAACCAGGATGCCTATGCGCTGGACCCGGCGCGAGGGATCGCGGTCGTGGCCGACGGGGTCGCCTCGGCGATTTTCTCCAAGCAGTGGGCCGCGATCCTTGTCGAGGCGACGCTAGCCGATACGCCCGATCCGGCGGAAGCAGAGGCCTTCGGCCGGTGGCTCGCAAGGCAACGCCAAACCTGGACGGAGCAGATCGACGTGACCGGCCTGGCGTGGTACCAGAAAGCCAAGCTACCCTTGGGCGCCTTCTCCACGTTGCTCTGGGTCCAGGTTCAACTGATGGAAGAGCCGCAAGAGGGCGCCTTCGGGGCATATCGCTTGTGGGGCGGTGCGATCGGCGACAGTTGCCTGTTTCACGTCCGACGCGGCGAGTTGGTGCGGATGTTTCCCATCCAGGCGGCGGAAGAGTTTGAGGCCGATCCGGTCGTCATCGGCAGCGTGGATCTCAATCGCGATCAACTCCTGCAGTTTGCCGTTCTCGACGAGCTCTGCTACGAAGACGACCTGCTGGTGCTGTGTACTGATGCCGTGGCCGATTGGGCGATGCGGCAGATCGAGGCGGATCAACCGCCCGACTGGAATAGCTATTGGGGATTGACTCAGCAGCAGTGGCGTGACGAGATCATGGGGCTCCGCCACGAGCGTGCCATGCGCTACGACGACGCGACCCTGGTTCTACTGCGCGTCGCCGCGCAGCCCGGCACAGTGGAAACACCCGAAGAGTCGCCTATACCGGCCGAAGTCGAGTCGCCAGACGGCACACGCCAGACGCAAGCCATCCACGAAGAGCCGGCAGCTTCTCAGGAAGAGCCCGTTGTGGCCGAGGCCGTCGAGCCCGCCGACGGGCCTCAGGCGCCCTCGCAGCAAGAGCAACGCGCGGCCACGGACGAAGACTGGGCAGGCAAATTCAAGTCGGCTGGCGAGCAGCTTTCCGAAGGAATCGAACTGGCTTCCGAGCAGGTCTTGCGCGGTCTAAGCAAGTGGAAGAAGAAGGCCGTCGAGAAATATCGCGAGAAATTCAAACGGGACGATCGCTAGCCCGTTCGGTTGGTGATTTCCACCAGGTGATAACCGAACTGGGTCTGAATGGGCCCGTGGACCTTGCCGATTTCCTCTCCAAACACGACCTTGTCGAATTCCGGAACCATCTGTCCTTGGCTAAACTCACCCAAGTCGCCGCCGTTTTCGCTCGAAGGGCACTCCGAGCACTCTCGGGCGACGTCGGCAAAGTCGGCGCCGGCCTCAATCTTTGCCTTCAGGTCCTCGCAGGCCTCTTTCGTCTTGACCAAGATGTGGCGTGCTGTGGCTTTGGCCATTCCAGGCCTCCTTTCGGATCATGGCGAGCCGGCGTCAGACTCCAGGTCTGGTGCGGAGGAATTCGGCCGACGCCCGCAGTTTGAAAAACGTTAATACTAACCTCCCACAGAAGTGCAGCCAGTATACCCGCTGGCGGCAGCATCACAACAGCGACTTCGGGTGTGGCGACTCAACGCAGGCAGTGCAAGGCATCGACTCGACTACCATCAATTGGGAAATGCGAGGCGACCCCCAATCCGTGCCGGCCTTTGCCATCCCCTCTGGATCGACCGAAGACATGGTGTCTTCCTTCCGGTTCTGCCGTCAGCCTGTCGCTCTCACAGCATGGTGCCCGTGCGGTTCCTGTGTCGAGTTTTGCCTGTGTCGATGCCGGCCAGGCCGTTCTTCCCTCGTGAGTGTCAAACCGGGAACCTATTCCTATTCCTCGGCCGCTTCTTCTTGGGCCGCTTCTCAGCGATGTCGCGGCTGAGGTCGATCCGCTTCAGCGCCACGTCCAGAACAAACAGCAATGCGGCGGCCGTCAACAGATACGGCCACCAGGACGTGGTTAGCCGGACGGCCGTTTCCGGCGGCGAGAACACTTCTGCCGGCTGCGGATCGAAGCGACCGCCGGTCGAGTTGGCAATCGCGCGCAGCAACGACTCGTCGATTGCCGGTGGCGGAAGTCGCTCGGGCGATCGGATCAGCAGTCCATGGGACCGGGCGTGCAGCAGCCGATCACGCAGGCGAAGCGTCACATCCACACGACACTCGCCGGGCGCGGAAACCGGAAACGCGGCGCCGTAGCGGCCCGGGGCAAACTGCACGAGCGGCGTTTTCCATGCGGCGGAGTCGGAACTCGTGATATCGAGCGATCCCGTGGCGCCGTTGAGATACTCACTCTCGGAGTCGAAGGCGTCGACGACGACCCGGGCTGCGCCCCCTCGCCAACCGGCGTGCAGGCGAAAGCGCTTGGATTCGTCTTTCCGCATGGCGTAGCGAGCTAGTTGCGCCCAGAAGCCATCGAAGCCGGACCACTGCTGCCAGCGCTCCGTCCAGGGGCCCTCGACCTCGGACGTGTAGGCCACACTGAGCCCTCGGCCGAATCGCCACCAGGCCAACAACGGCTGGCCCAGGTCCGTGGCCAGGACAATGCGGCTGCTCTGTTTGGGGAGCGTTTCGATGTAGCCTGACAACCGCGGAACCCCTTCCAGATCAAGCGGCTCGAAGACCCCGGACGCGTCGACCACTTTGACGTCAACCGACCCTTCCACGAGCCCCAGCCGCCCAGCGGCCAGTCGCCGGCGGATGTCGTCGGCAAAGACGGCTGGCACGTCGGTCGGTTCGTCGCGATAGTAGCAGTGTACGCGGGCATCAATCCCGGCAAGATCCTGGAGGAGTTTCACATCACTTCCTTTGCCCACGGCCACCGTGGAGATGGTCACCCCGGACTGGACAATCCGGCGTGTCAACTCCTCGAAGTCTGCCGCTTTGTGCTGTCCGGCCGTAAGGTCCGTGCCGTCGGTCAGCACAATCATGTGCCGCAAATCGGCCGCCGTTTTTTGCAGAGCCTCGAAAGCGGTCTGCATGGCGGGATACAGGTTCGTTCGGGCATAGGCGGTCGTGATCGCGTCGATTTGCACGTGCAGCCGCTGTTTGGTCTCCTCGTCGGGACAGAGTTGCAGCGGGCAAATCCAGCGACTCTCGTCCTGAAACCCGAGCACGCCGATCAAATCGCGCGGCCCGAGCATGTCGACGGTCTGCTTGCCAGCCAGCTTGGCCAGGTCGATGCGGCCCTCTTCCTCCATCGAGCCGGATTGGTCGATCACCAGGACCATGGCCAGGCTGAGACTGCTGGCCACAGGCAGCATCTCTTCCATCGGCGTGGCGCGGTAGCCGCCGGCGGTGAAGGACCGCTTGCCGCCGGTAACGATCAGCCCGCCACCGAGATCGTGGACGTATGGTTGCATGCTCGCCAGCATTTCGCCCGACAGCGACGCGGCCGGGACGTTGCAGAGCATCACCAGATCGTAGCCCTGCAACTCGGCAAGGGATTGGGGCATTGCCGCCGGCGTGCGCACGTCGACGTCGATCAAGTCGCTTTCCAACGCCTTCTGCAAGCGACCGCCCAGCGCCGCTTCCGCTTCGACCAGCAGCACGCGGGGTTTGAGCACGGGCACGAGGATTTCCCGATCGGGTTGGCCCGGCAGCGGTTTGACCGAAATGGGAACGGTTGTTCGTTCGGCGGCTGCTACCCCGTCACCGGTCGTTTGGTAGCCATCGGAAAGCAGCACGATCTTGGGGACGTAGGTCTCCGCGATCGCCGCTCCGGCTGCGGCGATCGCCGACGCCAGATCGGTCCCCCTGGTGTCCGATAGCCGCGAATTCGTGCCGGGATCGCCGACCGTTGCCGGTTCGGTCGCGAATGGCAGAACCAACGCCCGGTTGTCGCCTGCGTGCCGGAGCGATTCGGCCATAAAGGCATCGGCAGCCCGCCGCGAATCGCCGGAGATGCTGGCGCTGCGGTCCACGACGAAAACCACGCATTGTCGCCGGCTGGTCGTCGCCGTTTGGACTCCGCAGATTGCAGTGACGAGCAACGCCACCACAAGGATACGGACAGCCAACGACACGTTCCGTTGCCAAGGAGCGAAATGGACAAGGCTTCGCCGCCAGAAATAGACCAGCGGCGGCAGTGCCAACAGCAGCGCGGCCAGCCAGAACGGTTGTGTCATTTCCAGTTGCATTTCAGCTCACCCACCGCCGCTGGTAGAAACACCACTCCAGGGCCAAGAGGGCTATTCCCAACACGGCCAGAAGCAGGCGCGGGGACGGCCATGGGCTCGCGGGAGCGATCGCTGCTGCCTCGGCGCCGAGGCCTGAAGGAACGCGAAGATCGCCCTCGGTGGACCTCGCCGACGGGGCCCGCAAGTCCGCTGCCCAAACGGTCTCGACTGCCTCAGGCGGCCCCTTGTCCGCCTCCGGAAGGGCAGTCGCCTGCGGAATCGCTCGCGTAACGCGGTTGTCGTGAAGAAAACCGTCGGCCTGATCCAGTTGCACGCTTAGTTCACTCGCCCCGGCTGTCGCGACTGCGAAGAACTGCTGTATGTGCTCGTCTGACAACAGCCTGAGCGTCAGTCGATCGGCCGATCTGCCGTCGATGATCACGGGGACAGGCTCTTCGTCGATCTCCACTCGAAGGCTGCACACCTCAGGCGTATCGGAGAAGTTGCTCACTTCAGCCATCACCTGGCAGGCATGTGGATTGCCAGGGCTTGGCCGAACGCTCACGAGGCTGATCGCCACGTTTGGAGTCGGTCTTCCGACACGCAGTATCTCAATGTCGTCCGCGGCCGCAAGTTCCGCGGCTTGCGGGAAGCAGGCATCGGTTAGCAGGATGATCGAGCAGGTTGTCGGCTCTGCGAGCATCCGACGCGCGAGGGCGACCGCATCGCCCGGCGGCGAGTTCTCGCGAGTGCTCGGCACGGCCTGCAACGCTGCGTGGAGTACGGCGTGGTCATTGGTCAGGTTGCAGTGTACGCCCACGACGCCGCCACAGGAGAGCACGGCTGCCCGGTCGCAGGGGCGAAGTGTGGAGATCAACCGCGCAGCCGTCTCCCTAGCCTGTCCCAGCCGCGAGGGCGCCACGTCCGTCGCATTCATGCTGGCCGAATTGTCCATCAGCAGCACCAGCCGTCGCGGTCCGGGAATCCACGGTTCGGCCAGAGCGACTACCAGCACAGCCAGCAACGTCAACTGCACGGCCAACGACACCGGATGCCGCCACCGCTGCCACGCGTCGCGCCGCGGCTGCTCGGCCAATACGCACTGCCAGATCATATCCGTCGCCACCGGATCGCTTCGCAACCGGATCTTTCGCCGATAGAGCAGCACGATGGGGACTGCTAACAGTCCCCAAAGCAGGGCAAGGGGGTTTGCGAAGGCCATCTGGTCGTCAGTTCCCGGGTTGTCGATGCAGCAAACAGCGGCGCCGCGGTCTTGCTGTCTGTCATGTTTGCCTAACTCGATGTTTTCAGTGGGCTCTTCGCTCCCAGTACGGTCAACAGAACGTCGTTCTCGGGCGTGTCGCTGGCGAATTGCAGGCAGCGGATGCCATGCGTTGCCGAGTAGCGACGAACCGACTCCTGGAATTCCACAAAGCGCTCTTCGTATCGTCGGGCCGCGCGTTCGGTAACGGTCGCCCGACGTGCGAAGCCGCTCTCCACGTCGTACAACTCCACGTCGCCAAGCAGTCCGGGACAGGCCTCGCAGAGACCGTAGATTTGCACCACGCGCGGTTCGTACCCCCGATGCCGAAGCGTATCCAGTGCCGGCCGAAAACCCTCGCGGTCGTACAGGTCGCTGATCACCACAACCGGGCCGTGCCGCTGGTAGCGGCGGGCGAACTGCTCGGCGGTTCGGGCCAGGTTGGTTCGGTCGCCCTGCAGCGAGAGCCCTTCGAGAAAACGAAGCAGCCGGACAGAGTGACTGCGGTGGCGGATGGGCGGCTGCTGGGTGACGAGCCCGTCCGAAAACACGCCCACGCTGAGACAACCCAGGTTGGCCAGAACCGCATATCCCAGCATCGCGGCGATCTGCCGGGCAAGGTCGAACTTTGGCGGCTGGCCGAGGCCCATACTGGGGGAACAGTCCAGAAGAATGTACACGTGACGGTCTGCTTCGCCTTCAAACGTCTTCGTCAACAGCTCGTCGCGCCGGGCGCACCAGTGCCAATCGATGTACCGGTAGTCGTCGCCCGGCGTGTAGTCGCGCAGCCCGGTGGCCTCGGTACCGCCGCCCGGCAGCTTCCTGCGCACTGTCGTCACCAGCGACCGCTCCGCCGCCCGGCGGGTGATCAACGACAAATACCGCAGTCGTTTGAGCGTTTCCGTGTCGAACATCGCCATGGCCGCGTCGCAGGGGTCAGAATCGGCACGACTCAGCCCTCGGCCGTCGCCTTTGCCTTGGTGGAGTCACCCAGGACGGCGCCGAGGATCGTGCCGACAATCCGGTCGGGCTCGATGTTTTCAGCCTGTCCCTCAAAATTGAGGATCAGCCGGTGTCGCAGGACCGCATGAGCCACCGCCGAAAGATCGTCGCGAGAGACTTCGCTTCGCCCCTCGACGATCGCCCGGACTTTGGCCGACAGCACCAGGGCCTGCGCGCCGCGAGGGCTGGAGCCATAGCGGACGAAACGCCGCACCATCTCCGGCGCCCGCGCGTGGTCGGGATGGCTGGCAGCGACCAATTCAATGCCCAAGCGTCGGAGTTCCGCATCGATGGGGATTCGCCGGGCAATCTCGCGCATCTCCAGGATGCGCCGGCCGTCGACCACCGCCATCACTACCGGCGGCTCACCCTCGGTCGTGCGATCCAGAATCTCTTCGATCTGGGAAACGCTCGGAGGCCCCATCACAAACTTGCACGTGAACCGATCGAGTTGCGGCTCGGGCAGCGGGAAGGTGCCCTCCATTTCCAGTGGATTCTGCGTTGCCATGACGAAGAACGGGCTGGGCAGCTCGAACGTTTCGTTGGAAACGCTGATCGTCTGGCCTTCCATCGCCTCCAGCAACGCCGACTGCGTCTTCGGCATACCCCGGTTGATCTGGTCGGCCAGAATGACGTGCGAGAACAGGGGGCCTCTCTGAAACTCGAACGTCCGGCGGCCCTGCTGTGTCTCCATGACAACGTAGGTGCCGAGCAGATCGGCCGGCATCAAGTCAGGCGTGAACTGGACTCGCTGGAAAGAGACTTGCAGCACCTCGGCCAGCGTTTCCACCAGAAGCGTCTTGCCTACGCCCGGCACCCCCTCCAGCAGCGCGTGGCCTCCGGTCACCACGGTGGTCAACACCCCCTCGATCACGTCCTCGTATCCGACAACGACCTTGCCAATCTCGCGCCGCAGTGCGTCGAAGTCTCTTCGGAAACGCTCGATTTGCTGCCCGATGGATAGCTCGGTGCTCATGGTGTTCTCTTCCTTAGAGTGGAGGCTCCGTCTTGCGGGCCCAGACGGCGGCACCAAACAGACCTGCTCGATTCGTGCATCCAGATGGCCTTGCGCGAGGATGGCCCCCTGGCCAGCTTGCCTTTTCGGCGGGCAGCCAACGCAGTATCACACCGATGCAACCCCGTTGTTTCTCGGGGAAAGACGCTTGTTCTTGCCGTGCGACTCAATGGCGCCTTAATGATCGCACGAAAGAGAGACCGGCCGCAACCGGGGCGCAGTCGGGCACCGGCCCGGGCGGGGGCAGTCTCGGGTCGCGGCATGGGGCTCGGGTCGCGTCGCGAGGCGGTGTGTGGCATGGGACGTCGTATGGGATACGGGGGTTGCATAGTCAGTGCGTTACTTGCCTTTGTTCGGTTGTTGCCTACCTTTCCGGGGGGGGATGGCGCGACCGCTTTTTCAAGTGGTTCGCGGGTCGCCTCTTGCGAGTAGTATTCCTCCGTGATCATCAAATCGCTGTGGCCCAATTTGTGCTGGGCTGCATGTATACCATACCTTCTGGTAATCTCGTTGCCCACTGTCCGGCGGAAGGCGCGAAACATCACGTCGGCCCGCTGGGGGTCCATTCTGGCGGCCTTCTGGATCGCGGCCAGGCAGCGGTGCAGCTCTTCAAAGCAGTGCGGAAACTGGAACACCCGACCGTCCGTGCCGTGTTCGGCCATCCGCCGCAGATGCTCCTCCCGCAGCTCGCCGAAAAATGCCAGTTTCGCGCGCTTCGTTTTCGTGGTCGCCGGTTTGATTAGCAGGCACCGCTTCACGAGGTCAACATCCTCCCATTCCAGATGCAGCAATTCGCCCCGGCGGCGGCCGGGCTCCAGCCATTCGACGATGTAGGTGTCCATAGGTTTGACGCCTTTCAGTCCGAGTTCAACCCGGCGTCGTCTTCGTCTTGGCCGTCCGTTGGCTGTCGTGTCGTGTGGGTCCGCCCACTCGCGTGTAATCCAGCCGGCCATGTTGTTGTGGCCCCCTTTGCTGGTTGGTGTAAATGGTTGATGAGCAAATATCCGCTTGATTTTTTGAAGTATGTTTCGGGATCCTGGAAATCGGCCAGTCGGTACATGTCCATGTGGCTCATAGTGTTGCGTCGATTTCTCGCCGGCGGTAATGGCCCCAAACGGCCGAAAACGGGGCTGAAAACTCGTCGTAAGTCTTGTGGTGACAACCGGTTGGAATTATTGAGCCTTGTCGGCGGACGGAAATCGTGTGAAAATGGGATGCGGTTCATCGTAACGTCCTTTTTGGCAATGGGTTGTGTTGTTGTCTCCGGGGCGATTTGGGCCATCTCGGCGCACAACGGGCCCGTGGCGTGCCCGTCTGGGCACACGA
>JAFGRD010000148.1 GCA_016935315.1 Pirellulales bacterium
AAACCTGCCGCCGAAACAGTACGGCCAATGACTTGCCTCAAGGGGAATTCAGAGAAAATCATAGCGAGACGTGCGGAAAGAGAGGTCGACCAGCAAGCCAAGCTTCGGATAACGCGAGTATTCCACGGTTTTCCAGGGATTGGGCTTGCGACTGCGGCGATGGATGAAATAGCGGCTGGCGTGGCGAGCAGGTTGCCCTTGGCAGTCAGAGGGGTGAGCTGCCCTGCAGACGGCGTTCTCGCGCTCTCAACGGCTGTTGAACAATCTCGTCCAGGTGCGCTATCGGTTCCTTTCGATGTCGAGCGACCGAGAGGGACGCCGAATCCCTAATCTCATGTCAGGAAAGCACTTCCGACACCCGCCAAGAAGAGAATAGTCCGAAGAGAGTGTTGTGCGGGGAGGGCGGATGGACTGAGCCCTTGTGCTGATGATTGATAGGACGATAAGCCACCCACGTGCAAGGAGACAGCGGCGAAGGATCTGCGGTGAGAGATTACTCTGCTCGGTTCATTGTGGATACACCTGGACTTCGTTGAGTCCCCCGCCCATGGCCCAATACTTGTCGATCTTCACGCGCACGTACTGCACGTCTTGCGGGCAGTCCACATCAATATCCTGCCAACCAGTGCCGAAGGGCACGGTGGCGCCGGGCTCGAGGATCTCGTGAAACGATTCTCCGTATGAGTGGAAGAACTTGGGGCGTGCGAATGCGGCTTGAAAAGCCCGGTCCCACGGCCGGCCGAAAACGACCGGCTTTGACCAGAGAGGCCTTTCGTCTTTATCGAGCAACTCCAACTTGCACCGCACGGTCGCGAAATCGTTCAGCCCGGCATTGCTGGTATTCAACAGTCGGACCAGCTTAACGCGGCTCGGTTGCCGGAGCTTGATGGTTACGTTGCCGGTGATTCCGGGTGGCAGGAGCCAGTAGGTGGGCCGAAAGAACAACTGCCAACTGCTCAAGTTGTCGTTGTACGGTGTTGCCCCGCGGCCATAGCCCCCGTTGCCGGTCGTCTCGATGTTGCCCAGCGCGTAATCGACCAGACCGTCGACCGGCATCTCCCAAGTCTTCCCGTCGATGACGTTCTTCGCGTTGAATCGATCGTCGCGCGTGCCGCTGGCCCGAACTTCCACGGCCTCAGTCGCCAGGTTTCGCCAGCCGCGCCGAATGTGTTTGTCGCGCTCGGCCTCGAATCGTCTCGCCAGGGGTGCAAGCCCTCTTCGCAATCGCTGCTGACTTTCGGCCGAGTTAACGGCCAGGGAGGTGGCTTGCGGATTCGGTCGCAGGGCACCGTCGTAGCGGTACACACCGGGCTGAACGACAGACTCCCGGCCGGCGATTTCCAGTGTTGATGTTTCACTCACAGCCACACCCTCGAAGTCTCCTTCAGCGCTGTCCCGTGCCCGTACGTGGCCGGCAGCAACATCGCCTCGACGGCCGCCACGCCCGGTGGCGCCGTGAAATGCGTTGTCGTCTCCTTCCAGTCGCTATAACCAGTCACGTTCGAAGCGGGACTGGTCAACTTCAGCGGATGGGGGTCACGAGGCGAGTAGGCCGCCGCCGCGGCCATCAGTGTGTTGCCTTCGGTGTCTAGTAACTTGAGGTTGACGGTCCAGGAAAAGTTCTCGTAAATCCGCGAGTCTTCCTTGCGAGTCCGAACGCTCACGCGGTACCGGCATCCGGGTTCGAGTTGCAGATCCGTTTTGAAAGTCGGCTGCTTCTGCTTCGGACGCGAGAAGTCGACAAACTCGATCGCATCGCGACCCTCGACTCGGACGACTTTGCCGCCTCGCCACAGACGAGCCGGCAACGAAATGGGTTGGCTGCGCGGCGGCGTGGCCGCTCCGGCGATGGCCCGCAACAGTCGCGCGTTGTGGTCGAACACGTAAGCCACGGTCGGTTGCGACGGAATGGCCTGCTGCTCGTAGGTCATCGCCTCCGGCGACAGCGTGGCCAACAGCACGGCCGCATTGGGCCGGCGTGCCAGGACTAGATTCGGCCGAAGAACCTCATATCGTCCTTCGTTTCCCGGACTACTCCAGATGTGCCAGTTGAAGGCGTGCCATCGCTCGCTGTCATGCTCCACGTAGTCCACGAAGAGGAAATAGTCGTACACAAGGTCGCGGTCGGGCGAACGGACGTAGCCGATCTGGCGGGTCCTTTGCCGATATCCGCGATGGCTGTTCACCTGTCCCGGCCGCGGATAGTACTTGACGTTGCTGGAACCGCTTTCCGCGGACACGATGCTCGCGAAATCGCTGTCGAACGAATCGGTGATGACCATGCTGGGCGAGAACGCTTCCCCTTCGGTCTCCAGGGTCGATTCGGTGACGGCATACTGATGCCACGGGAAATGCCAGGCGAGGCCGCTGGTACAGCAGAGGACCTCGTTGCGGGCGGATAGAAACACGTCGCCGTTGAAACTCAGGAACGTGTGGGGCGAACCATAGCCGGAACGGAACATGGCCTCACGGTCGGTGGCCTTGAACAACGCTGTGGGTCGCGACACGGACTTCAAGTCGCCCATGGTGCGTACCCACAACATGTCCATCAGTTCGCTGTGTCCTTCCTGGTGGGCATTGGCGATCCGGCCCTTGAAGTTCTTTGAAATGAAATAGGTCGCCGGCGAGTCGGGAAACTGGGTCGCGTAGTCGTACCACCACGACCCGCCGTACGATGCGGACGGAAGTTCGATCGGCTTGTGCTCCATCGTTCCGCTCAGCCCCACCTCGTTCTTGGGGTACGGTCGGTCGAAATGGCCATGAGCATGGGGAGGCACGGTGGCCTCCTTCATGATTGGGTACCACGCTGCTTCCGCAATCGCCGGATGCACCCTCAGATCGATGCTGCAGGCGTTATTCAGACATGCGGCGGCCGTGTACAGGTTCTGCATCGATACGGACCAGTAGCCCGGCAGACCGGACTCCAGGTTTGCCCCGGCCCAGCCGATGTCGTGGGCGATGATCCAGACGTACGTTTGCAGAAGGCTATCGAACCAGACGCGATTCTCGGGCACGCTCTCGCCGACGGCGATCGATGCGATCACCGCGGCACCGAGCACATTGCTCCCCTGATTCTTCGATCGCAGATGGTGCAATCCCATAAACGGCGAGAGACTCACCAATCGCCAATAGTGCTCGACACCCTTCTCCGCGAGGATCTCGACGGCCGCCCGCTGTTGCTGCGGGCTCCAAGCCTCCCAACAGAAGTCCACAGCGAGGGCGACGTTTCGCGTGTACATGCCGAAGGGGATTTGCGGCACGTTGACACCGTCCCAATTATACCATCCCCAACGGGGGACCTGTCCGGCTGCCGCAATGATCTCATAGGCCGCCTCGGCATAGGTTCTCTCACCAGTCAAGTAGTACATGAAGCCCAGCTTGGCCGTGGCGTCGACCATTTCGCCCAACCGGCCGGCGGCTTCTCGCGCGGCGTCCGAGACGATTCCGGGCGGATTACGGTCCGCCTCCAAGTCCAACACCTCGCTGAGGTACGGTTGGACTGCCTCCTTGACTTCCGGCCATTGGCTGAGAGCACGGTCGGCCACGGTGCGAATGCCACTCTTGCCGACCATGGCTGGCTCCTCCTGCAGAAGCCGCAACTTTTCCCGGACTTGGTCCGCGTCCGCCTTGCGGACAAGCAATCCTTCCTTGGGTGCGGGAAGATTCTGCGCGACCGCAGCACTCCAGAGTAATCCGCCCGCGATGAACAGACTGCATATCGTGCCTCTGCGTACCATGGCCCGATTCCTTGACAAGAGGCAAGTCGATTCCTGTCGCTTGTTGCCGTTGGGTCAAGTCTTGGCAACCGAGCGGCAGCCCCTCACCCGTCTGACGCCTTGCCTCATTGGAGTTCCAGCCTTCTTCACGAATGAGGACCCCTTCCAAGATAACAGAATCTGTGGTGAAGTGAAGCAGGAAGCGAAAGAGGGGTTCTGCGGCGGGATTCGGCAACTACTTGCGCTGTGGGCTTGAGCGTTGCGCCGCTCGGCATGCGAGTTGTCGCGGATTCTCGGCGCCGGCATCGCCAATGCGTGGCGACGGGGCTTCCTTCCCGAGAAACCGGGCTTGAGTCGGCCACCCTGTGTGCATTGCCAATGCAGCAGCCCTCGAGAATGCCGACGGCCCCCGAATGGAAGCGATCTTGACTGAATGCAAGTTCCCAACACCACGCAGTTCGTGTAGGTTGATACTCGGGCCGGTTCTGGGGGCAGGTGCAGAGCTACCGGCCATCCGGCGGGACTGGGGCAGACGGCGGCAGGAGGATGAATCTCCCCAGGGAGACAACGTTACCTTTGTCGTTCCGCCCCGGTTGGAATTCGATTTTCAACAGCTCCCGGGCCGCATCGAAGGTTTCGCCTTCTCGCTCGAGCTGGGAAAAGGGGATGTCCAGTTCCTGCCACCGCGTGTTCACATCGAAGATGCCGACGTAGCATCTGTCGTCGGCGGGATATACTTTGACTTGCAGTTTGCAGGGTTGATCACTGCGGATTTCCAGTCGGAAGGCCGTGTACCGCGTGCAATCAAGTTGCCCGAAGTAGAGGCCAAAACCAACCCAGGCAATCTGCCCTCGATGGCGGTAGGTGATTCTGCGTGCCTGGCGACCTTGATCTTCCGCTGATTCGCTGTTGAACTCTGAGCCTTCGTTCGAGTAGTGGTAGGATTCCTTGCGGGTCCGAAGATCGTAAACGACTCTTCCTCCCCGCTGCTCCACGTCACGAGCCGCTTTTTCGGCCGCGGTGGCTGCAGCCAGCCATGGCTTGTTTATCGCTTTCCCGCTGCCGGTGTAGTACAGCAGAACGGCCATCTGCGGTCGGTCCTTTCCGTGGCGTGGTTCTACAGACAACGGATAGTCTCCCCACCAAGGGCCTGCCGCCCAATAGGTGCCGCCGATCTCGTTTGCTTTCATGGCTGCCAGGAAGTTGTCCATAACGACGAGCCATCGCGGATCGCTGTCCGGGACTCCGAACTCTCCAAGGAAGCCGCGGGCGTCGTGCTCCTTGAGCCACTGAACGAAGGGAGTCAAGCGGTCAACGCCGATCGTCGGATAGGCTCCGCTTTCGTCGTAGCTGCGGCCATATCTTCCCGAGTTGTCTCGGTCGAAGTACTGGTGGGCTTCGTACACCAGGTTACAGGCGGGGTCGTTGAGCACAAAGTCGTTGTTGATCTTCTTCCAGGAATGCGCACCGCTCCAGCCATCACCGCAGACGGAAATGGTGTGTCGCATGTCGACCGAACGAATGGCATCAATCGCGGCCTGCGCTGCGGCGGGCCATCGTCCTCGGGTGCTGTGGGGCTCGTTCATCAGACCGTAAGCGAATACTGCTGATTCGTCGCGGTAATGGTCGGCAAAGCGCCTCCAGAAGTCGGCAAACGCCTCGATCGCCACCTTGTCCGTACCGATCAGCTTGCCGTGGTAACGGGCGTAGTTGTGCAGATCGAAGAGCAGTTCTATCTCTCGCTCCCGTGCCAGTTCCACGACCTGATCCAGTCGCGCCAATTCCGTCGCCTCCAGCGGTTTCATCAACTCGCGTTGCACCCGTTCCCAGCGAATCGGCAGCCGAACGACGCGGAGGCCCTTGTCCTTACAGTAGTCGAACTGCCCAGCGCCGGGGTAAGTGTAATCCCTGTTGAAGACGCCGGGTGCGCTGCCGAACTCGCCACATGCCAAGTTGACTCCAAGCATGTCCGCTTTCGGCACGGGCTTATTCGCGGCGGTCCCGGCGGCGTTCATGCCTTCCTCAGCGCCCTGCCCAATCGCCCAGGTAGACCAGAGGAAGACAGCCACCGACAATTGCGAGGCAAGCGGCACCGTGAACAGACGGGAATAGACGGGTCGAACAGTTGTGCTCATGGGATCCTCTGTCCATCTCGGTAGTGATTCCGCCGGTGACGTAGCCCACGTAGCGGTTGCCGAAGACCACGCCGCCCCCCTCCCAGCGGCCCTTGAGGTTGTGCATCTTGCAGTCGTCCAGCCAGACGATCGTCGCCCCATTCTCGCCGGAGATTATCGTGTTGTATGCCCGCGTGGGCGGATTGGAGCTCAGCGTGACGTTTCGGAACCGCAGCTTGTCGGTTCCCGTGCGGCCGGGGCCGATCTCGACCTCGTCGCGCTTTACGCCCGGTGCCGCAGCGATCGTGGTCCAGGTGGTCCGTCTCTTGCCGCCGCCGAGACCCTGAGCCGAATAGTGCTTGCCCGGCCTCAAATGCACCGTCCCGCCGTCACCGGCAGCTTTCAGGGCCTGCCGAATGGTCCTAAGCGGACTGGCCTCAGTGCCGTTGCCGGTTTCGTCGTTGCCCGCTTTGCAGTCGGCCCAAACGGGAGCTTTCGGCGTCAGAGCACCGCCGGCGTTTGCATACAGAGGGAGTCGCTGCAACTTCGTCGAGAGGTGTCGATCGTCCAGCGGCACGGCCTTGGCTAGCACGGCGAAAGGTCCGTCGGCAAGTTTGCTCGGATCGACGGTAATGTGGTATTCCCAAACGCGCGTCCGGGCGTTGAATGTCGCTTCAGAGACGCGCTGTCGCCATATCACCGAGTCGTCGGGTTGTCTGCTGTGCTCCGCCGCCTCAACGACGGCGAACTCAACACGGCAGCCCGTTTCGTGAAAGGCCACCTAGCCGCGTCTCCCTCAATCTCGACTTCGTATCGCTGCATGCCCTGCCATCGGACCCATGGTTTTTCGAAAACCCGCCGGCAGGGCCTTCTCTACCGCAACCTTAACTTCCGCGACGCCCGCAACGAACCCGCCATCTCGGCACAATCGATTCAGTCCACCTCCATGCCCCGCCTCGCAGAGGGGAAGGATACTATCGCATTGTCCCTCGCTCTTTTAGTATGTTATTCTACCCTAGCGTGGTTGTTCTCCGGACAGCTGACTTCAGCTGCGCAAGGGGGGGGGCATGCAGTACGACTCGGACCATGCGCGCGACAAGATTTCGCGGATTCACCCTGGTCGAGATAGTCGTGGTCGTGTTGATCATCGGCCTGCTGGTGGCAATCGCGCTGCCCAGACAATGCTGCCTGATGGGCAAGGTAAGCGACGATTCGGCCAGGCGGTCGTTGCAGATGCTACGGCACGCTATCGAGAGCTACGCATTGGAACACGACGGGGACTACCCGGGCAACACGGAGGCGCTCGTCAAGGCGGCGCTCAGCCCCTATCTGCGGGGACCGTTCCCCAAGTGCCCCGTCGGAGAAGGCAAGGCCGACGAAATGGCGGTTGTCAGTACCGGCGCGCCGCTGATCGGAACCGGTTCGCCTGGGGCAATCGGTAGCAAGATGTGGAAATACGACTGCCAGACGGGCCAAATCATCATCAACTATTCCGCCGTTTCCGAAAGCGGCGTTCCCTACGACGAGTTCTAACGCTCAACCGGCGGCAGTGTCTACGTGGTTTCCCGAGAACTCCGCTTTGCCCATGCTGCACTTTCGATCCGTCCTGGCACGTGTTACTCTTGGCAGAATCGATCGTAGCTGCGGGTGGTCGTGTCGTCCGATCGTTGGATCGCTGCAAAGGCTTTCTATGAGAGAGGGAAAGATCCACTATGTCAGATAGTAAGCCGCGGTACTCCTGGCGGGCCATGATGTCGATCCTGATTAGCCTTGCCTTTGTCGTGATGGTGGTCAGTGGTGCGATCCTGTTTCTTTCTCCGCCCGGGCGCGTGGCCAATTGGAGTGACTGGCGCATGCTCGGCTACACGAAACACGACTGGTCCGATGTACACGTCTGGTTTGGAGTCGTCTTTGTACTTGCCGCCATCCTGCACACTATGTTCAATATCCGTCCATTCTTGAGTTATTTTCGCAGCCGGCTCACGCGTCGTATCGGCTTCCGCCGGGAGTGGGTTGTGGCCTTGGCGATTGGTGGTGCCGTGTTTGCTGGCACGCACACGGGGGTGCCCCCTTTCTCCACCTTCCTGGACTTCAGGGAGCAGATTAAGCGAGGCTGGGAGGATCCAAGTGTGATTGCGCCGATTCCACACGCAGAACTGCTGACGGTCAAGGAACTGGCCGAGAAAGCCGGTATTCCGCTGGAAACTGCCGCCCAGCGGCTGAGTCGAGGAGGTCTCGAAGGTGTCGTACCGGAAATCGTTGTTGCGGAACTGGCGTCGCAGAACGATCTTTCGGTGCAGCGGTTGTATGAAATCCTCCAAGACACACCCGCTCGGAGCGGTGGCAGAGGACAACATGGCGCAGAAGGGAAACCCGGGGGGAAGGCAGCTGCAGGCCAGGGCGCAGGAGCCAGCCATCGTGGCGGCGGTGGCGGTTGGGGCCGTGGTGGTGGTTGGGGTCGTGGTGGCGGTCCGGGGCAGATGACCCTGGCAGCGTTCTGCGAATCACGAGAGATTGACTTGCAGGAAGCGCAGGAACATCTACAAGCCAAGGGAATCAAGCTAACAGAGGGACGCACACTGCGTGAAATAGCGACGGACAACGGCTACGACCAGCCCTTCGAACTCATAGACGTCATTGAGCGCCGCAGCGAGTGAGGCTGCGGACCCAGGAGAAACGGCCGGTGGCGAATCACGAAGGACGCGTTGTCGGCGCTGGGCAGGTACTCGATTGCATGCGATCTCACGGGCCAAGACGTCGTCGTGTACCTTCGTCGATGGGGGCTGTCCATTCTTGAACACGAAAGCCGACCAGTGCGGGAATAGCTGTAAAACAGTCCGCAGATACCCTGCTCGTGAAGACAGGTTCACAGGCCGGAGGCCGCTCCTTCTTCTCTCTCATAGGAGCCTCGCATGGCAGCGAGCATGCCGCAAGTGATCGACGCGAGCCAGGCGTACGCGTTGGACGCGTTCATTCAGCGCACGGGCCTTGAGAGGGCGGCCCTCTCGAAAGCCCGCCGCAACGGGTTGCGCAGCGTCCGCGTCGGCAAAGGACGGCACATCCTCGGGAAAGACCGGCTCGACTTCCTCTCGCAGCAGCCCGCGGCCAATCAGTGACGGTGCGGCGGGCGATTGCCCCCAAACTGCGCCCCAATCGCGGCTTGGGGCGCGCTGTACAGGCTGTCTGCCATCTCGCGGAACCCTACATTTTCCGATGTTTCCGGACCTATCTCGACCCTATCTGAGGCCCTTGGGAAGACTATCGGTCTATTGCGCGGCCGCGATGGTGCCCTGTGTGGGGCTGCTGGCCGTGGCGTAGAGCTTCTTGGGAATACGGCCGGCCAGGTAGGCCAGGCGCCCCGATTCGGTTGCCAGGCACATGGCGCGGGCCATTCGCATGGGATCTCGGGCATGGGCGATGCCCGTGTTCAGCAGCACGCCGTCGGCGCCCAGCTCCATAGCCACGGTCACGTCGCTGGCCGTGCCCACGCCCGCGTCGACGATTACCGGATAATCGGGATCACCGTCTTTGAGGTATTCGAGGCAGATGCGGATGGCGTTGGGATTAAGCACGCCCTGTCCGGAGCCGATCGGGCTTCCGGCGGGCATGACGCTGGTGGCCCCAGCCTCTTTGAGCCGCCGGGCGACGACCGGATCGTCGGAGGTATAGACGAGCACCTGGAAGCCTTCGGCGACGAGTTTCTCGGTGGCTTCCAGCGTGGCGACCGGGTCGGGCAGCAGCGTCTTGGCGTCGCCGAGCACTTCGAGCTTGACCCAGTCGGCGCCCGGGTTCCCCATTTGGGAGAGGATTTCGCGCCCCAGCCGAGCCACGCGGACGGCATCGTCGGCCGCAAAGCAACCCGCCGTGTTGGGCAGGATCGTGTATCGATCGGTGTCGATGTAGTCCAACAGGTTCTTGCCCTCGGCGTCGATCAGCCGCTCGCGGCGGACGGCCACGGTGATACACTCAGTGGCGGAGATCGCCAGGGCCTCGCGCATCATCTCGTAGTCGGCGTACTTGCCGGTGCCAACAATCAGCCGGCTGGCAAAGGTGTGGGACCCGATCCGCAAGGGCCCCCCATCGGCAGACACGGGCTCCATGCTGTCAACCTCCTCCTACCAGGGTTACGATTTCGAGGCGGTCGCCGTCGGCCAACTCGTGTTCGGCGTGGCGCTGGCGAGGCACCAACTCGCGATTCACTTCGACGGCCACGTATTTGCCAGCCAGCCCAAGTTCCTGGATGAGGCTGGACACCGTGGTCCTCTTGGGAACGTCACGAGGCTGACCGTTGACGCTGATTTCCACCGCTTGACTCTAATTCGTCGGGGCAACACCGGGAACGGCCGCGGGTCCGACGCCCGCGCCGACGCCCGCGGCGGCGGGGCGGAAGAGAGTCGCATCCAAGGGCAGCATCCGATTGCGGATGGGCAAGTTGTTGTTGTACATGGCGGCATTCCAGGGAATCCCGTAGGCCGCTACCCTACCGGTGGTGATCTCCGCCACGTAGACCACCGAGTTGCCCGGATACATGCGTTGGCCCATGCGTTGCAGGTTGGCCACGCCGGTGACCATCAGAAAACGTGGGTTCTTCGACGGGTCGATGCCGAGATCGTTGAGCACGTTGTATTCATAGAACGCGTTGAACTTCCCCTGCTTACCCAGCGCGACCGCCCGGAGGTCACCCGTAAGAAAATCGAGGAAGAAGACCGCTTCGACGTTCTCGTCCAACGGTCCGGTGGCCATGGCAAACGTGTCAAATCGGTCGGTTGCCACGGCGTGCAACGGGGTTTCGGGCCAGACGGAGCTCAGGGCCAGCCCGCCGATCAGGCCGACGGCCAACCACACGATGCGGTGATGTCGAAATCTGTGAAACATGACGGGGCCTCCTCGGATGTTCCAAGAAAACACGGTAAGTTCCAAAGCAACAAGACAAGTCGCCCGGGGGGAAGCACCGAGAGCGCCGGGGCCGGGATTCCGGCTCGTATCTGGTGCCGTGCCGACCTCTCCAGTCCAGTGCCGACCTGCTCTACTTATGTTATCCGCTTTTGGCGTCTGGTTCCATAGATTCTTCTCGGAGCGGCCGAGATCGTCACCGTGGCGGGCAGGCGGCGAGACTGGCTGCCACACGTTTGGGGGAGTGCAATGCGGGCAGGGGCCAGAAGCCGACTGAGTTGAATGACCAGGGGGCAGGGGGCAGCCACGCGGCAGGCAGACCGCCCGCGGTGTCCCGTCCGGCTGCTGGCCGGCACGTCCACACGCAACGACCCGTTTTTCGGCGGCAGGTGCCCGGGCCCCTTGCAGCCGCGAAGGAATCGGTCTATAACCGCGGTTCATCGAGTGGAAATCGGTAAGTTAGCGAAGTCGATTCTGCGTGTTCAAGGAGTCTGCTATGTCGACAATCAACGTGGCCCTGATCGGGCAAGGCTTCATGGGTCGTTCGCACTCGAACGCCTGGGGGCAGGTCGCCAAGTTTTTCCAACCGCCGGTGAAGCCGGTGATGCACACCGTGTTCGGCCAACCGGAAGAGAATCCTCAGGCGTTCGCCGAGAATTGGGGTTGGCAAAATGCGTCGACCGACTGGGAGGCGTTGGTCAAGTCTCCCGAGATCGGGCTGGTTGACGTGGTGACGCCGAATTACATGCACGCCCCGGTGGCGAAAGCGGCGATTGCCGCCGGCAAGCCGTGTTCGTGCGAGAAGCCGATCGCCGGCTCGCTGGCCGACGCCCGAGAGATGGTCGAAGCCGCCAAGGCGGCCAACGTCAAGACGTTCGTCTGGTTCAACTACCGCCGTTGTCCGGCTGTGGGCCTGGCGCATCAGTTGGTTAAGGACGGCAGGATCGGCGAGATTCGGCACGTGCGGGCGACGTATCTGCAGGACTGGGCCGACGAATCGATTCCGCTGCTCTGGCGCTTCAAGAAGGAGTTGGCCGGCTCGGGGGCACACGGCGACCTGAACGCGCACATCATCGACATGACCCGCTTCGTGACCGGCCAGGAAATCACGGAAATTGTCGGCGCGATCGCCGAGACGTTCATCCAGGAGCGGATGGAGGCCGGCGGCGTGGCCGGCGGCGGGATTGCGGACGGTGGCCAGTCGGCCGGCGGCAAGGGCCCGGTGACGGTCGACGACGCGGTCTTGTTCCTGGCTCGATTCTCCGGCGGCGCGGTGGCCAGCTTCGAGGCCGCCCGACAAGCCACCGGCAACCAGAACCGCAACACGTTCGAGATCAACGGCACCAAGGGCTCGGTGAAGTTCGACTTCGAGCGGATGAACGAGCTGGAGTACTACGACGCCACGCTGCCCCGGGCCGTCCAGGGCTGGACGACGATCATGTGCACCCATGGCGGCGACCATCCCTACGTGGCCAACTGGTGGCCGGACGCCCACATCATTGGCTACGAGCACGGTTTCACGAACCAGGCCTACGACATCCTGCGTGTTTTGGCCGGGGAAGAGCCGACCGTGCCGATTCCCGACTTCGCAGACGCCTACCAAACGCAGCGCGTGCTGGAAGCGGCGCTGCTGGCGGCTACCGAGCGGCGTCCGGTGGGCCTGGACGAGGTGCGATAGAGCACACGGCGGTCCGTCTCGCCTAGCGAGACTTGAAACGAGCCGCGCCGTGGCGCTCCTCTCGGATCAGCGCGGCCAAGGCGTCGGCGGCCCCGTCGAGATCCATCATTTCCGGTTGGTCTTCCCAGCGCCACTTGACCTCGAGCTGGCCCTGCTTGAGACCGCGGGGTCCGAGAACCACGCGCAAGGGGATTCCAACCAGGTCGGCGTCTTTGAACTTCACGCCGGCCCGAGCGTCCCGATCGTCCAAGAGGACCTCGATGCCGGCGGCCGCCAGCTCGTCGTGCAGCCGGTTGGCCGTTTGCATCGTGGCGTCATCGGCGACATTCAGGGGCGCCAGCAGGATTTCGTAGGGAGCCAAGGCGACCGGCCAAACGATGCCGTTCTCGTCGTGCCTGGTTTCGATCAGCGCGGCCAGGATACGGTTCACGCCAATCCCGTAGCAGCCCATGATGATCGGGTGGAGTTGCTCCTTGGCGTCGAGGAACCTGGCCCCCAAGGCTTCCGAGTACTTGGTGCCCAGCTTGAAGACGTGGCCGGCCTCGATGGCGTAGCGCAGGGCCAGCTTGCTGCTGCAGCGCGGGCAGGGGTCGCCGCCGACGGCGTTGCGGAGATCGGCGAAACAGTCGACCTGAAAATCGCGGTCGAGGTTCACGCCCGTCAGATGGGCGTCTCGCTGGTTGGCGCCGACGACCGCGTTGACCGTCCGCTGCACGTCGCGGTCGGCCCAAAGGGGGATCTTCTCTGCCATGCCGACGGGCCCGGCAAAGCCAACCGGCGCGCCGGTCACCTTGACGATCACGTCGGGGTCGGCGAGCTCGATACTCCGGGCGCCGACGGCCCGGCGGATTTTGCCCTCGTTGGCTTCGTGGTCGCCGCGGATCAGCACGGCGATGGGGTTCCCATCGGCCACGTAGATCAACGTCTTGATCAGGTCCTGTGGCCGGCACTTCAGGAAGCTGCTGACCTGCTCAATGGTGGTGCAGTCCGGCGTATCGACCTTGCTGCGATCCGCCAAGGGGACATCGGGGCGGGTCGCGTCGAGCGTACCGATTTCCGCCCGTTCCTGGTTGGCCGCGTAGCCGCACTGGGCGCAGTGCAACAGCGTGTCTTCGCCGTTGTCGGCCGGGATCATGAACTCGTGGCTGGCGTCGCCGCCGATCGGGCCGCTTTCGGCCTCGACCGGCAGGTAGTCGAGACAGCATCGCTCGAAGATGCGGCAATAGGCGTCGTACATCTTCCGATAGCTTTCGCCGAGTGATTCGACCGTGGCGTCGAAGCTGTAGGCATCCTTCATCAGGAACTCGCTGGTCCGCAGCACGCCGAACCGGGGCCGCTCCTCGTTGCGGAACTTCGTGGTGATCTGATACAGCGTGATCGGCATCTGGCGATAGCTGGAGATCTGCCGCGACGCCATGTCGGTGATGATCTCCTCGTGCGTGGGCCCCAAGGTAACGCGAACCTTGCGGCTCTGCCGCGGCAGCGAGAAGGAGACCAGCACGTCGCCGAAGGCACCGACCCGACCGGTCCGTTCCCAGAGCACGGTGGGCGACATGCAGGGCATGGCCATTTCGATCGCTCCGGCAGCGTCCATTTCATCGCGAACGATCTGGGTGGCCTTCCGCAAGCAACGGAGCCCCAGCGGCAAGTAGGAATAGGCACCTGCCATTACCTGACTGATCAGCCCGGCGCGAAGCATCAGGACATGGCTGGGGATTTCCGCCCCTTCGGGCGTCTCTTTCATGGTCGGAATGAAGGTCTTGGTCCAGAGCATGATGCGATCCGGGGGGCAACGTGAAGAAAACCAGCGAGAGGCGATATTGTAGAACGGAACGCCGGGGCGGGGCAAGGGGGGCCGCCGGCGGGTCAGCGCGGTGGCGGGACCGGAGGTGCCGGCACTCGTCCCCCTTGCGGAGGACCGTCCGCGGTCCTACAATTCTGTTTTCACCCCTTGGGTTTCTCTCTTTTTCCCCTGAGACCGTCCGCAGAAAGGCCCCCGATGTCGCGACGCTACGTCAACGAACTCGGCCACAAAGATCCCGTCGACGAGGTGTTCCTTGCCTCCGCCAAGCAACTCCGTCCCAATCGCAGTGGAAACCTCTATCTGCAGGTCGAGCTTTCCGACCGAACCGGGGCGATCAGCGCCCGGATGTGGAACGCCACCGAAGGGGTCTACAAATCGTTCGGCGACGGCGACTATGTGCGCGTCGAGGGGACGGCGCAACTGTTCCAGGGAGCCATGCAACTGATTGCCACGCGGCTGGCGAAGGTCGATCCCCAAGAGGTCAACGAAGACGACTTCACGCGCGTGGCCCAGGTGGAAGTCGACAAGTTGCTGCTGCGGTTGGGCGAAATGCTCCGCGGCATGGCCAATCCCCATTTGCAGAACCTGGCCGAGTGTTTCCTGCTGGACGAAGCGTTCATGGCGAAGTTCACCCGGGCGCCCGCCGGAATCAAGAACCACCACGCCTACCACGGCGGGTTGCTTCAGCACGTGGTAGGCCTGATGGAGGTCGTCTTGCGGATCTGCCCCTGCTATCCCCAGATCGATCGCGACCTGCTGCTGACCGGGGCCTTCCTGCACGACATCGGCAAAATCGACGAGCTGGGCTACGATCGGGAAATGGTCTATACCGACGAAGGCCAACTGATCGGCCACCTGGTGATGGCCGTGGGCATGTTGGAGGAGAAGGTCCGCGAGGCGGAGAAGCTATCCGGCGAGCCGATGCCCGAGGAGACCGTGTTGCGCATCAAGCACATGCTCGTCAGCCACCACGGCGAGTACGAATTCGGCAGCCCCAAGCTGCCGATGACGCTGGAGGCGGTGGCGCTCTGTTTCCTCGACAATCTCGACGCGAAGATCAACTCGTTCGACCAACTGATGCGAGACGATCCGAACGTGGACAGCCCTTGGACGCACTACCACCCCAATCTCAGTCGGAAGCTCTACAAGGGAACAAACGACCGGGCGAATTGAAGTTCGTCCCGGCTCGTATGCCGCAATCGGGTACCGCGATGGAAGCGCTCGAACTTGAGCAGAAGATTCTCGAACTGGTCAGCCGCCCCGGCTACCGGCCGGTCAAGCCGCGGGTGATCGCCGAACGGCTGCGGGTGCCCAAGGCCCAGGCGGCCGAAGTAAAGCGGGCGGTCAAGGGCCTGGTTCGCCGGGGGCAACTCGTCTACGGGGCCAATCACCTGATCGGGGCGGCCGATGCGCCCGATGCGCCCGATGCGTCCGGTGCGTCCGGTGCGTCCAAAGCGCATAGCAACCGCGTGGTCGGCGTGTTTTCGCGGACGCAGAAGGGATTCGGGTTCGTGCGGCCTACGGCTCCTTCCACGCCAGACGCGGAGGTCCAGGACATCTATATTCCCGCCAAGCGGACCCGCGACGCCGCAACCGGCGATGTCGTGCTGGTCCAACTCTCGAAGCGCCGCGGCCGAGAGCCGGGACCGCGGGGCGAGATCGTCGAGATCATCGAGCGGCAGACACACCAGTTCGTGGGCACCTATTTCGAGTTGGCTGGAACGGCGTATGTGCGGGTCGACGGCAAGTTGTTTGTGCAGGCGATCCAGGTCGGCGATCCCGGGGCCAAGAGCGCCCAGCCCGACGACAAAGTCGTCTTCGAGATGGTGCGCTTCCCCTCGCCGATGCACGAGGGCGAGGGCGTGATCACCGAGGTGCTGGGCCCGCGGGCAAAGCCGGGCGTCGACACGCTGTCGATCATCCGCGAGTTCAGCCTGCCCGAGGAGTTCGCCGAGGATGCCCTGGACGAAGCCCGAGCAGCGGCCGACGCCTTCGACGAGTCGATTGCCGAAGGGCGTCTCGACTTGACCGGCGAGACCGTGGTGACGATCGACCCGATCGACGCCCGTGATTTCGACGACGCAATCTCGCTGGAGCGTTTGGACAACGGCCACTGGCTGTTGGGGGTCCACATCGCCGACGTGTCGCACTTCGTACGACCGAAGACCGCCCTGGATCGCGAGGCCTTCGGCCGGGCCACCAGCGTCTATCTGCCGGATCGAGTGATCCCCATGTTGCCGGAGGTGATCTCGAACAGTCTGGCCAGCCTGCAACCGAAGAAGGTCCGCTACACCAAGTCGGCCATGATCGAATTCACGGCCCAGGGGCAGCGCGTGGGGGCGGAGCTGCACACGGCCGCTATCCGAAGCGACAAACGGCTGGCCTACGAACAAGTCGACGAATTCCTGGTCGATCCGGCCCCCTGGCGGCGGAGGCTGGGAGTGAAGGTCCACGACCTGCTGGGCCGCATGCACGAGCTGGCCATGACCCTGCGCCGCCGGCGGATGCAGCATGGGGCCCTGGAACTGACGATGCCCGAAGTGAAGATCGAGCTGGATAAGCAGGGCCGCGTGTCGGGGGCCCATGTCGTCGAAAACACCGAGAGCCACCAGATCATCGAGGAGTTCATGCTGGCGGCCAATGAGGCGGTGGCCGAACTGCTGCGCGACAAGGCGCTGCCGTTTCTGCGCCGGATCCACGAGCCGCCTACGCCGCGGAAGCTCGCCGCACTGACCGAGTTCGTCACCGAATTGGGTTTTCAGGTCGAGAGCCTGGAAAGCCGATTCGAGCTGCAGAAGCTGCTCAAACGGGTCGAGGGGCAGCCGGAGCAGCACGCGGTCAATTTCGCGACGCTGCGCTCGATGCAGCGAGCCGTCTATAGCCCCGCCGAGGAGGGCCATTACGCCTTGGCCAGCGACTGCTATTGCCATTTTACCTCGCCCATCCGTCGCTACCCCGACCTGACGGTCCACCGGCTGATCGACGCGATGCTCGCCGGGCGCCAGCCGCGCGACCACATGGACGAGTTGGTCGTGTTGGGCCAGCACTGCTCCGACCGCGAGCAGCGGGCCGAGTCGGCCGAGCGCGAGCTGACCAAGCTCAAACTGCTGCACTATCTCAACGGGCGAATCGGCCAGCAGATGGACGTAGTCGTCACAGGCGTGGAAAGCTTCGGGCTGTTCGTGCAGGGCGTGCAACTGCCGGCCGAAGGGCTGGTTCACGCCGATTCGCTGCTGGACGACTACTATCATTTCGACCGGGCCACCCACACCCTGGCCGGCTACCGCTCGGGCAACTGCTATCGCCTTGGCGATCTGTTGCGAGTGGAGGTGGCGAGAGTCGACCTGGAACGCCGCGAACTTGATTTCCGGCTGGTGCAGCGCACGAAACGGCCGGCGGCAGGGGCTTCAAGGCAAGGTGCTGGTGCGAGGAGGACGCGCGACGCGAAGAAAGCCAAGAAGAAGGGGCGAGGCAAGGGCGGCAGCTCTCGGCAAAGGCGCTGATAGCGGCCTGGGCCTCATGCCAATCGGCCGGGTGGGTGGTTGGTGGCTGAACGCCGCGAACCCCCAGGCGTGGAGTCCTGAAGCGACGGGGCACTGGAGTACCGCTTCGCTGTGCCCCCGCCATACGGCGCGCCGGGTTTTGCCGAGACACGAAGCCCGGAGGACGCCCTGGCCAAAACGGAACCGCTCGTTACAATCATGGTTTTGCCGACATCCGGCAGCGGGTTTTCTTCCCGCTGCCCGACCACCGAATCGAACGGACTCGCCGCCTGATGACAAGCACCTTTTACACCCCGCTACACACTCCGCTCTACGATTGGCACGTTGCCCACGGCGGCCGCATGGTCGAATTCGCCGGCTGGGCCATGCCGGTGCAGTACACGTCGATCATCGAGGAACACCTGGCGACGCGCAGCGCGGTCGGGCTTTGCGACATCACCCACATGAGCCATTTCCGCTTCGAGGGCCCCGGCGCCGGGGATTTCCTTGGCCATTTGTTGACGCGGCGGATCGGCGACCTCAATCCCGGCCACCTTCGCTATTCGCTGGTGACCAACGACGAGGGAGGCATTCTCGACGATGTGCTCGTCGGCCACTTCCACGATGCAAAGGCCCAGCCATTCTACGTGGTGGTAGCCAACGGTGTGAACCGCCTGAAGCTGGTCGACTGGATCAACGCCCACTTGCCCAAGGAATTGGCCCAATTTCCGGGGCAAGAAGTCGCCTATTGGGACGTCACGCGGCTCTGGGCGATGATTGCCATTCAGGGTCCCAGATCGCTGGACCTGTTGCGGCCGTTTGTCGATGCGGACCTCGACGAGATGCCCTATTATACGGGAGCGGAGATACGGATCTTGCACCCTGCCGGGCGACGGCAAGGGGGCATCATCAGCCGAACTGGGTATACCGCCGAGGACGGCTTCGAGTTGATTCTGGGCGTGGGCGTCGCCCCCGGGGTATGGCAGGCGCTGCTCGAAGCGGCCCGGCCGCTCGGGGGTCTGCCGACCGGGATTGGCGCGCGGGATACACTTCGACTGGAAGCCGGCATGCCCTTGTACGGGCACGAACTGACCGAGCAGGTCAATCCGTTCCAGGCCGGTTTGGGTTTCGCCTGTGAACTCCATAACTTGGACTATCCCGGCCGCGACGCCCTGTTGCGGCTGAAACAACAGCCGCTGGAATCGCAGCGCATCGGGCTGGAGATGGCCGGCCGTCGGGTCCCCCGGCAAGGTTGTATGATCCTGGCCGAGAGTCGGCCGATTGGCCAGGTGACCAGTGGGTCGTACTCGCCCACGTTCGAGAAGCCGGTCGCCATGGGCTACGTGACGCCCGAATACGCCCAACCCGGCACGCGGGTCGACGTCGACATCCGGGGCCGTCTGGAGCCGGCCAACGTGGTGAAGCTCCCCTTTTATCGCCGCAATCCCAAAGGAAAGCACAAGTGACGCCGGAACAACTGCTCTACAGCAAAACGCACGAATGGGTGCACGTGGAAACTGATTCGTCCGGTACCAAGACCGCCACGGTGGGGCTCTCGGCCTTTGCCTTGGACCTGCTCACCGACCTGGTCTTCGTCGAATTGCCCGAGGTCGGCCGTGCGGTCTCGGCCGGCGAGCCGTTCGGCGAAATCGAATCGGTCAAGGCCGTCAGCGACCTCTACAGTCCGGTCGACGGCCAGATCGCCGAGGTCAACGGTCCGATTGTCGAGAAGCTTGAGACGCTGGCCGAGGATCCCTACGGGGCCGGGTGGCTGGTGAAAATCAAGGTCAGCGACGATGCGGGGCTGGCCGATCTGTTCGCCTTCGCGGCCTATCGGAAGCAGTGCGAGGAAGAATCGCAACACTGAAGCAATGGACGAGCGGACCGGGCCGGCCATCGGTTCGGAAGCACCCATCCGCGTCTCCCGGCAACGAGTTGAAGCATGCCCTACGTTCCCAACACCCCTGACGATCGGCAGGCGATGCTGGATGCCATCGGCGTCGCCTCGCTGGATGAGTTGTTCGAGATGGTCCCGCCCGAGCTGCGGCTGGGGCGGGACCTGAACCTGCCAGCGGCGCTGGGCGAGCTGCCGCTCAGCACGCACATGGCCGAATTGGCGGCCCGCAACACTCCGGCCGGTCAGGGCGTCTGCTTTCTCGGCGGCGGCAGCTACGACCACTTCATCCCGGCAGTGGTCGATTTCGTCGCTGGCCGAAGCGAGTTCTACACGTCGTACACCCCGTACCAGGCCGAGGCCAGCCAGGGCAACCTGCAGGCCCTGTTCGAATATCAGACGCTGATCACGCAGTTGACCGGCATGGACGTCTCGAATTCAAGCTTGTACGACGGCGGCAGCGCGGCAACCGAGGCCGTGATGATGGCCATGCATGCCACGCGGCGGTCCGGTCGTGTGGTCGTCGCCGAAAGCGTCCATCCCGAGTATCGCGAGGTCTTGGCAACGTATCTGGCCAATCTCGACACCGAATTGATCACCGTCGGAACGCCCGAGGGAACCGTATCGCCCGACCAGGTCGAAGCAGCCGCCACCAACCAGACGGCCTGTGTCTTGGTGCAGCACCCCAATTTCTTCGGTTGCCTGGAAGACGTGGAATCGCTGGCCGAGATCGCCCATCGGTCGGGGGCTTTGCTGGTGGCCACAGTCGATCCGATCAGTCTTGGGCTGTTGAAACGCCCGGGGGACTACGGGGCCGACATCGTGGTGGCGGAGGGGCAATCGCTGGGCAACCCGATGTCCTTCGGCGGGCCGTACCTGGGAATCATGGCCTGCCGAGAAGAATTCGTCCGCCGCATGCCCGGCCGACTGGTCGGCCAGACCACCGACCGTCGCGGAAAACGCTGCTGGGTGCTGACGCTGCAAACCCGCGAGCAGCATATCCGCCGTGAGAAGGCAACCAGCAACATCTGCACGAACCAGGGGCTGTTGGCTTTGCGGGCAACCGTCTACCTGGCGTTGATGGGGCCGACCGGCATGCGGCAAGTAGGCGAGCTGTGTCTGCGGAAGGCTCGCTACGCCGCAGAGCGACTTTGCAGCCCGGCGGTGCTTTCACCGGCGTTCGATCGGCCCACGTTCAAGGAGTTTGCGGTGCGGGCAGAGGGCCGAAACGTGGAGCAACTCTTGCAGGTCGCCGAGAAGGCAGGGATCTTCGCCGGGGTGCCGCTGGGCCGATGGTATCCGCAGCTTGCCGATTGCCTCTTGATCGCCGTGACTGAGAAGCGGACCAAAGCAGAGATCGACCGCTTGGCCGAGTTGTGGAAGACAGGATAGCACCAGGAACACACCATGCGGAACACGCGAGCCACGCAACTGCTGTTCGAGATGTCGAAGCCGAGTTGCCGGGCGGTCCAGCTACCCGATTGCGACGTGCCTATGCAGCCGGTAGAGGAGCTGCTGCCACGGGAGGCGATGGCACCGCAACCGCCGCCCCTGCCGGAACTGGCCGAGCCGGATATCGTGCGGCACTTCGTGAATCTCTCCACGCTGAATATGTCCGTCGACACGCACTTCTACCCGCTGGGCTCGTGCACGATGAAGTACAATCCCAAGCGGAACGAGCGTCTGGCCTCTCTGCCGGGCATGATCGATTTGCACCCCTATCAGCCGGTCTCGCAGCTACAGGGGCTGTTGGAGCTGCTCTACCGGTTGCAGCAGATGCTGGTCGAGATTGCCGGGCTGCCCGCCGTCTCGCTTCAGCCGGCGGCCGGGGCCCATGGCGAGATGACCGCCTTGCTGGTAGCCGCGGCCTTCTTCCGCGACCTGGGCCGGAAACGGTCCGTGGTCCTGATTCCCGACGGCGCCCACGGCACCAACCCGGCCAGCGCCACGGTAGCCGGTTTTCGCGCGCTGGCCGTCAAGAGCACCGGCAGCGGCTTCGTGGACCTGGAGGATCTGGCCGCGAAGCTCGACGAACAAACGGCCGTGTTGATGATCACCAATCCCAACACGCTGGGGATATTTGAACGGCACATCGGGCAGATTACACAGATGGTCCACGACGCCGGTGGTTTGGTGTATCTGGACGGGGCAAATATGAATGCCATTTTGGGCATCACGCGGCCCGGCGACTTCGGCGCCGATCTGATGCACTACAACCCCCACAAGACCTTCAGTGGCCCGCATGGCGGAGGCGGGCCGGGGGCCGGGCCGATCGCCGTGGCCGAAAAGCTGGCGCCCTACTTGCCCGGGCCGATCGTGGTGAAGGACGCCGGCGGCTATCGGCTCGACCAGAACGGTCCCAAGTCGATTGGCCGAGTCCGCAGCTTTTTCGGCAACACGGGCGTGCTGATCCGCACGTACTGCTACCTGATGACGCACGGACCCGACGGTCTGCGACGCGTGGCCGAGAATGCCGTGCTCAATGCGAACTACCTGTTGGCCCGGGTGAAGCACATCGTACCGGTGCCCCAAGGGGATCGATGCATGCACGAGTTCGTCGCCTCGGGCGCGAAGCTGAAAGCCGATCGCGGGATCGCTGCCGCGGACGTCGCCAAGCGGCTGCTGGACTACGGCTTTCACGCCCCCACGGTCTATTTTCCATTGATCGTCCGCGAGGCGATGATGATTGAGCCGACCGAGACCGAGAGCAAGGCCACGTTGGACGCCTTCGCCGAGACGCTGTTTCGGATCACCGAGGAAGACGCCGAATTGTTGCACGACGCACCGCACACGACTTCGATCAGCCGCCCGGACGAAGTGCAGGCCGCGCGGAACCCAATCCTCTGCTGGGCTGCGGAAGCCAAGACGGCTCCGTAGCCGCCGTTCGAGCCACAAGAATGCCCAACGTGCTTTTGCTGAACGTGTCCGGCGCATCGAGTAAGACCAGGTGGCAACTGCTGATAGACCCGCCGCGGCCCGGGGCATGGAACATGGCGGTCGACCAGGTGCTGTTGCAGCAGGCGGCCGCGCAAGGCCGCTGTTGCTGCCGTTTCTACCAGTGGAGCGAGCCGACGGTGTCGTTGGGCTATTTTCAGCGGATCGCCGATCGTCGAGAACACACCGCCAGCATGGCTTGCCCGATCGTGCGGCGGTTGACCGGCGGCGGGGCGATCGTGCATGACGTCGAGTTGACCTACAGTTTGGCCGTTCCCGGGGGACATCCCTTGGCGATCCGGCGGAACACGCTTTACCAGACGGTCCACGGCAGCCTGATCCGGACGCTGGCCGAGTTGGGCATTGACGCGGCACTGTACAAGACACAATCCGTCCAGAAGGGGGGCATTGCATCCGAGGCCCAACCACCGCAAGCCGAGTCCCATCGGCAACCATTTCTCTGCTTTCAGCGGCGCTCGGTCGGCGACGTGCTGCTGGACGCGGCCAAGATTGCCGGCAGCGCTCAGCGCCGACGGCGAGGGGCCGTCCTGCAGCATGGGAGCGTACTGTTGCGACGCTCGCGGATGGCACCGGAAGTGCTTGGTATAGAAGAGCTTACGAAGAAGAAGGTCGCCCTGGATGACCTCCTGCGGGTCTGGCGGGACATGCTGGGTAAATGCCTCGCTGCGGACTGGCAGGAAGAGCCGCTCAGGGACCAGCAACGAGATGAGGTAGCAGGATTGGCAGAAAACCGGTATGTCTCGGACCGTTGGAATGAACATCGGGACAGGCCTCCGCAGAAATATTCGTTCCGCCTGTTTTGACTTTCACCCGCAATACTGTTAATATCAAGGCTGGCGGGTGGTGCTTCGACGGCGCCCTGTTTCCCATAGTGCGGTGCCGGCCGTTCGCTTTCGGGTCGCGTGATATTGGCAAGTCCATCCCAGAGGCAACGTTATCTGCTCTAATCACACGTTCTTCACTCGGTGTCCTCTGCGGAATAGGCGAGACAATGGAAGTGAAACTCATCGTCGTTGGGGGGAACCACGACGGGGAGAAGATACCCGTCGCGGGGCCTAAGTTTTTCGTCGGCCGCGCCGACGATTGCCAACTTCGGCCTCAAAGCGATTTGGTCAGCCGGCATCACGCGGTGATCCTGGTCGAGGATGGATTCGTGGCCGTGCGCGATTTCGGCAGCAAGAACGGCACTTGCGTCAACGGCGAAAAGATCCACATCGAGCAGGAGTTGAAGAACGGTGACCGGTTGAAGTTTGGGCCGCTGGAGTTCGAGGTCGAGCTATCCGTCCCGGTGGGTGGCAAGAAGAAGCCCAAGGTCCACAGCGTCCAAGAGGCAGCGGCGCGAACCGTCGCGTCGGCCGCCGGAGAGGACGACGAAGTGGATATCTTCGATCTGCTCGGCGATGAACAAGGGGATCCGGGCGGTTCCACCCGCGTGGGCGACACTAGGCCCATGATGTCCGTGCCCACCGCCGAGACGACCGTCGGCGACACGCAGGTTGTTCCTCCGGAGGATCCTTCGAAGAAGAAGGCCGAGAAGGACAAGGCCCACGGCTTCGCGGGTCGCACGCAGAAGGCCAAGAAGCCGTCCTCCGCCGACAGCCGTGCGGCGGCGGACGACGTGTTGCGGCAATTCTTCGGACGCAAGTCGTAGCGATTGTGTTCGGCCTCTGCGCAGGGGTGGCCGCCCCGTGCTGAGGCGCGTTTGGCGCAGGGATCGAACCCACCCCGTGCCGTGGCCTCGCCCCCCTCGCCCTGCAGGGCGGTTTCTTTCGCGTTCCCCACCAAACGCGACTCACGTGGCGTGACGGGAATGTCGATGGCGCATAGAATGGGGTCATGTGGAAAAAGCATGATCTGCCCGCCAAGCCCGCTGTCGGGAAGGCCAAGCCGAGGGAGCACCGTGAGAGCTTCGCAACCAAAACGCCAATCTGCCGCCTTGCTGGGGTTAGCCTTCGACAACGACGACGGGCACACGCGTCTGACGCGAGGAAAGAACTTCGTTCTCTGTGGCGGGAGCCACGAGACGCACGCCGTGATGCAGGAAACGGTTGTGAAGATCAACGAGCGGCTCGACCAGCGCGGAAAGCGGCTCGAGGACGTTTCGTTGCCCGAGTTGCGAGACATTTGCAGTGAGGCGCGCGACTCGGTCGGCAATCCGTAACACGGCTTGGCCGCGCTGCCTTCCGCGATAGCGGCGTTGGACCACCTTCTCCTGCCATCTCTGCTTCAAGCCGAGGTCGCCTCGACGGCTTGCCTTGTGGCCAGCCGAAATAGTTGGCAACCGGCTCTGGGGCGAGTATAACTATCATCTGGCGTTGGGCGTCTCGGCAGAGCCCGTGCGGCCGACGTCGTATCGATCATCCGCTCCTGCTGGAGGACGCTCCCATGCGACTGGACTCACACGCCCTGCCGTTGCCGCCGTTGCGGCTGCTTGTCTGGTTGATCCTGCTGTGGCCGCTGGCCGTGGCCCGGGCCGAGGCACCTCGCGTGCTGCCCGAAGGCCAACTTCCCCACGACGCCCGCTTGGAGAAGTTGAAGGATCTCAACGGGTATTTCCCCTTCGTGCCTTGCGAGTCGCCCGAACCATGGGCCCGGCGCAGCGAGCGTGTACGGCGTCAGATGCTGGTGGCCACCGGGCTGTGGCCGATGCCCACCAAAACGCCGGCCAACGCCGTGCTGCACGGCAAGGTCGAGCGGCCGGAGTACACGGTGGAGAAGGTCTACCTCGAGAGCTTTCCCGGCCATTTTGTCAGCGGCAGTCTGTATCGGCCCAAGGGACGCAGCGGCCGGTTGCCGGGCGTGCTGTGTCCCCACGGGCACTGGGCCAGGGGCCGCTTCTACGACGCGGGGAGGGAGAAGGTCCGCCAGGAGATCGAGGACGGGGCCGAGAAATTCTCCGGCGGCGGGCGCTACCCGATTCAAGCCCGATGCGTGCAGCTTGCCAGGATGGGCTGCGTGGTGTTCCAGTACGACATGGTCGGCTATGCCGATAGCCAGCAGCTGTCGCACGGGCCGGGAGTGCGAGAGCAGATGAACACGGCGGAGAACTGGGGCTACTTCAGCCCGCAGGCGGAGGCCCGGCTGCAAAACATGATGGGGCTACAAACCTACAATTCGATCCGCGTGCTCGACTGGTTTTCCGAGTTACCCGACGTGGACCCCGTGCGGATCGCCGTCACCGGCGCCAGTGGCGGGGGCACGCAGACTTTCATGCTCTGTGCGATCGATCCGCGGCCGGCGGTGGCCTTTCCGGCCGTGATGGTCTCGACCGCGATGCAGGGTGGCTGCACGTGCGAGAACGCCTGCTACCTGCGGATCGGCACCAGCAACGTCGAGTTTGCCGCCCTGTTTGCGCCACGCCCGCTGGGCATGACGGCCGCCGACGACTGGACCAAGGAAATCGCCAGCAAGGGACTGCCGGAGTTGGAACGGCACTACCGGATGCTCGGCGTCGAAGACCTGGTGATGGCCAAGCCGTTGCTGCAGTTCGGCCACAACTACAACTACGTCAGCCGGGCCGTGATGTACGGCTGGCTCAACAAGCACCTGAAGCTGGGCGCCGACGAGCCGATCATCGAGGAAGACTTCCAGCCGCTGACGCGAGAGGAGATGTCGGTCTTCGACCGGGAACACCCCCGACCTCCTGGCGGCGACGATCACGAGCGGGCGCTGCTTCGCTGGATCACGGAGGACTCCCGCACGCAGATGGCCGCCTTGGCGCCGACCGATGGGGAGTCTCTGGCCGCGTATCGCCGCGTCGTCGGCGGGGCGGTCGACGTGATGATCGGTCGTGGTTTGCCCGGGCCGGGTTCGGTGAAAGTCTCCGACCGCCTGAAGCCCAACCGGCGAGAGGGCGGCCTGGTGACCGCACTGCTGAGCGACGCGCAGACCGGCGCGGAATTACCCGTGCTGTGCCTGGTGCCGGAAGAAGGGCAGCCCCTCAACGGGCAGATTGTAATCTGGATCGACGCTCTGGGCAAGCAAGCGCTGCTGGACGATCACGGGCAGCCGAGGCCCGCGATCCGCAGGCTGCTGGCGGCCGGGGCGTGCGTGGCCGGGGCCGACCTGTTCGGCCAAGGCGAATTCACCCCCAACGGCCACCCCCTGGCCAAGGCCCCGCTGGTCCGCGACGACTATGCCGGCTATACCTTCGGCTACAACCACCCGACGTTCTCTCGCCGCGTTCACGATATCCTCTCGCTGGTGGCGGCCGCCCGAAGCGAAAAACTGAAGGCCAAGCGTGTCGATCTGGTCGGGCTGCGGGGAGCCGGACACTGGGTGGCGGCGGCCCGGGCCCAGGCGGGCGAAGCGATCGATAGGGCGGTGATCGACATGGCCGGTTTCCGGTTCGCCAGGCTAACCGCGATCGACGACCCGGACTTCCTGCCCGGCGGGGCCAAATACGGCGATCTTCCCGCCTTTGTGGCCCTCTCGGCGCCCTGCCCGGTTTGGCTGGCCGACGCGGGGAGCGAAATACCGAAGATCGTGGCTGCCGCCTACCGGGCGGCGGGTGCGGCGGAGAAGCTGACGTTCTTCGACGGAGAAGAAGACCGGGAAGCGGCCGCCGTCGCATGGCTGCTGCAGCGAGCCGAGCAAGACTCAGGAAACAGGGGTAGGGAAGGCGGACGGTAAGCCCACCGCTCACACTGAACCTCAGCGCGGAGCGAGCCCGCCGCTACGCTCTCGCCGTCCGCCACCCTACCTCCGGATTCGTCGCAATGCCATCGTGTTCGGGGCCGCCGTGTGTGCCCACTTGGCCACCAGTTTCTCCAGCTCGGCGTCCAGCCGATGGACAAACTGCACGTAGGGCTGCAACCCTACCCGGACCGGTACGTCCCAGTGATGTCGGGCGATCATCACATCCTGAGCAGCATTTGCCTTCTCGCTCTTCATCGGAGTCCTCCTCCCTGGCGTCACCTCGCTGTGACGCTCTGCCGGCCCGTGCATCCCCTCTGTTCCATATATCTATACGGAGGACAGCCCGAATTGGTTTGGGGTTCGGGCCTGCCGCCCGGGCAATTCCCGCCCAAGCTAGTGCTTTCGGGTGGTTGGTGGGTAACGCTTCGCGCAAGCGGCGGATAACACCCTTTTGTTCCATCGGCCAAGGCCCGGCTCGCAGCATAAGAGCAGATGCGCAGCATGTTTTTCGCCCGGCTGGTCGATCTTGTCCAGATTCCGGCGACCGCCTATAATCCGCAGTCCGCAGGGGACGGGATGGGCTCTGAACAATGGAGCGGTTTTTCGGGAACCAACGCCGGTGGATATTCGTATATCAACACGAACGGGCCGGCGCGAATTGCGGTGGACTGCACTTGGCCACCGAGCCCCGTTGGTACACAATAGAATCTGGTGCCCAGGCGCAATGAGAGTGTTTGTAGGGATACGACCTGAGCAGACGTCGTGTAAACTCACCAGTAACACGTTGCCCGCGAACCGCGGTGTTCCACAACGCAACATCCTGGCCTGGGGGCCGGCGTCACAGGCGTTACAGGTCATTAAGAGACAGGTTTCGATACCAAAGGGGCGTTTGCAGTTTGCTTCAAACCAACGGTCTCGGTCGGCCGATGACAGGGGTGCTGACGTGGACGTGCCCGCTCGGAGAGTCATGGTGGATGAGGCCAGCGAGCCGCCGGTGAAATAGACTATATTTCGAGGGACCGATTGGCCTTGTCCCCAAGGGAGAAGAAGAATGCATATCTATGGCCCGACTCATCTGCACGGCCCCCAGCCGCTCGGCTCGCCACACAGTTCCCGGCCTTCTCAGCCGGCAGCGCGAACCGATTCGGCACGGATCAGCGACGAGTTGCAGATTTCGGATGCAGCGCGCATGGTGGAACAATCGCACCAGGTTCCCGAGATTCGCCAGGAGCGGGTCAACGCGATCCGCGCCCAAATCGCCGAGGGTACCTACGAGACCCAGGAGAAGCTGGACGCCGCCGTCGAGCGGCTCCTGGACGAAATCGGATAGCATGTCGAAAAGCTTCTCGCTCGGGTCGGTCCAGGTCAAGCTGCCACCGGTAGAACGTTTCGGCCAATTCCTACAGAGCCGGGGCAAGCGGATCACGCGGCAGCGGCAGAGGATCGTCGAAACCATCTTCAGCCATCACGACCACTTTGACGCCGAGGAGTTGATCGAGCATCTTCAGGAGTTGATCGCCCAGCGCAAGGTGAGCCGACCGACCGTTTATCGCACGCTGGGCGAATTGGTCGAGTCGGGCATGCTGCGGAAGATGGTCCTCGGCGGACGCAGCGTCTACGAGCACGAATACGGCTATCCCAGCCACGATCACCTCTATTGCCAAAGGTGCAACAAGCTGATCGAATTCCACAGCGCCGAGCTGGAGCGGATTCGCGACGCGGTGGCCGGAGAACACGACTTCCAGGTCAGCAGCCACCGGATGTTCGTGACGGGGCTGTGCGCC
This sequence comes from Pirellulales bacterium, assembly GCA_016935315.1. Lineage (GTDB taxonomy): Bacteria > Planctomycetota > Planctomycetia > Pirellulales > Thermoguttaceae > JAFGRD01. The sequence continues at coordinate 28,959 of JAFGRD010000148.1, forward strand.
CAATGCCGACGGAAGCGGTAGCCGCCTGGCGACATGGCCCGGCGGTCCGCAACCCGGTTCAGACCTCCACGTCTGCCGCCGCGTCGAGCGATTGGGGATAGCGCGCCCGAATCGGCTCCACCACGTCGGCCAGAAACTCGTCCACTTGTTGCGGGGCACGACCAACGAATTGGGACGGTTCGAGCACGGCGGCCAGATCCACTCCGGCGAAGGCCTCGTCGGCGGCCAGCCGTGTCAGCAGGTCGTTCTGCCCAGCCTGCTGCTTGACCACCGCCGCCGCGTCCTGGCTGTGCCGCCGGATCCGCTCGTGTAACTGCTGGCGGTCGCCGCCGGCGGCCACCGCGGCCATCAGGATGTTCTCGCTGGCCATGAAGGGCAGCTCGGCGTCGAGATGTTTGGCGATCACTTTCGGATACACGACCAGGCCCGACGAAACGTTCCGCAGCAGCAGCAGCACGGCGTCGATCGCCAGAAAGGCCTGGGGCAGGACCAACCGGCGGTTGGCGCTGTCGTCGAGCGTCCGCTCCAGCCACTGCGTGGCCAGCGTCTGTGCGGGGCTCGATTCAAGGCTCATCACGAACCGCGCCAGCGAACAGATCCGCTCGCTTCGCATGGGGTTCCGCTTGTAGGCCATCGCCGAAGAGCCGATCTGCTCCTCGCCGAAGGGCTCCTCCAACTCTTTGCGATGGGCCAAGAGCCGCATATCGGTGGCCATTTTGTGGGCGCTCTGGGCAATGCCCGAAAGCACCCCCAGTACCTGCGAATCGATCTTCCGTGGATAGGTCTGGCCGGTTACCGCGTAGCTCTGCTGGAAGCCGATCTTCCGGCAGACGAGTTCCTCGAGTCGGCGAACCTTGTCGTGGTCGCCCTCGAACAGCTTCAGGAAGCTCGCCTGGGTGCCGGTGGTGCCTTTCGGGCCTCGGGCTTTCAGGGTGGCCAGCCGGTGTTCGAGCTCCTCCAGGTCGAGCGCCAAATCGTATGCCCACAGGCAGGCCCGCTTGCCCATCGTAGTCGGCTGGGCAGGCTGCATGTGCGTGAAGCCCAGGCAGGCCAGGTCGCGGTGCTGCCGGGCGAAGCGGCCCAGAGCGCCGATCACCCCGGCCAGCCGGCCGCCGACCAGGCGCAACGCGTCGCGAAGCAGCAGCAGATCGGTGTTGTCGGTCACGTAACAACTGGTCGCGCCCAGGTGAATGACCGCGCGAGCCTCGGGGCAGACGTCGCCGTAGGCATACACGTGGGCCATCACGTCGTGCCGCAGCCGCCGCTCATATTGCCGGGCCGCGTCGAAGTCGATGTCCTCGACATGCTGCTTCAGTTGTGCGATCTGCTCGGCCGTGATCGGCAAGCCAAGCTCCGCCTCGGCCTCGGCCAAGGCGATCCAGAGCCGACGCCACGTGCTGAATTTGCGCTGCGGGCTCCAGAGCTCGCTCATTTCCGGCGAGGCGTAGCGGGTGATCAACGGGTTCTGATATTGGGTCGGTGCGTCGGGCATGATTGTCCCCGGGGGTTGTCACAAGACAAGCTGGGCGTTCTCCGCGGTAGAAAGACAGTGAATATCCAGCCGAGAGTCTACCGAGTCAAAGACGGCCCAGTCAACCACAAAAGAAAAGCGTCGCTCCGGGCTGGGAGCGACGCTTGGTCGTGTTGCGAGTCTCAGTTTTCAGTCGCCGGGGAGGATCGGCCTCCGCGG